>CAMLSW010000009.1 GCA_946484195.1 uncultured Clostridia bacterium
TCCCTGAAAATCGTCAGATTTTTAGGGTGATGGCTCCCACCGCCCGCACCAGAAAAGTAAAACAAAAGGTAAACTAGTTGCGAAGAGCAACTTTTTTTATTAAAGGAGTCGAACCCACGGGTTCGCCGGGTTCCCTGAAAATCGTCAGATTTTTAGGGTGATGGCTCCCACCGCCCGCACCAAAAAATCAAAACAAAAGAGAAACTAGTTGCGAAGAGCAACTTTTTTTATTAAAGGGGTCGAACCCACGGGTTTCTGGGGCTCCCCGCAAATTGTGAGATTTGTGGGGCATTTTTTGGGTTCCCTGAAAATCGTCAGATTTTTAGGGTGTTTATCGCACCATATTTGACTTCTCGCAAAGCTGCAAACTGACGTGTGATTTAGAGATATAAAATTCAAATTTTTCTTGCCTTGCGGATTACAAATGGTAAAAACCTACAATGTATTATTTTGCTCAATTCAAAATATTAAATTTCTTTTGATTTTTAGTTTATTCATCTAAAATGATTTCCCAAGTTTTAAATATGGTTATTTAAATAAATATAGTAAAAATACTATTAAATTTAACAAAAATATGTTAGAATATGATTTATGAAGAAAATTTATATTGGAAAAGAAAACGCCACTTATCAGCAAATATTGGCACTAAAAAATAATCGAGGTAAACGTAATCAATTGGGCTTATTTTTTGTTGAAGGAGTACAAAATATTAAAGAGGCAATAGCGTATGGTTGGGATATTGATGCTTTTATTTTTTCGAGTGATAAAGAATTGTCGGACTGGGCAAAAAGCATACTATCTTTAGCTGACAAAAATTATATTTTATCACAACAGTTAATGAATAATCTTAGTAGCAAAGATATTAAAAGCGAAATTTTGGCACTAGTAAAAAAGAATGTTCAGTCAGCTATTATAGATAACGAAAATCCAGTCTATATTCTTTTAGACAGACCTTCCAAAAAAGGAAATATGGGTACAATAATTAGAAGTTGTGATGCATTAAATGTGTCGCAAATATTTTATTCAGGTCATTCTATTGACATATATGATTGTGAAGTAATAACGGCATCAATGGGCTCATTTTTTAAAGTTCCAATTACCTTTATAGACTCTAGCAATACTTTTAATGAAATTATTGATAACATTAAGACAAATCATTCTGATTTACAAATTGTAGCTACTTCATTGCAAGCAACTTGCCGATTACAGGACTGCGATTTTACAAAACCTACCTTGTTACTTATAGGTAACGAAACGGTTGGGTTAAGTAAATTTTATAATGATATTGCGAATCAAGCAGTAAAGATACCTATGAAAAAAGGAATAGACTCGCTAAATGTTGCTTGTGCAACTACCGCTTGCTTATACGAAATACAAAGACAAAGAGACTTCTTTTAAAAGTCTCTTTTTTTTGTGGTTATGATAACATTTGAAAAGATAGCGGGTTAAAATATACCAAATTATTTTAAAAGGCAAAATACTAAATTTACTAAAATGCTAAAGCGAGATGTTGAAAAGTAGTATAATAACATAAAACAATCTCATTAAACGTTTCTAAATTTATCCTTAGATTTTTGTAAATTCGAGTCAAATTTTATGTAGTACAAATCACTTTTGCTGGATTAATTTAAACTATTAAACTCATTTAAGCCCTTTTCAAATTGGATTTTTGACTCGGGGTCTAAACTGAAAAGAAGTCCAAATAATTGACCTACGTGAAGTTTCTCCTCTTTCACTATGTCTCTTAAGGTTTCTCTTGCCCTTTCATCATTTGTTTGAACTATATGGTTTTCATACTGAATTATTGCGTCAAGTTCCCCTATGATATCCTCTCTTGTATTTTGTGCGGTGATAAAGTTATCACTCCTATTGTTATTGTCAAGTATATTAAAAAATCTTCGCATATATCCTCCTAAAAGTTTATATGCATTGCAAATTAATGTTGACAAAATAATTACGCAAAAATGTATATAGCACTATTATGTTAAAGTTATAAATTTATAACATAATAGTCCTATTTTTGCTATGGATAAAGCAAAAAAGTCTAGCTTAATGCTAGACTTTTTTAGTGCTTAATCAATTTGGAAAAGTTAATAAATAACTTATGATTTTATTAAATCTAACAAACCGCTTTACTATCAGACTTTCTAATTATCTCAGGTTGTGCGTTTTCAAGTTCTATAAAGTTTGAATTTACAACAATCTTCTCTATATCCTTATAACTTGGAGCCTCATACATTAGTCTATTCATCTTGCCTTCAATAATTGTTCGTAATCCCCTAGCGCCTGTTTTAAGCTCCATAGCCTTTTTAGCTATTGCTTGAATAGCATCCTCTGAAAACTCTATATTAATACCGTCAATCTTAAACATAAGGTTATATTGTTTTATTATAGAGTTCTTAGGCTCAGTTAAAATCTTAACAAGCGCATTTTCATCAAGCTCATCAAGACCTACAACTACCGGAAGTCTACCAACAAATTCTGGTATAAGCCCGAATTTGATAAGGTCATTTGGTTGAATATCTTTTATATAATTTTTCTTTTCTTTCTCCTCTTGAGACTCAATCTTTGCATTAAATCCAAGAGTTGTATCATTTTCTCTTGCCTCAATTATTTTATCTAGACCTACAAAAGCCCCTCCGCATATAAACAAGATATTTGTAGTATCGATTTGAAGCATCTCTTGATGAGGATGTTTTCTTCCGCCTTGTGGTGGAACAGAGGCAACAGTGCTTTCAAGAATTTTTAAAAGTGCCTGTTGAACACCCTCGCCCGCAACATCTCTTGTGATAGAAACATTTTGCGTTTTTCTGGCGATTTTGTCTATCTCGTCAATATATATAATTCCTCTTTGAGCTTTTTCTATATCATAGTCAGCATTTTGGATAAGTTTGAGTAAAATATTTTCGACATCATCGCCGACATAACCAGCCTCTGTAAGCGTCGTTGCATCAGCGGAAGCAAAAGGGACCTTTAAAACCTTTGCAAGCGTTTTTGCAAGAAGAGTTTTCCCAGAACCAGTAGGTCCAACCATTAAAATATTACTTTTTTCTAGTTCGACATCGCTAGTATCGTTATCAGTTTTTGTGAGATTGTAATTAAGTCTTTTGTAGTGGTTATAAACAGCGACTGCAAGCACCTTCTTAACCTCGTCTTGCCCCACAATATACTCGTCAAGTTTCTCTTTTATCTCACTTGGCGTAGGCAATTCAATCTTTTCAAAAGTAGATTTTTTTGTAATATCTGTGATAATATCCTTACAAATTTCTATGCACTCATCACAAATAAATGCATCTCCGTTTGGACTTGCAACCAGTTTTTTTGCGTCTTTTTGACTTTTTCCACAAAAACTGCATTTACATTCTAATTCAGACATTAAGCCTCCTTACTTTGTTTCTTTCTTGATACGAAAATCTCGTCTATTATTCCGTAATCTTTAGCCTCCTGTGCTGTCATATAGTTATCTCTATCTGTATCTTTTTCAACTATCTCAAGTGGTTTACCTGTGTTTTCGCTAAGCATTTTGTTCATTCTTTCTTTTATATATTGAATATGATTAGCCTGAATTTGTATATCACTCACTTGACCTTGAGCCCCACCTAGTGGCTGGTGTATCATAATTTCACTATTAGGAAGAGCAAAGCGTTTGCCTTTAGTTCCTCCCGCAAGCAAAAATGCACCCATTGATGCCGCTCTTCCAACACAAATTGTTGAAACGTCGCATTTAATGTATTTCATTGTGTCATATATTGCAAGACCAGCAGAGACGCTCCCCCCTGGGCTATTAATATATATGAATATATCTTTATTAGGGTTTTTGCCCTCTAGATAGATGAGTTGTGCAACAACAATGTTAGCAACATTATCGTCAATCTCCCCATTTAAAAATATAATTCTATCTTCTAGTAATCTTGAGTAAATATCATATGATCTTTCGCTATTTCCTGTTTGATCAACAACCATAGGAATTAACATAATTATCCTCCCAATTTTTATAGTTTTTATGCATTTTTAGATTTGATTAAGTCTAAAACTTTTGTCATAATGACATTGTTTTCAAAATAAGCATAGTCGTTTGGAGACATAGCCTTCTTGAAGTCTTCAAGTGTCATTTGATATCTTGATGCATATTCTTCAATGTTCTTATCTAATTCTTCACTACTTGCGGTAATATTATTCTGCGAAATTAATTTTTGTAAGACAAGTCTTGTTTTAATATTTTTGTTTGCATCCTCTTCTCTTTCTTTTTTAAACTCGTCTAATGTCTTTCCAACATAGTCAAGATAAGCCTGCAAGGTCATACCTTGGTGAGAAAGTCTGTGCTCAAAATCCTCAACCATATGATGAACTTCGTGGTCAATCATAGACTGTGGTACTTCAATATTGCACTTGTCTGCAATTTCATCAAGAAGAGCTACTTCGTAGTCACGCTCAGCCCGCTCTTCTTCCATTTTAATGAGGTTTTCTTTGATGGATTTTTTATATTCTTCTACATTTTCAAACTCCGTAGTGTCTGAAATGTATTTGTCATCTATTGTAGGAAGTTCTTTTTTCTCAACTTTATTGAGCTTAATCTTAAATACAGCAGGTTTACCTTTTAAGTTCTCTGCGTGATAGTTTTCAGGGAAAGTTACTTTAATGTCCTTCTCTTCACCCTTTTTCATACCGATAATTTGCTCTTCAAAGCCCTCGATGAAGGTATGTGAACCTATTTCAAGCCTATAATCTTTAGCTTCTCCGCCTTCAAAGGCAACATCATCAACAAAACCTTTAAAGTCGATAACAGCAAAGTCACCTTCCTCTACTTCCTTGTCGGTTTCTACATATCTAGCGTGAGAAAGTCTTTCTCTTTCAATTTCTTGTTCAACTTGCTCGTCTGTCACTTTAACATCAGCCTTTTTAGCTTTTAAGCCGCTTAAAGATGGAAGTTCAAAATCAGGTAAAAGGTCAAACTTCAAAGTCACTTCTAAACCCTTATCTGCTGTAAAAGTATTGTCTTCTACGTGAGGTTGCTCAACTGGTATAATATTTGTGTTTTCCTCTAAGAATTTTCTATATTCCTCTGAAACAGTTATATCAAAAGCGTCATCAAAAAAGATGGTGTCTCCATAATTTTGTTCGATAACCTTTCTTGGTGCCTTACCTTTTCTAAATCCTTGAATATTAAATTTACCTTTATTTTCTTCATAAGCTTTTTCTAAAGCCTTTTCCCAATCTTCACTTGAGATTGAAATTTTTAAAACGCCTTGTTTATCTTTTTTTTCGAATTTGTACATATTTACTCCTTTGTTTTATTAACAACCATATTAAGTTGTTTTTCCGACCGCCTCTTTGTATAATACCACATTATATTGATAAATGCAAACAAAAATTAATTAATTATAGCAGTAAAAATAGAGAATAATAGCGAATTAGACGTTTATCATACCTATTATGCAGGCTATCATAATAGATAAGGCAACTAATATTTTTGAAATATCAATAATCTTATCTCTTATAATAGATTTTTTGTATTGCTTTTTATATAACTCTATATTTTCATTCACCTGCTCAGTTGTAACGCTTGTTGAATTGATTAAATGGATACAATATAATTTAAAATCTTCATCAAATGTTTTATAGTAATCTATTATGTATTGCAAGATAAAAATAACCATCCAGTATATGCATAGGATAATCAAAAAACTGAGCGCAAAATAAACTAGGCCTCCCCAATATGATTGGAGGCTAGCAAATAAAACTATTAAGACTAATAAAATTATAGTTACTAAAAAGTTTTTCATATGTTTACTGTAAGTATGAATAGAACAACTATAGTGACAACAAATACTACATATAAGACTATCCATACTATCGATTTTTTGTGTGCTTTAACCCAAGAGAAAGCTAGGATAATGCATAAAATGTAAGCTATAACCTGCCCTATGGCACTGAAGGCATTGGATAGATTGCTATCACGTTCAAAGACTAGAGTTAAAAGAAGTGAAATCGCAATGCAACCTATTCCAACAAAAGCTACTAGTGATAATATTAAGTTGAAATTAAAATTTTTACTTTGCTTTTGCTTTATTTTTTTAGGCTCTTTGTAATTTGCTGAGTTTTCTTCTTTGGCGACTTCTGTTTCTTTAAAATCTTCCATACAACTCCTTATGCCTTAGATATATAGTAGGCTAAATCTACGGTTTTGTTTGAGTATCCCCATTCGTTATCGTACCAAGCAACAAGTTTAACAAAAGTAGGACTTATCATAATGCCGGCTTTAACATCAAAAATTGATGTACGTTCATCGCCTATAAAATCTGATGAAACTACGTCGTCATCGGTCCAGCCGAGTATGCCCTTCATTTCGCCATTTGAAGCTTTCTTTATTGCTGATACAATCTTATCGTATGTGGTAGGCTTTGCAAGTCTTGCCGTCAAATCTACGACTGAAACATTGAGAGTTGGAACTCTAAAACTCATACCTGTAAGTTTACCTTTTAGTGATGGTATAACCTCTCCAACTGCTTTAGCCGCGCCAGTTGATGAAGGTATGATATTGTATGAGGCAGCGCGTCCGCCTCGCCAATCTTTCTTTGATGGTCCGTCTACTGTAAGCTGTGTTGCTGTGATTGAGTGTATAGTAGACATTAAACCTTCTTCAATGCCAAAATTGTCGTTTATGACCTTAACAAGCGGTGCAAGGCAGTTTGTTGTGCAAGAGGCATTTGAGATAACAAGCATATCCTTCTTGTATTCTTTATGGTTTACCCCCATAACAAACATTGGCATATTCTTGCCAGGTGCAGAAACTATAACCCTTTTAGCGCCCGCGTCAATATGCTTAACCGCATCTTCATATTTTGTAAATTTACCTGTTGCCTCAATAACTACGTCAATGTCGTGATTTTTCCAAGGAATTAAACTTGGCTCTTTCTCTCCATAAAATGTTATAGGCGTTTTGTTTACCACAAGTTTACCATCTTTTATTTCGCAAGTTCCATTAAATTTGCCGTGAATTGTATCGTGAGTAAACATATACTTGCTATACTCAAGGTCAATAAACGGGTCGTTTACTGCAACAACCTCAACATCTTTTCTCCCAGCGCAAGCTCTAAGGACAAGTCGTCCTATTCTTCCAAATCCATTAATACCGATTTTTACCTTATTCATCTTCACCCTCCTCTAAGATAACTTCTTCATTTTCTTCATTTTCTTCATATTCTTCATCGATTTTATCATCTATCTCTTCGTTTTGTGATATCTCTAATGCATAACCAAATTGTTTTTTACCTACAATATTATTAAATATTGTTATAACAAGCAGTATCAAAACGATTGCAAGCGCTATAAAATCTAAGCAGAATAATAGTAAACCTACAATAAGGTTGACTCTTGCAAATATACTTACAACAGTTGTTACGGAAACTGCGACGGCAATAGCTATCAAAGAAATAATTAAATTTCTAATATTGGCTTTTTTATCAGTTTCTGTTTTGACGCTTTCGCCTTCAACTACGACAGTTCCTTGTTCAATTCCTCGCCATCTGTCAACACGGCTATTGTAACTTAAATTGGACGAACTAAGTATAACAGAGGCTATATCTTCGGCAAAATATATAACCGACGCGTCACCTTCATAAAGCCTAACGCCCAGGAAGGTTTTAAGTATCTTTTGCCAAAAGTTGAATAGAATTGCTTTAAAGGAGCTTAAATTTCTTCTGCACGTTACAACATCTTTATTATTATTGACAAAACTATTAAATTCATTCTCGCTAATAGGTTTACGCATTATCATTATTGAGCCTACAGAAATGTACTTTTGTAGTCCGTTTATAATCTCTTCCATTTTGGAGCTATCTTGAAACTCAATAATATAAATATTTTCGCTGTCTAAAAAGTTTAGTTCATTAATTTGATTGCTCACAACCCCTACAAGCACTACGACATTGTTTGCTCTACTTAAACTTGACAGGATTTTTTTGTACCTTTTTGCGTTGTTTGTTATCGGTATAATTACATTTACCATTCTTCACCTCAATATTTTTTTATTCTTCTTGCGTGTCTACCGCCTTCGAAATCTGTAGTTAAAAATACTTTTACTATCTTTATTGCCTTTTTAGGCGAGGTATATTTACCAGATAAGCATAGCACATTTGCATCGTTATGCCTTCTTGCAAGTGATGCAAAATTTTCATTCATACAAAGTGCCGCTCTTATTTTAGGATTTCTATTAGCAACTATGCTCATCCCTATTCCTGTTCCGCAGATGTATATTCCAACATTACGAGGGTCCTCAATCACCTTTTGATTTGCAGCTTTTGCAAAGTCTGGATAATCGTCAGGCTGTTCTCTTGAGTAGCAACCAACATCTATAACTATGATGTTTTCTTTATTAAAGAATTTTTTAATTTCTTCTTTTAGTAAATATCCAGCGTGGTCACTTGCTAATATTATCATATTTTCATCTCCATAACTCTAATTTTTCAATCAATATATTTATCCCCTGCATTAAATCTTTTGCGCACTTTTTATATACATCCAAACTTTGCCCGTATGGGTCTATAATCTCATATCCAAGTAGCTCTTTATAGGATATAACATTTTCTGAATTTAAGTAATTCTTTTGCGCCTCTGTCATTGTCACATAGGTTGTATTTTTGTCGATTTTTCCAAGTTTTACTGACTTTCGATTTGACGAGGATGCTCCAAAAGCTTTTAAAGTTTGTTTTGCGTTGTCAGTTATGTTTTCGCCGTTTGCGTTTAAGCCACGAGAAGAAACCTTGACATCTTCAATCTTTCTATCCTTCAACATCTTTTTCATAAGTCGCTCTGCCATAATAGAACGGCAGGTGTTTCCTGTGCAAACAAAACAAATTTTAGTCATATTGCTCCTAACATTTCAATTTTAACATACAATATAAAAAAAACAAAACAAATTTGTTTATTTTTTGTTTTGTTTATTAATTAAAACTTTTTTAGAGTGGTATAATTTGTCGAGGCTATATTTATCTCTCATTTGCGGAGTGAAAGCGTGAATTACTATTTGTCCAAAATCAAACACTATCCACTCACCCTTGTTGTAACCTTCTGGATATTCTTGCATTTGCATATCATTTAAAAATGTTAAAGCGAATTTTTTATTTGCCTGCTGATTTGCGTTTGTTAGCAAGATGATGTATCTGCAATTGCTGTCTTGTTTCAAGTCAAAAACAGCAATATCTTTACATTTATTTTCTTTAAAATATTCAACAAGCTTCAATATTCTCTCATCAACTATGTCCACTAGGCATACCCCTTATATGATTTTTATTATAAACAAAAAAATAGTATATGTCAACTATTTATAATGTTTACATAACCAAAATTTGTCTATAATTATTTTATGAAAACTTTATCTATAATATTTCAAGTGCTTTTAAAGAGCTCTATCATATTTTTAATATTTTATATTTGGCTAAAATATATATTTCAGTCGACTTGGCTTGCGCTTGTTGTATCGTTTGTTATCACCCTTTTACTAGAATTAATTTCAACATATGTTAAACGTAAAAAGGGCATTAAATCTAATTTAAAAGTTAAAGAAAAAGAGGATGCCGAGAATATGTTTTTCACCCTCTCGCGCGATGAAAATAGAGTGGATTTTTTCTTTAAACTGGCAAAGACGAGGCATAATAATGTAAACAAATTTAAGCGCTATATAATAGTTCATCACGAGGGCGGACAAGATGTTGTACTTTATCCTTTTATAAAATATCAAAACCTAAAATTAGACGATGTCATAGATGTATTGAATAGTTTTAAAAAGCCTATAAATAAGCTTGTCATATTATGCAACGACTATGATAAAGATTTGCCTGGTTTTGTTAAAAATTTTAATCAAGAAATAATCATTCTTAACAAATATCAAACCTATTTATCGCTATATAAAGAATACGACTATTACCCTGCTATTATAGAAAGGCAAAAAACAAAAAATAGCTATAAACAATATTTGGCGGTGGCATTTAATAGGTCGAAAACAAAAGGATATTTGTTTGCTGCCGTCATTTTAGTGTTGTCAAGTTTTTTTGTGAAATTTAATATCTATTACTATATTATTTCAAGTTTGCTTTTAATATTTGCACTCATTTCTTTTATAAATCCAATTTATAATAAAAAGATTATAAAGGAATTGTTGTAATGCCTTTTTTATGTTTTATACAACAAAATAAAATCTATTATGTTATGAAATTATAACTGTAATAGTTTTTTCTATTATAAAACATTATTATAAAAGTTTGTAAGCAAAGTAAGCATATTTAGGCTGTTTACTTTTTGATTGGAATTAATAGAAAAATACATTTTAAAATATCGTGTATATCAAACGTGAAAACAATTTAACATACAGCGAAATTGTTAGAAAATATCAAAGACAAGAGAATATTTTAAAAGTCAAATTTGACTTACCGCCTAACGAAATAGTTTTACACCCTATTCAAAATAAAATATATATAAAAAGAGTAGGTTGCCCTGCTCTTTTATAACTAGAATAATTAATTTAATATTTATTATGATGATATTTATGATAAAAATCTAGTTTTTCCGCTTCAGTCATCGCGGTATCATACTTTGTTTTTTCTAAAAATTCTTCTTCACTCATAGTATTTGCCATAAGTTTATATCGCCACTCATTGGTTTCTCTTGTATACTCGGGGTTACAGTTTTTATAATAAAACTGTAACTTTTCTTCTATTGTCCAAGAACTATCAAACTCTACTAACAACATAAATTGTCTCTCAGACATTTGTTTACACGACTCTTCTAAAGACGCTTTTTTCTTAAGCGTTATCATTTTTTGTACAAACCGTTCTATTTCTTCTTGAGAACCATAATCTTTAAAAGTTTTTGTCAAGTTATCTCTCGTTTCTTTTATCTCTCTTTCATCCATATTAATGCTCTACCATCCTTATTCTCTTTTGTCAAAATTATAAAAGTCTTATTAATGGAGTACAACGCCTCGGCTTCTTGGTATTAACTTTAGTTAATCAGTCGCTTTATTTTTTTATTATCAATTGCAATTAAATGATGTTATAAGTACTCAGCTCAGCTAACAATAGCATCTATCTTGTTTATAGTGATATAAAAAGATTTAATGCTTATTAGCATTAATGACAAATTATATAAGCTCTATGTGTTTAAAGTCTTTTTTAGACGACTTTCTGTAGATTATTATCATACTACCTATTACTTGGACTGGTTCTGCATTAAGTTTTTCGCAGATTATTGCCATAATTTCTTTGGCTTTAAGCTCGCAAGTCTTTAAAACTTTGATTTTTATAAGCTCTCTAGCTTCGAGCAGTGCATCAATTGCCTCAAAAGAGTTTTCGCTAAGTCCGTCCTTACCTATTTGCATAACACTCTCAAGTGCGTTTCCTAGTCCTCTTAGATAAGCCCTCTGTTTTGTTGTAATCATAATATCTCCTTTTATAGATTATAAAATTTAATTATACAAATAAATTATACAAAAGAATTAATTAAAAATATAAGTCGTTAGTTTACCGAAAGAAATTTTAATCTTAATACAAAAATAATATTCGCGCTATTTTTAATTTTGCTTAGTTTGCAAGCAGTTTTAGAGCAGTAGAATTTGATAATAACTGATAGCGCAAACAAATTTTCAGTCCTATAAGTCAATTCACCATTTTTACTCGCTATATTCAAATGTAATATCCTTTATTTTTACAATGCCACCATTTTTGAGCCCTTTTTCTTTAAGCATATCAATAATACCCATTTCTTGCAAGCGTTTTTGAAAGTAAGCAAAAGAGCGAGTATCTGAAAGCACAACCCCTCTAATGAAGTTGTCTATTTTCCCACCGCTTACAACAAAAGCGCCTTCATCGTCTCTTGTAATCTCAATGGACTCATAGTCTCTTTTATCAAAATTATTTTCTTCAACTTCAAGTGGTGGTTTCTTTGGCAACTTTGAAAGTAGTTCTATAGTTTTTAATTTCAATTCTTCAATGCCACTATAAGTAGCGCCAGATATACATAGATATTCACCGCCAATCTCTTTTTTAAACCTGCCTAATCTTTGATTTAATGTATCTTCAGAAATCAAATCAATTTTTGTAAACACAATAATCTGTGGCGTCTTAGATAACTCTTCGCTATATTTTTTTAGTTCTTTATTTATAACTATATAGTCATCAATAAAATCTCTTCCGTCACTTTGAGAGATGTCTACAAGATGAAGTATTAGTCTAACCCTTTCCACGTGCTTTAAAAAATAATGCCCAAGCCCTTGCCCTTCGCTTGCGCCTTCAATTAGCCCAGGAATATCCGCAACAACAAATGTTTGTCCTTTAACCTGACATACGCCAAGATTAGGATATAGTGTCGTAAATGGATAGTTAGCTATTTTTGGATTGGCATTAGAAATGCACGAAAGTAAGGTTGATTTACCGGCATTTGGAAAACCTACAAGACCGACATCGGCAATTGTTTTGAGCTCAAGTATTACTTCGCGCTGAGCCGTTATCTCACCTGTTTGAGAATAATGTGGCGACTGCTTAACTGACGACTTGTAATAGGCGTTTCCGTGCCCGCCTTTTCCACCTTTTAACGCGATAAACTCCATATTATCTTCATAAAGGTCAGCTATTACCTTTTCAGACTCGGCATCTAATATAACTGTTCCGCAAGGCACTTTTATTATCAAGTCTTTACCATTTGCTCCTGCTTGCAATTTCTTTGCGCCATCTCCGCCGTTTTCTGCAAAAAACTTCTTGTGAAATCTAAAATCATATAGAGTATTTAACGATTGAGTCGCCTTAAATACTATATTTCCGCCTTTTCCGCCTTCTCCGCCGTCTGGACCACCCTTAGCAGTCATTTTATTTCTCAAAAAAGAGGTAGAACCATTTCCACCATTGCCAGCTTTTATAATAATCTTAACTCTATCTAAAAACATTTCTACCTCCTTTTAAAATTGGATTACACTATATATAGTATTATGTCTTGCATAAATCCTACATTATATGCTATTATGCGTTGCATAATAGGTACATTGAGATGTAAACGGACAGTTTGCACATTCGGGTTTTATCGCTTTACAGATATAACGCCCAAAATGGACAAGTTGAAGATGAAGTTTCCCCCACTTATCTTCGTTAAATAGTTTCATTAGTGCAAGTTCACACTTAAGCGGGCTATCTGTTTTAACAAAGCCAAGCCTATTCGATACTCTTAAAACGTGTGTATCAACTGCAATAGCATTTCCTTTAAATGCTTCTGAGTACACAACATTAGCGGTTTTCCGCCCTACACCAGCAAGCGTTTGCATTTTTTCTATATCGTTTGGAACTTCACCGTTAAATTTTTCTAGCAAGTCTTTCGACATTGAAAGTATGTTTTTTGCTTTATTATGATAAAATCCACAGGAATGTATTTTGCTTTCAAGCTCCTCTTGTGATAACGTCAGCATTTTTTCTGGAGTATCATAATCTTTAAATAATTCCTTAGTTACGATATTAACTCTTTTATCTGTGCATTGAGCAGACAATATTACCGCAACTAGCAATTCGTAAACCGATTTATACTCAAGTTCACATTTTGGTTGTGGAAATAATGTGTCCAGTTTTTCATAAAATTCTTTTATATTTTTTTTCATTTTGTGTAAAAATAACCTTTAACTCCATTTATTTCAAATGGCTTATTTTTTAATTTAACTTTTTCATTAATGGGAATAAAACTGTATCTCTAATATTTGGCAGGTCAAATATAAATTGTATAAATCTATCAATACCAAAACCTAAACCTGAAATTGGTGGCATACCGTGCTCCATTGAAAGCAAGAAATCTTCGTCAACATCCATTGTTTCATCATCGCCTAAAGCCTTTTCTTCCAGCTGTTTTTCAAGAAGTTTTCTTTGTGTGATTGGGTCTACAAGCTCTGAATAAGCCTTTACAAGCTCTGCTCCACCTGCTACAACTTGGAACATATCTACAATCCTTGGGTCAGCATCGTTACGTCTTGCAAGTGGCACTAGAACTGCAGGATAATTATAAATAATTGTTGGGTTAACTATGTCCGCTCTTATTTTTCTCTTGTAAATATAGTCAATTAACGTTCTAATAGTTTTACATTCTTCAAGGTCATTATAAGTAAACAGTCCCTTCTCTACAACCTTTTTCTTAAATGCGTCGACGTCCTCTTCGTCAAGAAAATCAAATCCAAGTATCTCTCTCATTCTTTCAACATAATTTACTCTTGGCCAAACACTGTTAAACTCAATTTCCTGACCTTGATATACTGTTTTAGTTGTGCCAATAATTTCAACAAGCAGTTTATTTACCATCTCATAGAAGAATTTGATATTGTCCTCAAAATTCCAATATGATGCGTACCATTCAACTTGAGTGAATTCTTGTAGATGTGATGGGTCCATTCCTTCATTTCTAAAGTCTTTTCCCATTTCAAAAACTCTATCAAACCCAGCGCATATACATTGCTTAAGCCAAGTTTCTGTTGCAATTCTCAAGTTACACTCCATATCAAGTGCATTATGGTGAGTAAAAAATGGTTTAGCGCTAGCGCCAGATACATTTGTTTGAAGAACTGGTGTTTCAACCTCTAAAAATCCATTATCTTCAAGATATCTACGTATAAATGACTCAGCCTTGCTTCGAGCAATAAAAACCTGCCTTGATTTTTCGTTGGATATAAGGTCTAGATATCTTTGTCTGTAAATAGTTTCCGAGTCTGTTAGTCCGTGAAATTTCTCTGGAAGTGGACGAAGAGTCTTTGAAAGCAAGGTTACTTTTTCAGCTCTCACTGTTATCTCTCCCGTTTGAGTTTGGTATACTTCGCCTTCAACGCCTACAAAGTCGGCAATATCTATCATCTTTTTATAAAAATCATAAGCCTGCTCGTCAAGTTCGTTTCTTCCTACAGATACCTGAATTTTTGCATTAATATCTCTTATTTGAATAAAGCCAAACTTACCCATCACACGTTTAAAGATTATTCGGCCGGCAATTTTTACTCTTTCACCAAGTTTCTCACGAGCCTCTGCTATTGTACAAGTGCGCTCAAATTTATCTTTATATGGAATCTCTCCTGCAGAGATTAAATCTTCTATTTTCTTTCTTCTAATATCAACTTCATTTGATAACATTTGTTCTTGCATAAATTCCTCCTAGATTAAACAATGTAAATTCTTTATAATAAAGTACCATAAAAATAAAAATAAGTCAATTATTTATACTTATTTTTATAATAATGATAATTCTTATAAACTTTATTTACATAATTTTTAGTCTCGTTAAAAGGTATTTTTTCAAGGGTCTTACCATCCTGAGAATATTCCTTGTTTGCAAGCCAATTTTTAACATTGCTTGGCCCTGCATTGTATGCGCATAGCGCCACCTCTTCGTTACCAAACATATCGATTAAGTAACCTATATAATAAGTTCCAATTTCAAGGTTGTACTCTGGTTTTGATAGGAGCTCGTCGCTGTATTCAACTCCAATTTTCTTAGCTATCCATTGTGCTGTCGATGGCATTAGTTGCATTAAACCAACCGCCCCTTTACTTGATTTTGCGTTCTCGTTAAAGTTACTTTCACTGTTAACAATTGAGGCAACAAGCGCACTATTTACATCATACTTTTTGGATATACTTGTTATTTCCTGTGAATATGCCATTGGATAAAAATAAGCATAAAAACAGCCTATAGAATACGTTAACAAAACTGCAAGAATAGCTAAAATTAAAATAGAAAATGACGTTCTCATATAGTTATTTTATTTAATATTTAAATATTAATACATTTAGGCTATATTATTAAACAAATTTATTTATTATTATTTATCATAGCTTTTGCAGATTTGCTTGTCTTTTCGGCGTGATTTTACGCTATTGTCAGACTTGACATCAACGCAATGCTAACGAAAATATTTATAATTCTTTATGCTTTTAGCTACATTTGAAAAATTGTTTTAAAAGTGTATCACTTTATAAAATTTTGATTGATTAATATTTATATTTTGCCTCAACTTCAATGTTTGGCACCTTCAAATTGCATATTGTTAAATAGCCTCGACAGTTCTACGCATCCCGTTAATCTGCACCATAAAAAATCCATAAAAGGAGCGGAAAGGTTTAATATTTAAAAAGTTTTTTGCAACTGGCAACAGCCTCTCTTCAAATCTTACAGATATACCGCAGGCTTGCCCTGCTTCTTTTGGAGTATTGATGATGTCGGCATAAAGTCCATTAGATTTGAACATATTTGCAAAATATAACGTTTCATTTCTCGAAGAAAAAACGGCAATAACAAACTTCATAGAGCCTCCTTAACATTCACACAATCCCTTCTAAAACACTATATTGTAAATATAAAGGAATGTTTACAAAATGATATATTTAGACAATAGCGCAACAACATTTATCAAGCCTAAAGAAGTTATTAAAGCTGTATCTGACAGTCTCATTCATTATAGCGCAAACCCTGGCAGAAGCGGCCATAAGGCAAGCATAAGATGCGCTTTAAAAATTGAAGAAGTACGTGAAAAGTTAGCTTCACATTACAACGCATCAAGCAGTCAGAACGTGATATTTACTTTGAACTGTACGCAAGCTTTAAATCTTGCAATATTAGGCTCTGCAAAAGATGGTGGCAATGTAATATGCACAGAAAACGAGCATAATTCGGTGCTAAGACCACTTGAGCATTTAAAACAGATAGGAAAAATTGATTATTCAATTGCCTATCAATCAAATCCTATCGGGATAACTTTAAATGATATTTTGCCACTTGTTAAAAACAACACCTATATGATTGTATGTAACCATATATCAAATGTAAATGGCAGTAAGACTGATATAAAGGAGATTGGAAGATTTTGCAGAGAAAAAGGTATCATATTTGTTGTAGATGGAGCGCAAAGTTGTGGGCACGAAAGAATTGACATAAAAGAGTTTGGTATTGATTATCTTGCCATAGCAGGACACAAAGGTTTTTACGCACCACAGAGCATTGGCGCGCTTATAATGAATGACAAGTTTATACCTGAGCCAATAACCTTTGGTGGCACAGGCACGAACTCTTTAGAGCTATTTCAGCCTGATGTATTTCCTGAAAGATTGGAGAGCGGCACATTATCCACCCCTTTAATAATCGGACTTGGCGCTGGAGTCGAGTTTGTTGAAAATAATTTTGATAATATAAAGGCAAAGCTTGACGATTTGACCACCTACCTCAATTACGAACTAAATAAGATGGGAATAAAATCTTATACGCAGCCAGAAAATGCCAATGGCGTTGTAGCTTTCAATATAAAAGATGTGCACTCAAGCGTTATAGCAGATATTTTAAATGAAAAATATGATATTTGTGTTAGGAGCGGTTATCATTGTGCTCCTCTAAAGCATAAAGCACTAGGAACATTAGAACAAGGCGCTGTGCGAGTGTCAATATCATATTTTAATACATTTAGCGAAATACAAAGATTTTTGCACTATATAAAACAAATTTATAAAAATAGTTAAGAATAAAAAAGACTATTATGTTTTAGTTATAAAATCATTACATAATAGTCCTTTTTTATTATTGAATAAGCTAAAATTTATTTATCTTTTTCTTCTTTTGGAACAATTCTCTTTAAGTCAATTCTACCCTTGTCGTCTATCTTAATTACTTCAACTTCAACAGTGTCACCAATCTTTACAACATCTTCAACCTTAGCAACACGTTTATTTGAAAGCTTAGATATGTGTATCATACCCTCTTTATTGCCACCAAATTCAACGAAGGCACCAAAGTTCATTATTCTTACAACTTTAGCATCATAGACATCGCCAACTTCTACATCTTCTACAATTCCAAGAATAATCTTCTTTGCCTTTTCGGCCATATCTAAATCTTGAGTTGCAATGAAAACTTGTCCGTCGTCATCAATGTCAATCTTAACGCCAGTTTCATCAATAATCTTATTAATCATCTTGCCGCCGCTACCGATAACATCTTTAATCTTATCAGGGTCAATATTAAATGTGATAATCTTAGGTGCGTATTTAGAAAGTTCTTTCCTTGGCTCTTTAATTTCTTCAAGGAGTTTGTTCATAATAAACATTCTGCCCTCTTTAGCCTGTTTTAAAGCTGTCGTGAGGATTTGTTTATCAATTCCTTTAATCTTAATATCCATTTGGATTGCAGTAACACCTTTTTCTGTTCCTGTAACCTTAAAGTCCATATCGCCTAAGAAATCTTCTAAGCCTTGAATATCAGAAAGTACTGCTACTTTGCCACTTTCATCATCTTTAATAAGCCCCATAGCAATACCAGCAACTGGTCTTTTAATTGGAACGCCACCATCCATCAATGCAAGTGTTGAACCACAAACTGAAGCCATTGAAGATGAACCATTTGATGAGAGTACTTCTGAAACAAGTCTGAGTGCGTAAGGGAATTCTTCTTCAGTAGGTATAACTGGCTCAAGAGCTCGCTCAGCAAGCGCTCCGTGCCCAATTTCTCTTCTTCCTGGGCTCTTTATTCCCCTAGCCTCACCAGTTGCATAAGCTGGCATATTGTAGTGGTGAACATATCTGTTCACTTCTTCGTCATCAAGACCTTCAAGTTTTTGCATATCTGAAACAGTGCCAAGTGTTAAAGTTGTGAGAACTTGAGTTTGTCCTCTTGTAAATATTGCACTGCCGTGTGTTCTTGGAAGCACTCCTGCTTCACACCATATAGGTCTGATTTCGGTAAGCTTACGACCATCTGGACGCACACCATAATTAAGAATTTTAGCTCTAACCTTCTCTTTGGTCATCTTGTAAAGAACATCACCTATTGCTTTTTCGCTTTCAGGGAAGATTTCAGCAAAATGCTCCTTTGTTTCAGCGTCAACAGCATCTTGTCTAGCCTGTCTAACGCGCCTATCAAAGGTATCTAAAGCGTAGTCAAGTTTATCGCTTGCAAATTCTCGAACCGCTTTATCAATTTCTTCTGGAACTATGCTATAAACGAGGCCTTGCGCTACAGGCTTGCCTATCTCTTCTTTAACCTTTCTTTGGAATGCAACTATCTTCTTAATCTCGTCGTGAGCAAACATAATAGCATCAAGCATTGTCTCTTCTGGAACTTCAGCAGCACCTGCCTCAACCATTAGCACAGCCTCATCTGTACCAGAAACTGTCAAATGCATAAGAGATTTTTCGCGCTCCTCACTATTAGGATTGATGATAAATTTGTCATCTACAAGCCCTACTTGAACAGAACCAGTAGGTCCCATAAAAGGTATATCAGATATAGTCAAGGCGAAGCTTGAGCCAAGCATTGCAAGTGGCTCTGGCGCAACGTCAGGGTCAACTGATAGTGCTGTTGCAACTACGCAAACATCGTGATAGAAACCCTTTGGGAATAATGGTCTTAAAGGTCTGTCAATAAGTCTTGATGTAAGTATTGCTTTATCTGAAGGCTTACCCTCTCTCTTCTTAAAACCGCCAGGTATTTTGCCTACTGAATACATCTTTTCTTCAAAATCAACTTGAAGTGGGAAAAAGTCAATGCCAGGTCTTGGCTCTTTTGACATAGTAACATTAACCATAACAACAGTTTCGCCACTTCTTACAAGGCAGCTACCATTTGCTTGTTCACAAAGTCTGCCTGTTTCAAAAGTTACCTTTTTGCCACCAATTTCAATTTCATAAATTTTAGCGTCTTCTTTCATAATTACTCCTTTCAAAATGTATAAAAAAAGGGATTGATAAAAACATATCTCCCCCTTAATTTAAATTATTTAACTTCACGAATGCCAAGTTCTTTGATAAGATTTCTATAAGCTTCAATATCTCTTTCTTTAAGATAAAGCAAGAAACCTTTTCTTTTACCAACCATTTGAAGAAGTCCTCTACGTGAATGATTATCTTTTGGATTTGCCTTAAGGTGCTCATTCAAGTGATTAATTCTTGCTGTTAAAAGAGCGATTTGAACTTGGACAGAACCTGTATCATTCTCAGATTGTTTAAACTTTTCAATGATATCTTTCTTTTCCATTTTATCCTCCTATTTTTCCTTTAACCCTTTTACGAAGTTTTGCGTCAGAAGGTCTCATCAAAACTGCGTAGTAAGGCATTTATCGACTTTTTAAGTATAACACATTGATTTGAATTTGTAAACAAATTTTTTAAATTTACATAAAATTATTTGAAAAATTCTTTCTTTTTCTCTATAGTGCTATCTATCCTTTCGATATAATCCTTTATAAATTTTACATTTGCCTGTCTTTCAAGGCGTTTTTCTAAGTTAAAGACGCGTTTACTTATAGCGTTTGCCCCTACTCCTATTATGGTGTTTGTTTCTTCCATACTATCTATATTAAAGACACAGACGTGGTTATCTCTAAAATATCCAACATTTTCAAGTCCACTCAATTGATGTTTTTGTCTGTAAATATAATATGGTTTATATCCATTTTTTACAAGTGTGCTTTCGGCATAGTCAACCATTTTTTCTATGTCTTTTTCTTGTACAAGGTCCTTATTATCAAAAAGAACAGAGCCTCGCTTTAGCGAAAGTGTATGAATTGTTATGTTATCTGGATATAGCTCGAGTGCTGTATTGATTGTTCTTTTAAATATGCCTAGCTTTTCGCCCGGCAGACCTGCAATAAAGTCCATATTGACAACAAAATCTCGTGCAAGCGCCTTTTGATAGGCTTCAAGCACTTCAATATTCTTTTGCTTGCGTCCTATTCGCTTTAATGTTGTCTCACAAAAGGTTTGAGGATTGATTGAAATTCTTGTAACACCGTTATTCTTTAGTACATCAAGTTTTTCATCTGTAATGGTGTCAGCTCGTCCACATTCTACAGTAAATTCGGTTGCTGGAAAGTTTATCTCTCTGAGAAGCTTGTCTAGCTGTTTCGCTGATAGCACTGTTGGCGTTCCGCCACCTATATAGATAGTGCGCACAATATACGCCTTTTCTTTTACAATGTCTTTTATAGCCCTTATCTCTTTGATTAAGGCGTCGAGATAATCATCTACCATATCTTTGACTTTATCAAGCTCGCTTGAGATAAAAGAACAATAAATGCACCTAGTTGGACATATTGGAATATTTACATATAAGTCTACAAGGTTATCATTTCTTATTATGCATCTTTGATTTTTAAGAATATTTGCAACAAGCTCTGCCTTATCTTTTGAAACAAAATAATCACGCTGTAAAAGCTCTGCGACTAAATATTCTTTCATCTCGCCGTACTCAATTAGGTCTCTAGCAAGTTTAGTTGGTCTTACACCTGTAAGTGAGCCCCAAGGCAACGATTTATTAAGCTCCTTTGATAAAATGCTATAAAACTGGTTTTTGGTTATTCGCTTTCGCAGGGACTTTTTATGTAAATCTGTAAGGCTAGCATCTATGTTAAATGTATACTCATAAAAGTGAGTTACATCTTGCGACGTAAACCTAAATTTGTTAGTTATCTTATCGCCTTCCTCTATCTCCTCAAGCTCTACCGTTGCATCACAGCCAAAAAAGTCAAGTAGCGACTGAAGTTCTAGGCGCATATCATCTTTAGCAGTGATTACCATTTTTCGCTCCTTTGCACATTTGTGACATTTTTAATATTCTTGATAGAGTTGATGGCGCTATCAAGCTCTCCTTTATTTTTAACTTCAATTCTTAGTGAGCAAACAAAAGTATCGCCAACATCCTTTGCATCAAAACCTTTTATATTTATCTTTAACGATGTGATAAGGTTTGTAAGTTTAGCTATATTGTTATCAGCTTTATTAGCCGTTACTCTTATAGTTGCAGGGAAAGTTGTCCCTTCCTTTACAAGCCAAGTGGCATTGATTAGGCGCTCAGGCTCTAAATACTTTAAGTTTGGACAATTACTTCTATGCACTGTCACGCCCTTACCTCTTGATATATATCCAATTATATCGTCACCTTCAATTGGGCTACAACAGCCTGCAAACCTTACAAGCATACCACTGTCACCATCAACAAGCACGCCGTCTTTATTTCTTTTAAGCTTAACTACATTGTCTTGTTTTGGCAGGATTAAATGGTCATTATTATATAGTGCGATAAACCTGCTTGCAACTTGTCCCGAGGTCATAGACCCAGAGCCGATTGAGGCGTAAAGCTCGTCAATATCGTCCATATTATAGCGCTTGAGTATTTCTTTAGTATAATCTTCTATAAAAAGTTGACTAGAAGTAAAACCTTTATCTTGAATAGACTGCAAAAGCATACTTTTGCCAAGTCTTATGTTTTCCTCTTTTAGTTCACTCTTAAAGAAAGATTTAATTTTACTTCTTGCTCCGCTTGTCTTTACATATTTCAGCCAGTCTCTAGATGGCCCTTTTGAATGGGATGAAGTTAAAATTTCAACGATGTCACCATTGCATAACAGCGTTGTAATAGGCTTCATCACGCCATTGATTTTTGCCCCTACACAGCTATTGCCAATGTCAGTGTGAATAGCATAGGCAAAATCTATCGCAGTTGCACCCTCTGGGAACTCAATCACCCTACCTTTTGGAGTTTGCACTATGATTACGCCGTCATAGAGGTCACTCTTAAGCGTTTCGATAAAGTCCTCATTTGACATATTTTTGGCATTTTCAATAGTCTGTCTAAACCAAGTAAGCCTATTATCAAAATCTGACTTTTTATCTTTCTTTTCTTTGTAGAGCCAGTGTGCGCAAACACCGCCAAACTCAGACTCTCTATGCATCTGTTTTGTTCGTATTTGAACTTCTAGTGGATGCTGATTTTCTACAATAATCGTAGTATGAAGTGATTTGTAGCCGTTTGGCTTTGGGTTTGCGATATAATCTTTAACTCTGCCAGTTATTGGTTTATATATTGAGTGTATACGCCCAAGCACAGCATAGCACTCTTCAACCGTATCCACTATGACCCTCATAGCAAGTATGTCGTAGATTTGGTCTAAGGTTAGTTTTTTGTTATGAAGTTTATTGAATATTGATGATACGTGTTTTATTCGGCTGACTATCTCGCCATCTATTTTTAAATCATCAAGTATTGCTTGAAGTTTTGCCTTAGTTATTTCAAGTTGTTGCTCATTTTCTTCACGTTTGCTTTCTATAGTCTCTTTTAGACGATTGTACTCTGATGGATGCTCTAGCCTAATAACATTGTCATAGAGATTTTGTTTGAGTTTGTCAAGCCCAAGTCTTTCGGCAAGTGGTACGTGGACCTCTTCAACCTGCTTTACAAATCTCCACTCATTTTCATTTAAAGGAAGTTTAAGTACTGATATATCATAATAAATACCTGCAAGTTTTATCATAACAACTCGCATATCATTGCTCATTACAAGAAACATACGTCTGATGTCTTCAATTTCCTCGCTGACGGTAAGCTGATTGATGTCCTTAATAGTCTTGTAGTCCTCGACCATTGCCTGCTCTTCCTTAGTGATGTTTTTGCAAAGTTGCTCAGCATCATCTGGATAAACTTTATATAGCTGATAGCATAAAAAGGCTATTAAAGATGCCTTATCAAGTTTTGTATCAATGATTAAACGTGTAATAACGCTTAGTCTATCTATGTTAAGGTCGTATGAAAGTATTTTATCAACCAATGTCTTATCTTTTGCTGTTAAATTGAAGTTTTCATTTATTTTGTCTTTAAGATTTTTAATTTGCAACTCTTTTTCGCACATCCTCATTTTCTCCTTTAAAGGTGTTTTTTATAAGCGCTAATTCATTATATATGCTTGACTGAGTTAAATCTTTCTTAACCGATTTGTTAAGTTTTATTTTAATTAAGTCACCCTCTTCAATTTCAATCAAGCTTAACTGATTAAACACCAAAAGTGCTAAGTAAAAGGTATTAAAAGATACTTGATTATATAAATCACATTTATCATACAAGTCAAACACATTGTATACAGATTTGTTTTGTTTGCCAGAAAGAGCCTTATAAATTTTAGCATATGTTTGTCTTGATAGGTCTACGCCAGCAAACTTTCGCGGGTCACCAAAACTTTCTATAGGCAGATAAATTTCTGCATCTGTGATTTTATTGAGAGCGGATATAAAGTCTTTATCAATTACTGGCGACAAAAATATAATTTTATTAAAATTTTTAGCCCACTCTATGCCCTTAGGTGATAGTAGCACGCTGTTGTAACCAATCTCTCTATCTTCATAGATACCAAATTGATATATACACTCCGTGTTGTAGTTTTTAGTGAATTCAACATAGTCAAAACAAGAATAGGTCACAAAGCAAGTTCCAAACACCGAGGTTGTTGTACCGCCTACAAAAGATAGTAATTCCTCTTTTGGATAAAATTTAAATTTTGCCTCATCTCCGCCCGACACGGCAAGCTGATTAAGCTCGATTGAGTTAAGCTTTTTATAGGCATCCTCTTGAATAAAACTACCACCATCAAAAACATCAACAACGCCTTTTGTAGAGTGAGGCTGAAATTCAAATATAAAAGATTTTTTTCTCGAAAATTCTATTTTTACTACGTCATCAAGAAAGTTGAAATAGGTCAAATTTAAGTTGCCAATCTTGATGTTTGCGTGCTGAGGAAACTTTTTCATAGGTTGCAGGTCAATCTCTTGGGCTGTAATTTTAAATTTAGGTCTAGGATTATCGCATCCATAAGGCTCAAGTAATGTGAGTTCTTTTAAAAATTGTGGGGTAAGCTCCTCTTCTGTTATCTCTTGGTCATAATACTTGATTGGAATAAAAACCTCATCACTAATATTATTTAGTGCAAAGGCGTTTATCTTGTTTGCAAACAGCTCATAATTGCTTCGTTTTAGTGTTAGTCCCGCCGCCATAGAGTGCCCGCCAAACGTTTCTAAAATGTCCTTTAAAGACGATAGAAGCTCGTGAATATTTATGTCGGTTATACTTCGCCCAGAACCAGAGAGCAAATCACCCTCTTGAGCAAACAAAAATACCGGTTTGTGATATTTTTCAACAAGCCTTGAACATACTATACCAAGCACGCCTTTATCCCAAGCTTTAGAGGCAAGAGTTATAACTCTTTGATTGCGCATATCCACCTTTTTTAAAGCCTTTTCGCAATCTTCATAAATTTTATTGCAAATTGCCTGTCTTTTGGTGTTATGCTCTTTAATCTTTGCAAGGTCCTTTTTTATCATTACTGGGTCAGTCTCAAAATAAAGTTTAAGCGAGTCCTCCGCGTCGCCCATTCTGCCAGAAGCATTGAGTTTTGGTCCTATCTTAAAGGATATATCGGTGGCATCTGGTTTGCTTAGTGGTATATCATATTCTTTAAACATTGTTTTTAATCCAAGTGGAAGATATCTTTCACAAAGCTTTAAACCGAGTGATACGATAGTTCTATTTTCGCCAAGTAGTGGCACTATATCTACAATAGTTGCAATCGCGGTGATTGGCAAAAACTGCAGCGCCTCTTGTCTGCCAAGTAGTGCCTCGGCAAATTTATATGCAACGCCCGTGCCACAAAGTTCTCTAAATGGATAAGCCTGCCCGCTTAGTTTCGCGTTAACTACAATGGTGTCTGGAATAAGCTCTGGTATTTCGTGGTGGTCAGTTACAACTATCTCTATTCCCAAATTCTTGGCATACTCAATCTCGCTATAACAAGATATTCCGCAGTCAACAGTTATAATTAAATTTGGTGCATAAACGCTGGCTATCTTATCAATAACCTTATTTGTAAGACCATATCCGTCTACATATCTATTTGGCAGATAAAAGTCAGCCTTTATTCCAAATTGTTTTAATGCTTTCAACATAATTGATGTAGCACTTACGCCGTCTACATCATAGTCGCCAAAGATAAGCACTTTGTCTTTTAGTTCTTTAGCTAGTTTAACTCTATCAACAAGTTCTTTCATTCCACTTAGCAAGAATGGGTCGTGTAAAATTTTAGGATTTAAATATTCTTCTATATCTTCACTTGTGTTCAATCCTCTAGATAATAAAAGTTCTGTTATTTTAGGTGTTAAATTAAATTCTTGAGCAAAATGCTGTACTTTATCGGCGTCCTTATTAAAAAATTTCTTTAATATCATAGTTCCGCCTTTCTCTTTATAGTTCTATTATATTTGTTTTATTAAAAGATAGCAAGTAAAAAGCCCGAATTTTAAAAAGATTTTTACAAGTAGAAAATATTTGTTTGGATTTCGTTTATTGATTTGCTTTTTGACTTTGTTTTATCATCCTTAGAAAATGATTGGGTTTTAGATAAAGTTAAACGAAGATAAAGGAACAAGGGCGATTTTTAACAGTGTTAAAAATCAAGATAACCGCGTGGCGGTTATCTTCCAGACCTAAAACTTTAGGTCTGGAGCCCTTGTTCCCTTATGTAGAATAAAATTTATACAGCACCAAATTAAGTTTATCTCAAGTTTTTATTATTCTGATGTTTTTTCACATTATAATTTACAAAATCTATTGCTTATAAATAATTCTATGGCAGTGCTCACAAGTCAGTATTCCATCATTTTCAAGTTTAGAGATATTGGCATATGGAAGTTCAATATGGCATCCACCACAAGAGTTGTTTACAATTGGAACAACGATAGGAAAGATATTTTCTTTTCTTCTCTTATTGTAGGCGTCCATAACCTTTGTATCAATTCCTTTAGCAAGCGTAGCAAGCTTATCTTGTAACTCTTTTTGACTTGCCTCCACCGCTTTAACTTCGTTTTCATAGGCACTTTTGCTTTTAGCAAACTGCTCTTTACAACTGTTAAAGATTTTTATAGTTTTGTTAAAGTCAGATAGAACCGCGTTTACACTTTCAGCAAGTGCCGTCAGGTTCCTGTCTAGTATATTGAGGTTTTGAGCAAGCTTATCTTTAAGCCCGCTAAGTTTGTCGATTTCTTCTTTAGAAAGCGATGACAAATCTTTAGAAGTAAACTCCTTCATCTTATCTTCTTGTACTTTGAATTGTTTCTTAACTTTATCTATTTCAGCTAAAAGTTGCCCTGCCTTTTCTTCAAGTTTGACAGACTTGTTCTGAGCCTCTTTCATATTTTCGTGCATTTTGTTGGCAGTTTTTTTGTTCTCGTTATTTTTGATTTGTCTTTCAATCTTTACAAGCTGACCATCTAGTTTTTGATATTCTAATATTTTGCTTAAATCCATAAAATCTCCTTTTAGTTTATAAAGTCAACAAGCTTCTTACTACGATTTGGATGTTTTAATTTTCGTAGTGCCTTAGCCTCAATTTGACGAATACGCTCTCTTGTGACGCTAAACTCTTTACCAACTTCTTCAAGAGTTTTAGCCTTACCATCAATAAGCCCATATCTTTCACGTATAACCTGTTGCTCTCTTGGTGTTAAGGTGTCAATGACTGACATCAATTGCTCGTGCAAAAGTTTTTGTGAGGCAACTTCCATAGGACTTTTTGCGCTTTCGTCCTCGATGAAGTCGCTCATCTTACTATCTTCCTCTTCACCTATTGGCGTTTCAAGAGAAACTGGGTCAAGAGCGCTCTTTTGTATTTCAACAACCTTGCTTTCGCTTATTCCCATAGCCTCTGCAATTTCTTCAAGGGTCGGCTCTCTTGAAAGTTTTTGAGTGAGCTGTCTTACAGTTCTGCCATATCTATTTATTGTTTCTACCATATGCACAGGAAGCCTTATCGTTCTTGACTGGTCGGCAATAGCTCTTGTGATAGCCTGTTTAATCCACCAAGTTGCATAGGTTGAAAATCTGAAACCTTTGGTATAGTCAAACTTTTCAACAGCTCTTAAAAGTCCCATATTGCCTTCTTGTATAAGGTCAAGAAAAGAAAGAGAATTTGTACTTGCCCAGCGCTTTGCAATGGATACAACAAGACGTAAGTTAGATTGACATAATCTAGATTTTGCCTCTTCATCACCATCGAGGATTTTTTTAGCAAGTTCTATCTCTTCTTCAGGCGACAAAAGAGGAACCTTGCCTATATCTTTAAGATACATTTTGACAGGGTCATCAACAACGGCAAAACCACTAATTCCAACGTCCATAATATCATCATCGTTCTCTTCAGTGTCTGTCTTTAGAATTTTGATTTTGCTACTTTCAAGTTTCTTAATAAACTTTTGAATTTCTTGTGCTGAAAGGTCAAACTTTAATAGTCTAAAATAAACATCCTCTTCGTTTATAGAACCCTTTTTGGTAGCAACATCAAAAATACGTTTCATTTCTAATTCTAACTTACTATCTAACATAAAAATCCTCCAATTTTTTCTCTCGTAGCGACTTACTTACATTGCTTAGTTCTTGCATTATCTCCATTCTCTGAGCGTTATCTTCGCACTGTTTATATTTTTCTGTAAGCTCTTGTTGTCTGTTAATAAGCTCTTGATTGGCTAGTAACCACAAGCACTCATCAAAATACCGTTTTCCGTTCTCTTCATACTCGGCAAAATTGATATTAATGCAATCTTTCAAAATAGGCATATTTTCTACATCAAAATAATCAAAATATGACGTAATCGGCAAATGCTCCTCTGCCTTTTCAATGACCTCGCTGTAACGAGGTAGTAGCTTTTTATAATCAATTTTTTTATTCACAAAATCTTTGTTATAAATAAGCGAACTCAAAATAAACTTTATAGCTTTAATATTGCCATTTTCTCTTGAAATTAAAACACTATCGGTTATATTTTTATCACTTTTAGTGTTCGCCTTTTCGCCCTTGATTTTGCTTATATCTCTTCGTAGTACATCTATTGGTATTCCAGTCAAATCTCGCAGTTTATCTAAGTACGGTTCTTCTTCACTATCAGATTTAAGTTTTGCAATATGTCTTAGCGCCTGAACTGCAAATTTACCTCGCTCGTCAGGCTTGTCCAGATTAAAGTTGCTTTGCTCATACTTAATTAAATAATCGGTTATTGGCAAGGCGTTGTTAATCAAATTTTCAAGGTATTCTTTGCCGTATTCTTTCAAAATTTCATCAGGGTCGTGCTTATCAGGCAGAGATACAATTGTCACATTAAAGCCTTCATCTTTCAGTATATCAATGCTTCGTAGTGTCGCCTTAACTCCCGCGCTATCGCCGTCAAAACAAAGGACAACATTATTTGAAAGTTTTTTAAGCTCGTGGGCGTTTTCTTTGGTAAGAGCAGTGCCCATACAAGCAACCGTTGATTTGAAGCCCGCTCTATGCATTGCTATGACATCAATCTGACCTTCAACTATGATTATTTTATCAAGCCCGCCATTTTGTTTTAGCGCTTTAACAAGGTTGATGGCAAATACCACTCTTCCCTTTTGAAAAACAAGGGTTTCGGCTGTGTTTTTATATTTTGCAAAGTCTGACTGCCCAAGCACCCTTGCACTAAAGCCGATACACTCGTTAAAGGAGTTAAAAATCGGAAATACAAGTCGCCCTGCCATTACATCGTAGTAGTGGTCGTCCTTTTTCTGAGCAACCCCAGCATCAACCATTTCTTGATATGTAAAACCTTGACCTTTTAAATAATCTAGAAGCTCTGTCCAGTTTATCGAATAACCCATTTTGAAGTCATTGAGTTCTTGCCTTGTGAAACCTCTTGTTTTTATGTAATCTTGTGCGGGCTTTGCAACTGGTAGGTAAAGATTTTCTTGATAATGTTTGTATGTCGCATCAAGTAATTTTAAAATTCTCTCTTTCTTATGTTTTTTCTCGACGATTTCCTTTTCGCCTGTAAACTCAGGGATTTCCATATTTGCATTTTTAGCAAGTATTTTAACAGCCTCAGCAAAATCGCAAGACTCATATTTCATTACAAAAGATATCACATCGCCAGACTCTTTGCATCCAAAGCAATAAAAAAAGCCTTCATCTCCGCTAACAGTAAAAGACGGGGTCTTTTCGTTATGAAATGGACAACACCCCCAAAATCTACCGCCTTTCTTTTCAAGATGAACATATCTTCCAATAATTGATACAATGTCGTTTCTTTGCTTTAACTGATAAAGCCAATCAGCAGGATAACCCTTATTTTGCAATATAAACTCCTAAACTATGCACTTTAGTCTTATTATACTACAAAGTTCTTAAAAATCCTTTTATTTTTTCAAAATTTATTTATTTTTTTATAACTTTTTATTATATTTTATTGAATTTTTTTATTGTATTCTTATATTTTAATAGGTTTAAGAGTAATGTATCAAGTTCTGTCAGCAATCTTTAATCATTTTTGTTCATAAAAAAGCAAATGTCAATATATAGATGTTTGTATACTAAGCATAATACTAAGGGTAGTTTTTTTAAATGTTAGTTACAAATGTTCTTATCACAATATTTTCATCACAAAAAATCATAAGAATAGTAGATACTATGTTTATAATGTTTATGGCACAAATTAGCAACCCCAATTTTTACTTTATCATTGATGATATAATTAAGTGCAAATAGTTTAACGCCTTAAATTATGCTTCCTTGCAAATAGACGTTAGGAATTTCCCCTACGATTACGTTTTCACATAAAAGCACCTCTAGTTCTGTTGTAAAATTTTGAGTTAAAGCAGGAAGAACCATTCCGATATTTGATTGAACTACAAAATAAAGCCTATGCAAAGTTTGATTTATTCCAGCCTCATTAAAGACCGAACTTACCTTGGTGTTGACCGTGCCAACAGGGACAAGTTTAACTGAAATGTCAGGACCAAGCCCAAAGAAAAAAGGTATGCCGGTAAATGTTCCGAGCGATATGTTAAGACCTTCCTCTCCCAAAGTGTTGAACTCTTCTTGCACCCTCTTAGTTATCTCACGAATGATTATATTGATTTGCACAGTGTCAATCTCAATGAGCTCAACTTTATTTTCAGATGAATAGGTTATATTGACAAGATTGTTATAAGATATGCCTTCATCTATCATAACATCACCAACAACCGTGCTTATTGTACTGGTAGCCACCGACCTAACCCTTTCCTCACTCAGTTTTACAATTATTGGGCAGACCACTTTAAAATAATAGACACAAAAAAGGATTATGATAGCAAGCAAAATTAAAAGCAAAATCCTAAATTTCGCTTTAATTGAAAGTTTTCTTTTCTTCTTTTTGGTTACCACATAATCAATCATATAATAATATATGACAAATAGCTTCAAAATTTGACATATGTTGGATGATGATTAAAAAACACAATATATGCTATTATGTCTTGCATACATTATACTACATATAGTATCAGCTTTTCGTTTTAGACTTAAAAATCAAACTAAACACAAAGGCAAAAAATATGGCAGCGACAATGCCACCAGCTGTTGCTTCAAGCCCTCCAGTAAAAGCTCCAAGAAGTCCTTTTGACTGCACGCCAGATATAGCACCTTTTGCAAGTGACGCACCAAAACCTATGATTGGCACATTGATACCTGCCCTAGCAAATTCAGATATTGGGTCAAAAATACCAAACGCTTGAAGTAGCACTCCGATAATAACAAAGGTTACTAGTATTCTAGCCGACGTTATATTTGTATAAATTATTAGCACCTGCCCAAGCATACAGATAAACCCACCTATTAAAAACACCCATAAATAATACATACTCACCTCTACTTTTTATTTAAAATTAAAATACTCTTTTAACTTTTTCACTTGCCGTATTTAAAACCCTTGCCTGCAATTTTTTTATTAAAGCTTACTCACACTTTTTGCCTAATACGACTTCGCTTTTTGGTTAACGCAGTCTTTACATTAGGTCTTTCGATTAAATGATTGTAAAACAAAACGCAATATCATCAATACTCTCACTCTCATTCAAATCGCAAGTTCCACTCAAGTGTTAAGTATTAACAATTCATTTCTTTGTAATATTTTTTAAAAACTTTAAGGCTAATCTACAAAATCTCTTGATTTTTCTTGCTTATTGACTGCCTCACTGTTTTTTTCTTAACATTCTTCACATTTTTATTTGAAGTTGTTGAGGTTTTAACCTCTTTTACACTTTCATCACATTCAAGAACAATTGCGTGACATACTCCTGGGATAGTCTCGCCCTGCTGTGATGCTGTAGTTGACATTAATGCACCCGTTGGCATAAACAACACCTTTTTATACTCACCCGTTCTTAGTTTTTTCATTATAAATGAGTTCAAAACGGTTGCACTGCATCCGCACCCACTTCCACCTGAAAGCGTATTTTGATTTCGCGTAAAATACATTTGTCCGCAGTCGTTATAATTCAACCCAAGCTTTATGCCCTTATCTTCCATAAGGTCAATAAGTATTTCACTGCCAAGTTTACCTAGATCGCCAGTTACGATTAAGTCGTAATCATCTGGCGTCGTCTTAGTATCCCGAAAGTGGGCAAGCATCGTATCCATTGCTGCAGGTGCCATTGCGGCGCCCATATCATTTACATCGTTGATTCCATAATCTATAACCTTTCCAAAGGTTGCCATCGTGATTTTGGGTCCCTTGCCTTTAGACGATATCACGCAAGCTCCCGCACCTGTAACAGTCCACTGAGATGTGGGTGGGCGCTGATTCCCAAGTTCTAGTGGAAAGCGAAACTGTCTCTCTGCAGTAGAAAAGTGCGAGCCTGTGGAGCAGACAATTGTATCAAATTCCCTGCCGTCTATGATAGATGCAGCTATTGCCATACTTTCAGCCATAGTAGAACAAGCGCCAAAGAGTCCTAAGAAGGCAAAATCAAAATCACGAGCAGCGTAAGAGGACGATATGATTTGATTTAAAAGGTCGCCCGCTAACAACAAATTTACATCGCTAGCCTGCAACTTTGCATCTTCAATTGCACCTACTATGGCTGTCTTTAACATTTTCATTTCAGCTTTCTCATAGGACTTTTCGCCAAAGCTGTCATCTTTCATAACATAATTAAAATAAGGACCAAAATTGCCCTTGCCCTCCTTTGGTCCTACTATTGAATAGCTACCTATGATTACTGGTTTGTTTTTAAATATGACCGTCTGATTTGTGTACATACTTCTCCTATTTTCTTGTTTGACTTTAAATTCACAATTGTATAAATTCCATTATTTAATTTCATAGGCTATTTGTTTTAGTTATTCAAATATAACTAAAATGCCTTTTTTAAATTATATTGTGATTAATGTATATTCATTTTTAAATAAATAGATATACCACTCCCACCAAAAAGCTTGCAACAACGCCAACAACTATAACAGGTCCTGCAATGGTAAACATCTTTACACAAATGCCATAAATTACACCCTCGTGTTTAAACTCAAGCGCTGGCGAGGTTATCGAGTTTGAAAACCCTGTTATTGGAACGATGGAGCCTCCGCCTGCAAATTTGCCTATCTTATCATAAACACCTATGCCTGTTAAAAATGAGGCAATAAAAATCAATACAATAAGCGTGTATGCCCAGGCACTTTGCTCTGCCATATTAGGAAACCAAAGCAAAATCAAATCGTTTATCCCCTGCCCTATGCAACATATAATTCCGCCCACTAAAAATGAATTAAAAAGACTTGGCCACGCCTTTGTTTTTGGTATTTTGGCTTGAACATACTTAGCATACGCCTCATTGCGTTTTTTCTCTTCCATCATCTTATCCATACTTTTCTCCTATAACTTTATTGACAATGAAAAAGAAGTTTAAACATATAGCTTGCATAATTTAACAAATTTTTCACAAACTAAAGCAAACGGAGGACTAAATGAAAAAGATTATATTATCATCATTACTTCTATTGCCACTAAGCTTATACGGCTGTTCAAATGGAAGTGATGCGCAGGCGGTAAAAAATCTAAATGCACAACTAGATGAAGTTGAGAGCGTTGTTACCTTGAATGACAACTCGCTCGGTGAAAGTGGCAACTATTATAATGAAAACAGCTCAGAAAAATTCAATTACTTAAGAGATAGAGCCTACAATAGTCAAATGGAAGAACAATATTTAAAAGGACAAATATTAACCTTAAGTAGTTACCTAAAAGCAAACCAGAATAAAAAATATAAGCTTAGCAGGACCGATAGCCAAGCACTTAGAACGCTAACACAAGATATAGAGAGAAATATAACCTATCTTAGCAAAACAGATAGGGATATCAAATCGTCCATAAGGAAAATCAATAAGATAAACCAAAAGAATTCGCAAACCTTGGATAATTCCGCAAGCAGTGAATATCAAGCTTTGAACAGCCTTATGAATGCAAGAAAAGCATATCTAAATAATCTCTTTAGCACAATGAATGAAGTTTCTCAAATACTAAGCGAGAATAATGTTATAACAACTCCTAATTACAGCTATAACAATGACAATTTGACAAACAACTATACAAATAACTACTCAAACTTCGATAACTCAAACTTTAATAACTCTTCCTACAATAACGCTAACAATAATATTATAAATGGCAATCAAGTTTATAACGAAGAAAACTTGCAAAATACAGAAAATGATAATCAAAGTAATGCCAATAATCAAATTAACTCCAACGAAAAGAAAGGTATAACTAAAAATATTGATACATACCAAAATCAAAATATGACAAACAATGTTCAAAACGATAACTTGACCTTACCTAACAATTCACAAACTTATAACAATTATAACTACCCTTATAATGCACCTTATAACAATTACAATTATAGAAATGGTTATAACTACAATAACTATAATAATTATCCGTACAACTCGTATGGCTATAACTATGGTGGATATAATAGTCCTTACAACAATAATTATAGATATTACCAGAATAATCCATATGGATTTAACCCAAATAGGAACACTGACACTTATTACCCTTTAAATAAAAATATAGACACCTATAGATTTAATCCTAAACAAGTTAGAAATACGCCAATTGCAAGCACAACAGCTACAACTCAAGATGACTTACCAGAAAAGCAAGACAATCAGCTGATTGGCAAAATAAAACATATTTTCAAAAATAGAGAACAAAAAGAGGGTCAAAATATAGAACAAAATCAAAATGTAAAACAAGATAATAAGTCTTTACTTGAAAAGACTAAGAAAAATGAACAAATAATAAACAGTATTTTAAGTCAAGAGGATGATGTGGTACGAGAAGATGCATCTAAAA
>CAMLSW010000010.1 GCA_946484195.1 uncultured Clostridia bacterium
TAAAGTTGTGCTTGGTTCGGCTTCCGATATTATAGACTATGTGATGTTAAAATTTAAACAAGTTAAATTTTAATTTTGCTAAACGCAAAAACACAATAAATTGTGTTCATCACATAGTATGTAAAATCATCAGCCTCACCCTTGCAAGCAAGTTCGGCTTCCGATAATACAATATATTAGAATATAAACCTTATTTTTATCGATTTTATTAATAATAAATATTTTATTTAAAATTAATTTTTAACTTAAATTATAAAACTTGCGACCAAATCTTTCAAGCATTCGACAACATCTTTAAGTCTTTCGTCATCGTCAATGAGCCTTTGGTTGAAGCAAATTTGCAATTTAAAACAGTCATTTTTAATTTGATTAACCGTTCTTGTCTTTTTGTACGAGTCAAAGATTGAATTGATAGAGAAGTATTGCAAGTTGTGATTATTTAAGATGTTGATTATCTGGTATAGTTTTTCTTTGTCGTAATCATCTGGCAAAAACAGCGTTACATCTTGCACTCTGTCTTTATTCAAAACGTGAAGCTCAAGATAGAGTTTGGTGCTTGGCTTTAGCACTTTTTTGAAAAGGGTGGTTTTATACTCGTTAGTTTTGGTGTTGAAATAGTCTTGGTCGTTATCTCTGCTCTTATAGATGATTGAGAAGCCAAATTCCTTATAGAAGAGTTTGCAAATACTGCCCGTTATGCTTTCGCTTGGCTTAAGCTTGCCGTTTAAGACGCTATTTTTTGCGTGCGGAGCAGCTAGCACTATATCACTTATACCGTCAACATACTCAAAATCATTCAAACTTTGTGTTTTAGAAAAAGCGTCGTCAATCTCGCGCAATCTTTCAAGGCTAATTTGCCTTGACTTAATTTCATTACGTTTGCGGATTGTCTGGCAGAAAGAGTGCAGAGCGTTTACAATCTTGACAAGATTTTGCGGAGAATACTCCAAAAAGCCATTATTTATCTCAATTTGCACTGCTTTTTGCCCAAGTTTGTTTGAAATAAAGTTTGACACCGTCTTTTGCTCTAGGCTATAGCCCTGGTCAATAGCAACCTTATAGATGCCAAAGTTTTTGAAGGTGCCAGCAAGCTCTCCAATCATACCGTTATCATCTTGCAAAGTTTTACCGTAGCTTGAACAAACATTGACGACAAAATCACTTTCACTTGTCGTGCAATGGAGGTCAAGCACAACAATCGGTGAGTATTTTCGGCAAATCGTGGCAAGCTGATTTTTGTAATCAGACTTCTCATCGCTGTTTGCATCGTCACCACAATTTTTGGTTTTGCAAAGTATGCTGTACCCAAAATACTTATTTAAAAGCTTTGCGATAACCCCGCTATTGCACTCTGCTGGCATATTTTTCCCATCTTTTGTAAAAGAGCAGGAGTGTGGCGCGCTGATAATAACGTCGCTTCTATTGCCTAAGATAAACTCATAAGAGGATTCACCTTCATTTTTAAAGCCCTCTTGTAATATTTCAATTTGATTTTTCGTAAGATTTTTTAACATATTTTCATCCTCTTTAGTATTATAACAAATTTCAAAAAAAAGTCAAAAAAATATTGAAAAGTATATGATTTTATAGTAAAATATATTTATAAGGTGGTTTTTATGGACGAAAGAAGGGATATCGGCTTTAAAGGGTATTATTTGAGTGGCGATTTGGATTTGAGTAAGATAAGAGAGCAACATAGACTTATCGAGCAGTATAGAACGGGCGACCTGTCAAGGTTTATCGACCCCTTTTTAAAGGCGTTTAGCAATCTTATCAACCTTGACTATGTAATCAAGAGCGACAAGCTTGAAAACGTCGATTACGGTGACATTGAGGAGGATTTAAAGGGTATCAAGTACGCCCTCATTACCAATAGCGGTGTGCTTGCCTTTCAATACGGAAAGAGCAAAAAATTGGTCGGTGAAGATGGGGTATACGGCTTTAGGAATGACACAGATTTTGGCGACGTCTTTAAAGAGATAATCAAGTCAAAAAATGGTAGATTTAAGATAATTTCTTTTGACAACTTGCAAAATTTTTACAAGAAAAGCAAGGTTAATGACGGCTTTAGAACTTGTCAGCTTCAAGATAGTTTTGTCAAAAATACCCACTTAATCTTTATAAACCCTGTTTCAAATGAGTTTAAAGTGCTTCCAAACAAAAATCATATGCTTGCAATCGAGCAAATTATTGAGATGGCAAAGCGCGCAAGTGAAAGCGGTGAAAAACTTAACAAAAAGGCACTTGAAAGCATAAATAAATTGTTGTTTGCAGGCTCCGAACGCGATGGCGAAACTGGTATTGGCAAGTTTAGGCAGACCAACGTCCTCGTAGGTTGGCCGCCAATGTGGGATACAATAGTAATTCGTCAAGTTGTGAAAAGAGATGACCTTGGCAATCCAATTGAGTATAATAATGAGCCTCTTTTAAAGGAAATTGACGAGCTTTTTGATTGGTACAATTCAACAAATCTTTCACCCGTTATCAAGGCTGCAATAATGAATTTAGAACTTGCAAGAATACAGCCATTCAGAGATGGAAATAAGCGAGTTTCAAGATTGTTTACAAATTATGAGCTTATCAAAAATGGCTATCCAACGATAACTTTTAGAGCAAAATCAAAATTAGAATATGATGAACGTTTAGCAAGAGGGATAAACAGCAAGGATATCACTGAATTTGCGCAGTATCTAATTGATATGATCTATCTTCAACAAAATGCCTATCTAAATGAAATAGAGACGTTAAAGTTATATCTTGAAGATGATATGCAAAAAGAAAATAACGTAAATTTTGAAATTGCGAGCAGTGATGAAGAAAGATATTAAAAAAAGTTTTTAAATTTTAAAAAAAGTGCTACAATATATGTCAAGGGTAAAAGAGGTGACGAATGGAAATTAAAAAACTTCACGGCTTGCTACTTGACGCCAATGAATATGTTGTATGTAGCGATAAGGAGTGTTTGCTTATAGACTGCGGTGCGCGCCTTGACGATGTCATTATGGCAACAGGTGGCAAAAAGGTGGTTGGCATATTGCTCACTCACGGGCATTATGACCACTCTTTAAATTGTTTGGAGCAGGCAAAGCACTTTGATTGTAAAATCTATGCAAATGAAAATATTAAAGACACACTTATGGACCCAGAGGCGTCTTACAGTGAGGACGGTATTATAATTGATGATTTTTCTCGCTTTGAGTTTATAGAAGGGGATAAAAAAATTAAGGTGGGCAGGTTTATCATTGACTGCTATTATTGCCCTGGGCATAGCAATTGCTGCGAGTGCTATATGATAGATGGCTTGTTGTTTGCCGGAGATGTACTCTTTGAAAACGGAGTAGGGCGTACCGATTTGAAGTCTTCAAGCCGTGAGAAGATGTATAATAGCCTTTGCAAACTTGAAAAAATAAAATTTGACAAGGTTTATAGCGGTCACGGCAATGCCAGCGATTATGACTTTCAGATGAAAAATATATCAATATTCAAAAGATTTTTATCAAGATAAAAAGCTTAGCACGTATGCTAAGCTTTTTTTAAGCGTATATCATCACCTTTAACATATACGCAAATTGAGGTGGCTTTGTCTATTATTCTGCTTGCGATACGCTCGTCGTAATAGTCCTTTATGTTGTAAAGGTCAAGGTTAGAGGTTATGATTGTTGGAAGTCTTTTCATCTTTCGCTCATTGATAACCTGATAGAGATAGTTGAGGGTAACATTTGGCAAGCGAAGTTCTGTGCCAAGGTCGTCAATAAACAAAAATTCGCAGTTTAGATAGCGGTCAAGCAGTTGATTTTTTTGTTCCAAATCTCTTGTCGAGTAACTTTTCACAAAATCTTGATGCATAGCAAAGGAAGTTGTAAGGTAGACAATGTGGTTAAGTTTGATAAGCTCATTTGCCATACATTTTATAAGATGTGTTTTTCCAACACCTGTTTCGCCGGCAATAAAAATTAGGTTTTTATGGAAGTCAGAGTGGCACCAACTTTTCATTTTGGCGTAAAGTTTTTTCATAAAATCATCTTCACCGAAAACATCAAATTTAACATTATCAAAGTCTTCAAAACTCAAAAAACCACTTTCTTTTTTAAGAATATTATTAATTTCCCTTATAAGACACTGACAATATTTGCCGTCAACAAAACCTGTGTCGTTGCACTTTTTGCAGGTATAATTTGGGTCAATAGAAGGAAGTTTAAGTTCCTTTAGCCTATCATAATACCTTTGTTTAAGGGCTTTAACTTCAGAATCAATCTCCTTGCCAAGCCTTGCATACTCTATCATATTTTCGGTATATTTCTGATAAAGCTCTTTAAAAATAGGGTCCTCAAATGCCTTTGCCTTGTTTTTGATGGCATAACTATCGGCATAAAACCTTCTTTTGTCAATGATTTCTTTTGCTTTTTCAATGATTGTTGATTTCATTTTGGCTCCTATTAAAATGGATTATAAATTAATCTTAAAGATAGAAAAATTTACTAAATTATGCAAAAATTTAACAAATTTTGTGTAAATTAAGTAAAAAATTGTGTAAAATCAAAAAATACATATAAAAATTCATAAAAAATGAAATTTTAATGTAATTAAACATCTATCTCTTCGATAGACTGGAAAAGCGCGTTAATTTCATTCTTTGAGTATTTTCTTTCATTAAAACTATTACCGCCTGTCTGTTCTTCTTTTATTGGCGAGTTATTTTTTGCCTCATCTATTGTCTTTATGCCTTTATCTCTATAATCGGCAAGCACACGTGAAAGATATTTTATAGGGTTGTCTTTCCCTTTTGCAAGGGTGAGGGCATAATCAATCAGCTCATCGCTAATTTTCCACTCCTGCGTCCATATTTTGTAATTGCTTCGGTCATAGGTGCTGACTGCGCGGTCTATATTCAAGCTTGTTAATATAGCTTTTATTCTTTTATCGTCTGATAATATTTGTCCCATATATTGGTTGAAAGCAGGTAGGGTGAGAAGTCCAAGTTTATAGAACTTTTGCACGGTTTTATCCATACCCTCAAGCGTTCTTATAGAGTTTTTAAAGCAGTATGAAGCAATTTCGACAAGAAGTCCTCTCTCAAAGCCCATATTTATCCATTTTAAGATGTAAGAGTCAACAACAACCTCAAGATTTTCATAGTAAACACCAATCGTGCGGTTTATCTCTTTTGCAAGGTCGTAGTAGGATTGTTTTTGGTTTTCATAATTTTCTATCTCACTTGCTGAGAGAAGTTTCATCTCATAATATTTGGAGATAATGCCGTCAAGCCTTTCAAAAGAAAAATATGACCTTTTCTTGTACTTTTTACATAGATACAATATAACCTCAAGGCTAAAACCATAGTCTTGTAGCCATTTGTTAATAAGCGCTCGCTCTTCAACATAAGGCGCTCTCTTTATGCCCGCGCTTGCAAAAATCTCTTTTATCTGAGAATTATTTTCTTCAAAGGATTTAAGCCTCTCTTCAACTTGAAGTGTAGTTGTTATACCTTCGTTTGCCCAATTTTTTGCGACGGTCAAAATGTAGTTATATCCAACCGCACTCTTCTTGGTATCCACGCAGTACTGCATAATCATAAGTAGCGCCTCTTGCTCAAAGTGGTAGCGCTCCAAAAAGTCATAATACTGCTCATACTCGTGCTTAGTTATAGCGCGTTTGCCCTTGAAAACCTCTTGCGCCTGCTGATTGAAAACTTCATATTTCTCTGGCTTATACAATTTGTTCGCCGATAGCACGTTTTTAAGCGGTATGAAAGTTACTTGAATAGGCTCTACATTTAAAATTCTTACAAGCCCTTGCTCTTGCCAGTACTCAAATGCCTTAAGCACATCATCTTCACTTTGATTTAAGGTCTTTGCAAAACTTTCAAGACTGTTGTCAAAAGAGGTGCTACTGCAAATATACAGCCCGTACAAATAGACCACCACATACTGGGGTGGCGCAAAAGGGAGGTAATCATTTATAAAGATATTGTCAACTTCTGTTTTAGAACTTGCTATATATTCAGTTGAGTATTTACAAAAAGCCATAGTTTTCTCCGCTATTATTGTAACACAACTTTTCTTAGATTGCAAAACATTTTCAAAGTGATTTTTTTATAATGCCCAGTTAAAAAAAGTGGTTATTAAATTAAAAGGCTGTAAATACAATATAAGTATGAAAAAATTAAAGTTAAAAAAGATATCGATCAACAAAAAAACAAAGATTATTGCGCTGAGCCTTCTTTTTGCGCTGGTCATAGCAATCGTAGTGATGCTATGCCTCTCTGCCACCAAAGATGAGGACAGCCCTCGCACTAGTTACAAGATGACGCTTGCCTATGACGCGCAAACGCGCACTTTATCAGGAAGTGAAGAGGTCACCTATATAAATAATAATGAAAATATGTTCACATATTTATATTTGCATCTCTATCCAAACGCCTTTAGAGAGGGCGCCAAAAACAGTCTAGCGTCGGTTTCAACCCAAGATGAGCTTTATGTCAATGGTTTAAGCTATGGTAACATCACAGTTTCCTCGGTGGAGTGCGAAGGCGAAGCGCTTGAGTTTAACGTTGAAGGAGAGGACGAGAATATCTTGCGCGTCGATTTGCCTTGCGAGCTTTATCCCGACGAGCAAATAACCTTTTCTATAGACTTTTCTGTCACCCTTGCAAATGTCAATCATAGGCTTGGCTACGGCAATAACACCATAAATTTTGGCAATTTTTATCCTATTTTATGTGTCTATGAGGATGGAGTAGGCTTTAAAACCGACCTTTATCACTCAAATGGCGACCCTTTCTATAGCGAAGTGGCAAACTATGAGGTCTCTTTAACCTATCCAAGCGAATATACTCTTGCAAGCTCTGGCAAAGTTTTGTCGTCGCAGGAAGGTGAGGACATAGTTACTGCCAATATCTTAGGCGAAAATATCAGAGATTTTTGCTTTGTGCTCAGCGATATATTTGAGGTGGTCTGTGCAAGCGTTGACGGCACTCAAATAAATTACTATGGCTATCGTGGCGACAACAATTTGCAGACCAACTTGACCACAGCCCAAGAGGCGCTCTCAACCTTCAATAACCTCTTCGGCAAGTATCCATATGAGGTTTTAAACGTTGTCAAAACCAACTTCGTTCACGGCGGAATGGAGTATCCAAACCTTGTCTATATAAGTGATAGCCTCTCTCAAGAGGATATTGCCTACGTCATTGTTCACGAGATTGCTCATCAGTGGTGGTATGGTGTTGTCGGCAACGATGAAAATAGTCACGCTTGGCTTGATGAAGGGCTTGCCGAGTATAGCGCACTGCTATTTTTTGAGAATAACACAAAGTATGGTGTAGATTGCGATGCGATGATAGATAGCGCTCTTACAAGCTATAAAACCTTTGTGCGAGTGTATAGCTCTGTCAATGGCGAGGTTGACACTTCGATGGATAGACCGCTTAGCGACTTTGCCACCGAGCCAGAATATGTGCAGAACACCTATACAAAAGGGCTCCTTATGTTTGATAGCCTTCGCAAATCGACAGGTGACCGCAAGTTTTTTAAGGCATTAAAGAACTATTACAAAGATTTTTCCTATAAAAATGTTACGCCTGCCGAGTTTATAGCCTCGTTTATTGATAGCACGGGCTATAACCTTGAAAACTTTATTAACAGCTGGCTAAACGGCGAAGTTGTTTTCCAGTAAATAAGGAAGTTTTCTTAGGCTGACGTGTTTTTAATTTGATTTTATTTTGTATATCGCTCCGCTTTCGTTATGTGTCCGCTCTTCGCTCCGCTCGCGCCCGCGAGACCTCTGACCTCGCGAGGCACGTCGCTCCGCTCATCTCTTCGAACAGGCAGACAAAAAGTAAAATTGCACTTATCTCATCTAACAATAGAAGATAGGATTATAAAAACTTATCAAAACGAGTTGCAAAATCAAACAAAACAAAAACTAAAAACCTAACAAAACCTAACCATAACCGAACAAAACCCAACCATAACCCAACAAAACCCAACCATAACCGAACAAAACCCAACAAAACCTAACTGTAACTGATACTGATACTGTAACTAATACTGTAACTGATACTATTACTGCTAATGGTACTGTAAATGATAGACAAACAGACAGTTAGCTAGTCAATCAATAAAAAATAATCTATCTTTCTTGAGCGCACGCACGTGAGGAAGAGATTTTGAAAATCAATAATTTTAAACTATATGGCGAGCAAAATTCTACTAGCAAGGCGATTAAAGTTAAGTCAAAATAAGACGGCTAAATTTTAAATATCCGTCTTTTTTGATTGTTGCAATTTTTAGTTCTGAAAAAGTAATCCGAAAAAGTATAGGTGTTTAGACAATGTTAACACTCCTTCACAAACTCATAGTACAGCGAAAGGACAGAAGTGTAACGATATTTTAAAAGCGAGGAGTAGGTCTGCGACTGATTTTCTAGCGTTCCTCCGCACAGCTTTTGGCTTTCTTCTAGCGCCTTTTCGAGGGTTTGCGAAAGTTCTTTTATCGCGCCGGCTGACTCAGGGAAGAGGGTACTTAGGTTGTCAATAACGCCATTTAGGGTGTTGTGTGCGCTGTTCACGGCAAGACGTGCCGAGATTTCATTGTATACATTTGTGTCAAGGGCAATGGCGCAATCATAGATGTTAAGGTAGTACTCGTATATGGCGCCAAGAGCCTTTGTTAAAACCTTTTTCTCGTCAGAGGTGAAGTTTCCGCTCAGCGTAACACTTTTAAAACTTACCGTGATTATCTCGCTATCAAGTCCTTGATTTGCTTTGACGCTGTTCTGCACAAGAGTGGCGTCATTTTTGTTTTGATAGACCGATGAGACGACGTAGTAATAATCATTTTGTTTCCAAATAAAACCGCCTGCGCCAATTTTTTGAAAGTCGCCCGCCCTTGACTTTGCCTCGTCCTCAACCTGGCTTTTGGCAAGTGAGAGCATATACACCTCATAGGAGCTAGAGCGAACACTCTCTGTCGAGCTGTCAGTTTTGACAATGAGAAGGGATAGGAAGCTTGCAATTATCGTGCATATGACTAAAAATATCAAAAAAGCTGTAATAATCATCATTTTTTTTGAATTTTTTGGGCTAAATTTAAAAATAGTTGGCATAAGACGTTGCGTTTTACTCCTCTTATATGATATTGTAGTGTATGACAAAAAACAACAAACTATGAAAGATTTATTGATAAAAAAGTTTGGATAGTTTTGTCAAAAGTAGTATAATTTATATGTAAATTTTAGGTGACAAAAAGGGATTGTCGCCTTAAAAAACGTATAAATATTTTGCAGGAGGAAAAATATGAAAATTAAACCATTGTTTGATAGAGTGGTGCTTAAACCACTAGAGAGCGAAAGTGAGACAAAGGGAGGAATTATACTTCCAACTGCCGCACAAGAGAAATCTCAGCTTGCCGAAGTTGTCGCAGTAGGTAGCGGAAAAAATGCCGAAGGTAAAGAGGTCGGTATGAGCGTAAAAGTCGGCGACAAGGTGCTTTATGGCAAATACAGTGGCACTGAGGTGTCGGTTGACGAGCAGAAGTATGTTGTGGTAAGACAACCTGATATACTCGCTGTCATTGAGGATTAAAGGAGGAGAATATGGCTAAAAAGATTTTAGAGGGTCTTGAGGCAAGGAAGGCGCTTGAAAGCGGTGTCAATAAACTTGCTAGTACCGTAAAGATTACACTTGGACCAAAGGGGCGCAACGTTGTGCTTGGCAAGAAGTTTTCAACGCCACTTATCACCAATGACGGTGTGACGATTGCCAAAGAGATTGAGCTTGACAATCCTTTTGAAAATTTGGGCGCCGAGCTTATTAAAGAAGTTTCAGTAAAGACCAATGACGTTGCAGGCGATGGCACAACAACGGCTTGCGTGCTTGCTCAGGCAATCATCAGAGAGGGGATGAAGAACTTTGTTGCAGGCGCCAATCCAATCATACTTAAAAAGGGTATTTTCAAGGCGGTTGACGTTGTAGTGGAGGAGCTTAAAAAGCTTTCAAAGCCTGTTACAAGCTCAAACGACATAAAGCAAGTTGCCTCAATCTCAGCTGGAGATGAAGAGGTTGGTCAGCTTATAGCAACAGCTATGGAAAAGGTGGGCGCTGACGGTGTGATAACGGTTGAGGAGTCTCAGACTATGAAAACCGAGCTTTCAGTTGTTGAAGGTATGCAGTTTGATAGAGGTTATCTGTCGCCATATATGTGCACAAACACCGAAAAGATGGTGGCAGAGCTTGATAGTCCATATATTCTCATCACTGACAAAAAGATTTCAAATATTCAAGAACTTTTGCCACTGCTTGAGCAGATTGTCAAGATGTCGGCAAAACTTTTGATTATTGCTGACGATGTAGAAGGCGAGGCACTTACTACAATCATATTGAATAAGCTCCGCGGAACCTTCAACTGTGTCGCAGTCAAGGCGCCAAGCTTTGGCGAGAAACGTAAGGCGATGCTTGAAGATATTGCCATTCTCACAGGCGGACAGGTCATCTCAGAAGAGCTTGGGCTTGACTTTAAAAATGTATCACTTGATATGCTTGGCAGGGCTAAACTTGTCAAGGTTGACAAGGATAACACCACCATCGTTGAGGGTGCTGGCGACAGCGAAAAGATTAAGGCAAGAGTAAACTCAATCAAAGCTCAAATCAAAAATCAAACAAGTGAGTACGAGATTGAAAAACTCAATGAGCGTCTTGCAAAACTTGCAGGCGGTGTTGCTGTAATCAAGGTTGGCTCGGCGACTGAGGTTGAGATGAAAGAGAAGAAACTCCGCATTGAAGACGCCCTTTCTGCAACCAAAGCGGCAAGCGAAGAAGGCGTCGTTCCAGGTGGCGGTGTTGCACTTTTAAAGACCTCACCAAAGGTAAAAGAACTTATCGAAACTCTCAGCGGAGATGAAAAGACGGGCGCAAGCATCGTGCTGAACGCGATTGAGGAGCCTATCAGACAGATTGCCAAGAACTCTGGCGTAGATGGCGGGGTTGTAGTAAACAAGATTTACGAGAACCTTGACAAAAAGGCGTACGGCTTTGACGCACTCAATAATGAGTATTGCGACCTTATCGAAAAGGGTATCATAGACCCAACAAAGGTTACCCGCTGTGCTCTTCAAAACGCAGCAAGCGTATCGGCAACAATGCTTACAACCGAGGCGCTTGTAGTTGAAGTTGAAGACAAAAAAGAACCAAAAGAGACTGATGTGTATTAAAATGTCGCCACAATTTAATGATAATAAATTTGACTATCGAGGCTGAAGTTTGTTGATATAACGCTTAATGATGATAGAAGATAATTTATTAATAAATAGTGTGAGATTGATTTATTAAGAAATAATTTAAATAGTAAGGGGTTTCTTAGTAAATTGTATAAAACTGATTTATCAGCAAATTTGTTAAAGAGCTTTATAGCAAACCCTAGGTGGCGAGAAAACAAAATTTTTAACACGTTAAAAATTTTCGTTTTGCAAAAGGCCTTTTGCAAAAGGGCACAAAAACTTTTTGTGCCGTTTTCTCGCCATAACTGACACATAGGATTACTTATTAAAATCCATAAAAACATAAAAATAGGACTTAATAATCAAAAAGTCCTATTTTTAATTAATTTTTATCATATTATAAATTTTTAAATATAATATCTATAAACAAATTAAAATTTATAATATATCTATCAATACCTATTTATCAATATAAAACAGCTTTGTCATAACTTTTAGTACCAACGATTTTGGGAAGAATTTTTGCACTTGGTATAAAAATTTGTTTCTTGCGCCCATCACATATTGTGGCTTTAACTTCTTTTTGTCAATGATTTTTGTCATTATTTTGACAGCTTTTTCAACGCTCATACGTTTGTCCTCACGGCTGTCAATGCGCTCGGCAGAAAGCCTTATGGCGTCCTTATAACGCTCATTTGTTTGATAGTCCTTTTGCCTATTCTTGGTAAAATTGGTCTTTATATCACAAGGGCAGATGGCGGTTGACTGAATTTTGGTCTTACATAGCTCCATTCGCAGACAGTCACTAAGCATACTAACGGCGGACTTGCTAGAGCAGTAGTAAGCCCTAAACGGCAGAGGAAATAGTGCGCACGCAGAGGATATATTGATAATCTTTGCCTTCTCGCTCATAATAGGCAAGGCAAGCTGGATAGCATAAACTGTGCCAAGAACGTTGACATCGTACTCCTTTTGAATTTGGCTTTCAGGGATAAGCTCGATTGCGCCAGAAAGCCCAAAACCCGCACAGTTGACAAGAATGTCAATGTTACCATATTTGTTTGCTATGTCGCTAAAAATCTCTTTTAGCGCGCCCTTGTCCGACACATCACAGTTATAGTCATCATCAGTAAGACTTATTCCGATTACGGTGTCGCCTTTCTTTTCGTAGTGTTCTCTTAAGGCCTTTCCGATACCACTAGAAGAGCCAGTTATCAAAATATTTAATTTTTCGTGTTTTTTCATAGATGCTCCTTAACATAATAATTCTATTTAAGTATATAATAAAATTAGAAATAATCAAAATAATTTGACTTAATTTTTTGATAGTGCTAAAATATGTTTAATTTTTAATAAGGAGAAATATGAATTCCACAAAAAAATGGCTAATAATCACGGCAATTCTTTTCAATTTTGTCTCGATTGGTTGGGATATTTATAGGATAGTCTTGTGGTTTATGGCTGAGCCACAACACCGCTCATCAGTATTTTACCTTGTATACGACTTTATCACAATAGCCTGTTGCATTGCGGTGATAGTGCTTTTGTCGATGGCTATTTGGAGAAACGGCAAACTCTTCCGCTCGCGCTACGGCTATTATATGACGGCGCTAGTCATATCGATAATTGTCAACTTGCTTTCTGTTTCAAGCGTGCTACTTATCATCTCAATGTTTGTATCAGACTGGGTATGGATAACACCTAAAAAGGATGACAGCAAGGTTGAAATTGACGAAAAGACCGTCGTCATCAAGAATAAAGAGGAGGAGATAGCCCGCCTTAGAAAACTAAAAGATGAAGGCAAGATAAGTGAAGAGGAGTTCCAGGAGCGCTTAATGAAACTATTGTAATAATTTTGTAATTGTTATAAAATTTTTCATATTTTTAAGAAAATTTTGATTTTTTAAATTAATTTATCAAAATTATTATAAAAATTATCAAAAACAAACTAAATTAATTTAATTTTTTAAAAATAAACTAAATTAATTTATTTTATAACCAAATTATTATTAATTTATCAAAAAATAATAAAATTACAATAATTTTTCTAAAAATTATTGTAAAAATATCTAAATTATCTCAATAATTAAAGAAAGCACCTTAAACGCTCGGAAGGTGCTTTCTTTTACTTTTGAAAAAGTCGGTTAGTAGCCTTTGACATTCTTTGTTTTCAATAAATTCTATTTGCGTCTTATGATTTAAACGACTGCTTTCAAGAATTTGCCTAAAAAGGTCATCATCACTTGTCGTCTGACGGCAACAATAATATACCTTTCTTATTCTAGCATTGACGATTGCACCGGCGCACATAGGGCAGGGCTCTAGCGTAACTATGATATCGCACCCGTCAAGCCTCCACGACTTCAGCTTTTTGCAAGCTTTATTTATTACCTCAATCTCGGCGTGTCTTAAGGCGTTCTGGCTTTTTTCTCTTCTGTTATGACCTTTTGCAATCACCTTGCCATCTTTAACGATAACCGCGCCTATTGGCACCTCGTCTTTTTTGAGCGCCTTTCGCGCCTCAGATAACGCTATCTCAATAAATTCATCCATATTGTAAGTTTAATAAAATTTAATCTTAAAGTAAAGCACTTTTGTTGTTTTTTCTTTATTTTTATTGTATAATGGTTCAATGGAAAACAAAGAAGTATTTGCAAGACGCAATTTTTATAACGATGGTGACAGTGGCAAGGTCTATCTTTTTGCACTCATTTTACCAATCCTGCTTGCCATTGTTTCGGTGATGATATCAAATGTCATTGAGGGCGCAACAGGAAGCGAAAGTTTCACTGATGGAATTTTGTATAACACAATTATGCAAGTTGTCAGCAGTATCGCTCTTGTATGTATATATTTAGTATATAATAAATGTAACAATATTGAATATAAGGCAATCAATTTAAAGTTCAAAATGAAGTGGCATACATATTTGCTAGTTATTGGCATTGGCGTTGTGTCGCTGTTTGGCTTGCAATATTTTATTGGCGCAGTCGACAACTTTTTAGAGCTTTTGGGCTATCCACTGCAGGTTGCCTCTCCAGATTTACCAGAAAGTTTGACAAATCCGAAAAGTTATGGTATATTTAGCCTTGCTGTCATTGTTGTTGCACTTTTGCCAGCCATTTGCGAGGAAATTTTGTTTAGAGGAGTGGTCTTAAACGGACTGCGTACTCGCTTTGGTGATATAGCGTCAATATTTATGTCGGCGCTAATGTTTGCACTGATGCACCAAAACCTGCAACAACTTGTCTATCCATTTTTGCTTGGCTCGGTTATGGGTTGGATAGTTTTGAGGACGGGTTCAATCGCCTCTTCTATAATTGTCCACTTTTGCAATAACTTCTTGACGATATTGTTTACATACTTAAGTAATATCTCAAGTTTTTCACTTAGCCTTCCAAATGTGTGGTGGTTTTATTTGGTGGCGATAGCACTTCTTGCGCTCACCGCGGGCATTATTTATCTTATTGATAGGTTTTATTTTAAACACAAAAGTAAAGAGGAGACTCAAAAGACCGCAACCAAAACATCGAAGTATATCTACATCTCACTTGCGGTGGCGGGTGTAATGTTCCTCTTTATCACGGTGTTTAACTTTGTGTCGTAGCGAAAAGGCGACTTTTGTAATTTACTATTTTTTTTGAATATCTGTTCGACATTTTTATCTATAATTTGACACAAAAATCGATAAAATTATTTTTAAAACCATCATTTTTAATAAATAAATAATAAATTGCCCCTTTACAGCGTAAAAATAATGTATTAATATATAGTTAAAAAAAGGACGTCAAATAGGTCGGTATAATGTATAGAGATTTTAAAAACAAAACAACAACAAATTCGTTAATACCATATTCAATTATAGTGCTCATTTTTGTCACTATAAGAATTTTGTCGTCCGATTTAGTAGGGGCATTTGACTTTCTGGGCACGGTGGGGAGCTATATCCTAAATGCCTTTGCTCAGATTGGTATCCTTTTTACAATATCTGTGTTTGTATTTAAGGGCTTGCAAAAGGCAAAACTCAAGCAGGTCTTTAAGTTCTACGGCTTTAAAAAGATGTCTTGGAAGGGTGTATTATACAGCTTTTTACTTGGAATTATAGTATATATTATAAATGTCTTTGTTGTGACACTTTTTAGCAACATCTTGGTGCTACTTGGCTACAACTATCAAAGCGGGACGTCAGGCGGAAGCTATCCATTTTGGCTTTTTTTAATCAATATTGTCACCACGGCAGTTTTGCCGGCAATTTGTGAGGAGACGGCGCATAGAGGAATGCTCTTGCACGGACTATCAAGCTTTGGTACAACAAAAGCCATAATCTTTTCTTCGATTTTGTTTGGGCTTATGCATATGAATATAGAACAGTTTTTCTATACTACAGCCATAGGCTTTGCACTTGGTTATCTTACAACCTTCTGTGATACAATATATCCTGCAATAATTATTCACTTTACAAATAACGCGCTGTCAACCTTTATGGCCTTTTCACGTGCAAACGGGCTTGGCTTTGAGGGGATGTTTACTTGGGTTGAATACAATCTTCAAAATAATGTAGTCATCGCATTTATATTCTTAATTTTACTTTTTGCACTTCTTATAATCTTGGCAAGAATGCTAGTAAAAGCACTACTCAAGGAGTCTATCTTGCGTAAAGTCAACGATATGCAAGAGCAGATTATGGAAAAGGTTGTAAGACAATCCTTTTACGAAGAGGTTAAAACTCTATCTGAAGGCAAGGTCAATCTCAGTGAAGGGGAGAATAACTTAGAGAAAATAATCAGCGAGGTGGCGATTGAAACCGACAACTCTGATGAGATAACAAATAATATGCTAAGAGAACCTACAAGGTATAAGCCAAACACACTCACAAAAGTGTTGCTCATCTGCTGTTTTGTGCTGATGGGGCTTGTCACGCTTGCGACATTTTTCATAGGTGTTTTATGCAGATAAGACTTGTATGCATTGGCAACTTAAAAGAAAAATTTTGGCAAAGCGCAACCGAGGAATATAAAAAGAGATTGCAAAAATTTTGTAACCTTCAGATAATTGAGCTTGACGAGCAGAACAAATATCAAGACGTAAACAAAATTCTAAGCGAAGAGGGTAAAAGTATAATAGCAAATCTTGGCGGGTACAATATTTTGCTAGATATTGAAGGTAAAGCTTATTCAAGCGAGGACCTTGCAAATAAAATTAAACAAACTTTGCTTTCTTCCAGCACAATAACCTTTATAATAGGCGGGTCGTATGGCGTCAGTGATGAGGTCAAAAGGAGTGTGCAAGAGCGAATTTCATTTGGCAGAATTACGATGCCACATAACTTGGCACGAGTGGTCGCGCTTGAGCAAATTTACAGGGCGTTTATGATAAATAGCGGTGCTAAATACCATAAATAGCTTGACTAAAGTATAATTGATATGTATTTGTCAATGTATCTGTTGTTTTTATGTGATAAATATGGAGTTTTTCGGGGAGGCGAGAAAGTAAAATTTTAAACGCGTTTAAAATTTTGTTTTTGCAAAACTAAAGTTTTTGCAAAAACGCTCAAGCATACGCTTGAGCCACTTTCTCGCCCTCATTTTTTTTACCTCAAAATCTTTTAGAATTTCATACAATTTCACATATTGTTAAAAATAGTTTTTTAAAAAGCACTTACATCAAATTAAAAAACAGCATTGAAAAGAGACATCCAAAGAGGATGGTTAGTATTGTTAAAATTGCTAAATTTTTATACATTTTATCACCTCAAGAGGAAAGTTTGCATATATTATTCACTAAAGGTCATTATCTCGCTCGTCAAAATGTTCGTTAAATAGCCCGCGTGGCTCTCGTTTTGGCTCATAGTCCTCGTCGTATTCATCGTAAGAGGGACGTCTATTCTCTTGCGAGGGTAGCTCCTTACTTGCCTCAACGTTAGACTGCGAAGGCTCTTTATTTAAAACTTTATTGACATTTTTTTGCAAATCTTTTTTGTTTCTATAAGAAAAAACAGCGATAGTACCTTTGCCTTTTATAAGTTTATACACTAAAAATAGGCTTGAAAGACCCACTATTATATAGACAATTCTTGACAAGATGCTTGACTGAAAACCAAAAATGCCTGCCACAAAGTCATATTGCAAAAGTCCGATAAGAAGCCAGTTGACAGAACCGAGTAGGGTTAAAATAAACGATAAAATGGTAAACATACAAATTACCTCCAGAAATATTTTTTGCAAATTAACAAAAAAAATTCTAAAGAGGCAAAAAAACTTGACATAAAAATTAAAATTTTGTATAATCTATCTTCGAAAACTGATAAAGGAGTGACAAATATGGTACATTTTTTAACATTAGAGGGTAAAAAACAACTTGAAGAAAAACTCAATTACTATAAGACTGTAAGAAGAGTTGAAGTTAGTAAGAAAATAGGAATTGCAAGAGAATTTGGTGATTTATCAGAAAATTCTGAGTATGACGCAGCAAAAGAAGAGCAAGCTCAGATTGAAGCTGAAATTCGCGAAATGGAAGATATACTTTTGACTTGCCAGATAATTAATAAGCAAGAAGGCACATCAGATACAGTACAAATTGGCTCTACTGTAGAACTTTATGACGAGGAATTTGACGAAGAGCTTAAGTATAAAATTCTTGGCTCAACAGAAAGCGACCCATCAAAGGGTGTTATATCAAACATATCGCCGGTTGGTTCGGCACTTCTCGGCAAGAAAAAGGGTGACACAATCAAGGTTAAAACCGAGGGCGGAGAAATCGCCTATAAGATTTTGTCAATAAATTAATTTTTTAACTAAAAACTAGATAATTAATAGGGGAAAGGCAATTTTCCTCTATTTTTTGTGCAATATTATATCATTTTTCCTTGCAAATTGAATACTTTTATTGTATAATAATAAAAGGATAAAGTTTGGAATTAAAGATATATGATGTTTAAAAACTCGGTAAAACTTTTGTGCGCTAATTTTGACAAAGTATGGAAACTTCTTGTTTACCATATTTTATCTATTGGCTTGTGTATCGGGCTAATCTGTGTCTTTTATAACTATTATATTGACGCAGGCACTATTGCGCTAAACGAGTCGAGTTTAAAAACCTTCACTTTAACAGGAACATTTTATGGTTCAACTCTTGCAGACGGGCTTACAGCTGTAGCAGACTTTGTGATAATATTTTTTAGAGAGATATTTTCAAATGTAGGCATTGGTATCTATTTTGTCATAATTGCATTTATACTTCTTCCTCTTCTATTAAATGTCGGCAAAATAGTGACTTGCGAGATGATGTACGGCTATATGTCCTCTTGCCAGAAACAAAGCTTTACAGGCACCTATCTAAAGATGCTCCGTTCGTCGTTTAGCTATGCCATTGTAAAGGTATTTTACTCAATGCCGTTTAACGCGCTTATTGTGCTAAGTATGTGGGCGTTGACACGAGTTGACAATGAAATCTTTGACTATATAATGCCATTCGCATTTGTAATAGTTCCGGCTTTATTTATGGCTTTTAAAGAAACTTTCAATGCTGGCTGGGCTCCAGCAAAAGTTGTATACAATCAAAATGTTTTCAAATCCTTTAATATTGGGATGAGGGCGGTACTCCGCCGTGGTGCAAGGGTGTTTTCAACTTCCTTTGTTATCTTTTTGCTTGCAATAGTACTATCAATGGTGATAGGTGTTTATGCAATCATCATCATTTTGCCTTTGATATCACCACTAATTCACATATTTGAAATGGTTATGTTCTTCTCAAGCCAAGGTATGAGATTTTACGTCGATAATGACACAATTCTCTCTCCAAAAAGACTTGAAGAAGTTGATAGAATTGAGGACGCAAAATTTATTTTGTAATAAAATATTGATGTCTGACCATCATATTTAGATAAATTTAATCGTGAGTTTACAAAAGATTTATGGTGAACTCTACTATTTGTTTGTAAAAAATTTTGATTGTAAAAAGCTGTAAAAATTATTAGCAATTGGCAGACCTGTCAAATTTATTAGTATTTTTAAAAGGAGAATAAAATTGAATAACAAATTAAAAATTACATTTTTAGGCGGTGTTGGCGAGATAGGTAAAAATATGACCGCACTTGAATACAATGACGAGATAATTATCGTCGATGCTGGGCTTACCTTCCCAGATGATGAGCTTCCTGGCGTTGATATAGTTATCCCTGATATGACCTATCTAATTGAAAACAAACAAAAAATCAAGGCACTACTTTTAACGCACGGACACGAGGACCATATCGGCGCAGTGCCATTCTTGCTTCAGCAAATAAATGTGCCAATCTACGGCACTAGACTGACGCTTGCCCTTGTTGAAAATAAGATGAAGGAGCATCCAAAGATTAAATACAAAGCCATCTCAGTAAAACCAAAGAATGTGCTTAAGATAGGCTCATTTTCAATTGAGTTTATCAAGGTTAGCCATTCAATCGCAGGCTCACTTGCTCTTGCCATAACAACACCTGTTGGCACAGTGGTTCACACGGGCGACTTTAAGATTGACTATGAGCCAATTGACGGCGTAATGACCGACCTTCCTCGTCTTGGCGAGATTGGAAGAAAGGGCGTAAGCCTACTTTTATGCGAAAGCACCAACGTTTGCCGTAAGGGCTACTCAATGAGTGAGAAGTCTGTTGGGCGCACGCTTGACGAAATCATCAAAAATCACGCAGACAACCGTATTATTGTTGCAACCTTTGCCTCAAACATCCATAGAATGCAACAGATTATGGATATTGCCGAAAAGTATAAGAGAAAGATTGCCTTCACTGGCAGAAGTATGATAAATGTCAGCGAAGTTGCAATGAAGATTGGTGAGCTTAGCTTTAACCGAGAGAACATTGTGGACATTGAAAAGGTAGATAAACTTGACGATAAAGAAATCTTGATTATGACAACTGGAAGTCAAGGCGAACCTATGAGCGCACTGACGCGTATGGCAGCGGGCGAGTTCAAGAGCGTCAAGATTAGACCGAATGACCTTGTAATTCTCTCAGCTTCACCAATTCCAGGTAATGAAAAGAATGTCTACAACGTTATTAACGCACTGTATAAACTTGGCGCCGATGTCATCTATGATGAGCTTGCCGAGGTTCACACCTCAGGTCACGCTTGTCAAGAAGAGCTCAAACTTATGCATAGCCTAGTTAAACCTAAGTTTTTCATACCAATTCACGGCGAATATCGTCACTTAAAGACACATAAAGAGCTTGCAATGAGACTTGCTATGGACGAGCGAAACATCTTGCTTCCAAGCATAGGTATGCAAGTGGAGCTTGGACCAAACTCAATCAAAGAGGTCGGCTTTGTGAAAGCTGGTCAAAGACTTGTCGACGGTATGGGTATAGGCGATATGGATAGCAACGTTCTTCGTGAGCGTAAACAGCTTGCCGAAGATGGTATTTGCGTTGTCTGCGTAAACATTAACAATGTGGCAGGCGAGGTCACTGGCGACCCATTTATTATAACCAGAGGCGTTGTCTATGCGGATGAGCAAGAAAGCTTTGTTCAAGATGCTAAAGCCTGCATAGTTGCATCACTTAAAGAGATTGACCTAAGGGGCGTTGAGCCATCGGTAATAAGGGCGTCACTACGTAGAAATATATCAAACTTCATCTTTAGAAGAACAAAACGCCGACCTATGATACTGACAATTGTGTCGCTTGACTAAATTGGGCTATATAAAGCACTTTTATCACAGTAATAGAAAAGGTTATAAATGGAAGATTTAGAAGAGATTAAAAGGTACGCAAAAGAGAATTTTGTGCCTATTGTGAGAGATAAAACGGCAGAGGAGCTATGTAGGCAGGCGGGGAAATGCCAAAGTATCCTTGAAATTGGCACGGCAATAGGTTACTCTGGCTTGCTTATGCTCACTTGCAGTCAAGCAAACCTTGACACGATTGAGAAAGACGATGGACGCGCACATCTAGCGCAAGAGAATTTTAAAAAGTTCGGCTATCAAGCTAGAGTAAAACTATATAATGAAGACGCCTTTACCGTGCTTGAAAGGCTTGTCGAACAAAATAAAAAGTATGACTTAGTCTTTTTAGACGGAGCGAAGGGGCAGTATATCAAATATCTACCTCTTATCAAAAGACTGCTTAGCGGTGGCGGAACTTTGTTTGCCGACAATATCAACTTGCTTGGGCTTGTAAAGGGTGAGGAAAAAGTGCCTCATAAATATCGCTCTATGGTAAATAATCTGCGAAAGTTTATAAAGGCGATTGAAAGTGACCCTGACTTTGTTTGCAACTTTTATGACATAGACGACGGCTTTGTCATTTGCAAACTTAAGGCGTAAAAATTTTGACCGCAACAATTCTAATAACACAAACATATGCTCAGATAAATAATATTTTATTTTTGTAAAGTTTGTTAAAATTGTAAATTTTTATGCTTTAAAGTTTTTTATATTATAAAGTGAAAATAAGAAAAAATAGCAAGTTTGTGATCTTTTTAAGACTACTTAAAAAAATGACGTAAATTAAAATTTGCTATTTTTTATTTTTATATAATTTTTTTGAAAATGTTGTTTTTTTTAGACAATTTTGATACAATATAACTATATGATTACAGAGGCAAACATAATAAGATTTTTGCAAACAAATGCGAGTGTAGGATGGATATCATTTTTCCAATTTGTCACGCTTTTTGGAAGTTATCTAGGGCTTATAATCTTTTTTGCCATCATCTTTTTTAGAGATAAAAAGTTGAGTGTGGTCTTTGTGGTCACATTCGTTGTCGCCTCGGTTTTTAATCAACTTTTAAAGCAAATAATAATGCGTGACCGACCTTTCGTTGCATATCCAGATATTGAAAACTACGGCGGTGCAGACGGCTATAGTATGCCTTCTGGTCATAGCGTCTGCGGTGGACTTTATGCGACCTTTTTGTTTTACACAATTTTGAAAACCTCAAGAAGAAAGAGTACAAAGGTGCTTTGTGCTATATTTTGCACATTGTTTCCGCTTTTGATAGCATACTCAAGAATGGTGCTAGGCGTGCATTATCTTAGTGATACGCTAGTGGGCGTTGCCATTGGCGTAATATTTGCTTTGCTTGCAATTTTTCTATATAAATTTTACCTAAAAAGAAGGAAAATCGCCAGATAAATTGCTATATATGTTTTATATAAAAGAAATTTATGTTATAATAGTTAAGGGATGAGGTCTAGCTTTAAAGAGTTTTTGGGCATAAAAACAAATACATATTAAATATAAAAATTAATACATATTAAAAATGCAAAAATTAAGATATATAAAAAACACTTAATAAAATTAAAAATAAATACATATTCAGGAGAATTATGGAAAAGATATTTTCAGTTATAACAAACAGTGAAGAGGAGACAATGGCTGTAGCAGAAAAGCTTGCAAGCACAGTAGGCAAGGGGGTGGTATTCACACTAAAAGGCGATTTAGGTGCAGGTAAGACCCGCTTTGTCAAAGGTTTTGTAAAGGGCGTTGGGAGTAGCGACCTTGTCACAAGTCCAACTTTTACACTGCTTAATGTCTATGAAGGGGGCAAATGTCCTATCTATCACTTTGATATGTATAGGCTTTCATCTGAGCAAGAGGCAGAAGAACTTGGCTTTAATGAGTACTTTGACCTAAAAAGTCTAGATGGCATTGTCTTGCTCGAATGGCCAGAGCAAGTGGAGGGGCTTGTAAAATGTCCGCATATCGAAATAGAATTGCAAAAACTAGACGGGGACAGAAGAAAAATAATTGTTGGAGCAGAAAAATGATAGCACTATCAACAGCATATAAACAGGCACTGATTGCAGTCAAGATTGATGGCAAAAGCGCCTTTAAATCCCTAGATGCAAACTGTAAACACTCTGAGAACGTGCTTTATAGCATCGACGAGCTTCTTGACAGCCTAAATGTGAGCATTCAAGACAATGACGCACTATCGGTGGTTGTCGGGCCAGGCTCATTCACCGGCATAAGAATTGGCGTTGCACTAGTTAAGGGGCTGAATAAGGGAAACCCTTGCAAACTTATCAAACTTACCACTTTTGACCTTCTTGCATACAGTTATATAAAACGTTATCACCCAAAGGATGTCTTTTACTGCGTTATAGATGCGCTTAGCGGTTACTATTATATTTGCAAATTTGCTAAAGATGGGGAGTTACTTTCAGGCGCGCAGGTGGTGGATAGTGAAAGTTATCAAGCCATACGCGAAATTAAGGTTGGGCTTAAGGAAGAAAATCTAGGCGACATTCAGCTTGAGCCGTCACCAGAGGAGCTTCTTGAGCTTAGCGAAAAGTATTATAGCGAGGGCAAATTTGTCAGCGATAGCGAGCTTATACCGCTTTACCTACGTAAAAGTCAGGCAGAGGTTAGCCTTGAAAATAAGGTCAAAAAAAATATTTAAAAAATTGCAAAAAAGTTGAAAAATAATTAGACATTTTTATAATATATATGTATAATGTGTTAAGCAAATTAAATATTGCTTGTAGTAATTAGAAGGAGAAAATAATGAAAAAACCAGTTTATATTAGATGTCCTAGATGTGAACTTAACTATATTCAAAAAAAGGACAAATTTTGTCCAGTATGCAAGGCTGAAATGGAGGCTAAGAGGGACTATGTTGACGACATTGACTTAGAGCTTTGCCCAATTTGCAAAACTAACTATATTCAACCAGACGAGATTATGTGCGCAAGCTGTTTGAAAGAGCATCAAAACGAGGATGGCGAGCTCAACTCAGATTGGGAAGACTATATCATCAGAGACGACCAAGACGATATTATGACGCTTGATGACGAAACCGGTGATATGGCGTCTGTCAATGACATCACAAAATCTACACTTCTTGACGATGATGATATCTCTCCAGATATAGACTTTGACGATGACGATGGCGATATCTCGTTTGACGATGAAGAGTTTGATGATGACGATGATGACGATGACGATGACGGCGATGATATCGACGATATAGACGATGACGACACCGATGATGACGATTATGACTACGACGATGATGAAGACTAAAAATTTGTCAGTAAAAAATGTATAAATGAAAAAAGGGCAGTATCTTGTGAAGTGAACGACGAAGTGGTCATTTTACTTACTGTCCTTTTTTCGATTCTTTATTTATTTTTATTAATGATTATATTATTCTTGTAAATTTCATTATCACATTACAAAGGGAATATTGATTAAACTTTAGTGTACTAAAAAATTTATGATTTTTAATATATTTTTGCAAATTTTTAAGCTGTCATTTAAGTTTTATTGCCATCACTTAAACTTTAGTAATTTTATTTTTTCTTGCAAATTTTATCAATTTTGTTACAATAACTTTTCACCTTGATTATAATATAAAAATGATTAATATAAATGATGAAAATAAATGATAGAAAATTTGATAAATATATAAATGACAAAAAATGCAATCATACGATTGCATTTTTTTGATAATTACTTTATTGCTAGATTTTGCATTTTAAAAAATTAATTATTTTTATTTTAAATAACTGCTTTTTAAGTCAAAACTTGCAATTTAATTATTGCTTGTCGCTACCATCATTATCGTCAGCCTTTGCATCCTCATTTAAAGTAGCTTTTTCTTTGTTTTGTTTTTTAAGCTCTCTAAGCTCGGCTTTATATGCTTTCCTTTCATTTCTATAGATGGTATCTTCTTCTGCAACAATCTTGCGCTCAAGTACTAGCAGGTAGTCAGCTGACATAACTGTGTCAATCTTTTCAGAGATTATGTTAATCTTTTCATCGATTTTTATGATATCGTTGTTGTATTTCTTAATCTCTTTTTCAACTTCTCTAGTAACTGCGCCCTTATTGTTAAGCCTGTTATCTTTCATAAATTCTTTATGATTTTCTTCAAGCCTTACCTTATCTTCTTCAAGCATTCTCTTAGCCTTAATCAAGTCTTGAACTTCTTGGTCTCTACGTTTTTGAGCTTCTACAAGGATAATATCGTGATTTTTAGATAGTTTTCTATCATAATTTTCTTTTCTGATTTTTTCAATCTTCTTAATCTTGATATGTCGCAGTACAAAACCTACAATTGCAACAATAATTGCAAGACCAAATATTAGTGAAGATATCAAGAGCCAAGGTGATGTTCCTTCAGGTGTGACAGGTGTTTCTTCATCAGGATTTTCGTCAGGTTCATCTTCAGAAGCATCACTCTCTGAAAGCTCTGCTACAAAAGAGGTCTCACCATTAGTAGATGCAATGCTTGCATTTGTATATTCAGCCTCTTCAACAGTGGTTACATCGATATTGGTTATAAGCGCATTGCCAATCGTCTTAAAGCAATCTGATACGAGGGTGAAGGCAATAGTAGGAGTAATCTCAGAACTACTATGAATATAAATAGAGTAAGATTGAAGCTCGCCGGCTGTAACAATTTGAGTTATAGGCTCAAAACCGTCAATCGAAATAGTCACACCATACTTGCATTCGTGGTCTTTGTCATTTTCAATATTTGAATTGTACTCATCGAATATTGTAGCAAGGTCAAAGGTCAATTTATAGTAGTTTTCACTTGATAAAGTTAAACTATATTTTGAAGTAAGGGTAGCTTCGCTCTCATAATTGGTGTGAATTACAAGATAGTTTTTATCATTAACAAATTCACTTCCAAATGGGTTGTCGCTGCCACTTATGATACCTCCTTCAGCAATTAAAGGATTGTCGCTATCGTTTTGTGATACTGTGAAGTCGTAGGCAGGAGACTCGGTTATATCATTTGTTGCACTACCAAGTGAAAGGAAGTAGTCAGATAAATCAACCTTATTGCTTTGAGCTCCCGTAAATTCACTTTCACTAGAAGTTGACACGAGTACATTGTCGATATAGACAAGTCCTTGAGAAAGAGTGCCATCTTCTTCGCCAAGATTGATAACTATTTGAAGGTTGTGCGCCACGGTTTCAGCTGTGTGGATATAAACTTCAAAAGTTCTCCAAGAGCCATAGCCTGTTATACCATCTTGATAGAAAAGTTGTATACCATTTTCATCGACAACTTCAAGGGAAATAGTCGTTCCAGTCAAGGCAGGGATATAGTAATCAAAAGTCATTTTATAATATGAATTCTCTGATATGGGATAGCTTTCAGAAGTAATAGATTGATAGCTTGCCTTGCTGTTATACATCATATAGACATTGTTTGGCAAACTTACATTAGGTGCATCTGATGGATATCCAGGGAACGAGCCTAAATATCTATACTCGTCACTGCCATACATATCATTAAAGGTAGCCTGGTCATAGAGATATACAACACCGCTCTTGTTGTAAGCGTCATCTTCAAGGCTGGTGGTCCAGTTTGAAGCCTTTACAGGATACTCAAGCACGTCTCCGTCAAACTCAGTTGCATCAAATCTTGCATTTGGCACATTTGAAGAGGAGTTTGTTGTCAAAGACAGCGAGTTAGAGGCAGCTGCAAGCTCTTCATTTGTTGCATACTCAACCGATACATTGTCAATCACAACGCAACCATTTGCAGAAGTACTGCTGTCGCCAAGCCAAAACTCAAGGTTTACAAAGGTGTCATAGAGCGCGTGACCTTTGATATAAAATTCAACCGTTTGGTAGTCGTTTGTAAAATTATTTTCAGAGTTTGAGCTTATTCCGCTTGTCTGACCCTCTTGAAGAGGTAGATAGTCTTTTGTAGTGTCCTCTTGGTCGCTTGTAATGACACTGCTGTATAGATTATATATAGTATCATTTTCTTTAACTTTAAGGTAGAAGGTTCCACTAGTAATCTCAGCCACTTTTAAGTTGAAGGATATTTTATAGATGCCGTGAGCCTTTATCTCAAGTTCCTTAGACTGCACGCCAACATAGCCATCTTGACCCTTGGTGTAAAGTGCAAGAGCCTTGCTATTATTGTAACTCAAATCGTCACCAATATAAGTGTAGCCAGTAAGGTCGGCAAAATCATTTGGAGACATATTTCTAATATTTATAACTCGCGCGTGTCCATTTTGACGAGAAAGCAAACTCCAACTGTCGCCAAGGGTGTTGGAGGAGTCATTAACTTCCTCAAAATCAAAGTTGTAGTCGCTTGTGTCGATTAGCGAGCTTTTATCAATAAGTCCATCTACAATAAAGGCGCTTTTGCCTCCGTCCTCATTAAGAAGAAGGTCTCCTTCATAATTTTTAGCGTATAGGTCCTCATAGAAGGAGTTTTCAGAGTGTCTATATAAGTTGACCTCATCAAAGAATACCGCACCACTGCTTAATGTGCTTTTGCCACCAAGATAGAGGTCAATTGTGATAGTTTGACTTTGCTCGCCTGTTGCAATATAGATAAAGTGCTCTTGCCAGGTAGTATTTTTTATATTTTCAATACCAGCGTCGGTAGCATTGCCGTCTTTATCCTCAAGTCCCGAGATATAGATTGAAGCGCTAGTAGGGTAGGAATCACCATTTGAAGAGGTCTTAACAAGCACCGAGAGAATATAGTATGAGTTTGCCTCTAATGTAACAGAATTAGAACAATAACCCTTCGACGTTCTAACATTTTTGTTGTTTTCATTTTGTTTTGAGTTAATCATTAGTATTCTGCTATCATTGCCAATAGAAAGAGGGTTAGACTGAAGCATATAAGCCTCTTGATTTTTATTGAAAGTTTCGTTTGAGCCTTCGCCCTCAGAGCTTGACCCACTTCCCACATCAACAAACATACCACTTGCAGTCGAATCTTCGCTATCATCAGTAACCGTCCAGCCGTTTAGGTTGTTGCTAGCAGAGGCTACTGTGCCATTAGTAAAATCAGAGTTTGTAACGCTAATCTCTTCGTTATAACTAGGAAGGTAATCAATTGCCGTTTCAGCCCTTGCAACATTGAGGGAAGCGATACCACCAAATAATGTAAATGGGAAAAGGAAAGCCACGCAAAGCTTTAGGATTTTGTTTTTAGTTGAATCAGATTTTAATTTAGCCATATTCCACCTTTTAAGTAATTAAGACGATCCTGTCATCTTTTGTACGATTGGTTTAGTGCCAAAAGCACCAATTTAAACATTTACCCTAGTAGTATACAACATTTATCGATTTTAATCAAATATTTTTTACATATTTATTCATAATAGTTATATGAAAAGACAAAAATATCAGATTAAGCAAAGATGTTTCAATTTAAAATGCGCAAAAATGCAAGGCAATATCATAAAAAAGCAAAAATTCACGATGCGTATAATGTCGAAAGATAAGGGGAAGGGGGATAAGAACAAAAGTTCTTCTTATTACGACAAAAAGTTTTCAAAAAAGCAAATTTTCTTATTGCTTATAAGCGGTGGTGTAATAGGCTTTTTGAACGGCTTTTTTGGTGGCGGAGGTGGGATGGTGTGCGTGCCAATGCTGTCAAAGGTGTTAAAGCTTGACGCAAAGCGTTCTCACGCAACAGCAATTGCCGTTATCTTTCCGCTCAGCTTAATTTCGGCATTTATCTATGTGATAAACGGCTATATCAGCTCGCTCCCTCTTCTCACTGTCGGGCTTGGCGTGATTGCAGGCGGGCTTATCGGGGCGTATGCGCTAAAGATTTTGCCACCTAAGGCTGTCAGACTAATCTTTGCAATAATTATGTTTGTAGGAGGGATAAAGCTAATCATATGAACATCTATTTGACTATCTTTCTATATGTGGCGTTTGGGTTAATCTCAGGCATTTTTGGCGGGCTGGGTATGGGTGGCGGGACACTTTTAATACCACTTCTTACCATCTTTTTAGGCTTTGACCAAAAGCTGAGCCAAGGGATAAATTTGGTATCCTTTGTAGTTATGGCAATCTTTGCCCTTCTTGTCCATTACAAGAACGGCTATATTCAAACAAGAGGCATTATTTACATCATCATAAGTGGTGTAATTTTTTCGGTTTTAGGGGCGCTACTTGCGGGATTTTTGCCAAGCGACTATCTCAGAATGGCGTTTGGGGTGTTTTTATGCCTATTATCTATAGTACAAGTTATAAAAGTAATCAAAAAATAGTTTACATTCTTGACAAAATATGATAAAATGGACCTACGGAGGAAAATTCAATGGTAGACCAAAGCAAATGTATAGGCTGTGGAACTTGCGTTGCAATTTGCCCAGTAGGCGCAATCAAGTTTAACAGTGAGGGGAAAGCAGAAATAGACACAAAAATTTGTATAAGATGTGGGGCTTGTCAGGCAAGCTGTCCGGTTGAGGCTATAGACTTAAATAGGAGTAAAAATGGAAAAAATAGCAATAATTGAGCTTAATGAAAAGGCATTAAAACTATCAATTTACAAGGTTAACAACGGTAAAAGTAATCTATCACTCGTTAAAAACCAAAGTGTGGCATTAGCCGAAGAGCTTGACGAAGGCGAACTTATAAATCCAAACACCAAAAATGAGATGCTCGAGGTATTAAAGGTATACCGCAAACTCATAGAAGGCTATGGGGTAAGCAAAATCATATCGGTTGCAACCAATGTGCTTTACAAGGCTAGAAATTATAGAGGTTTCCTTGACGAAGTGTTTAATAACACCGGTCTTAACTTTATAATTCTCAGCGATGAGGATTATATCAAAAATCTCTTCAATGCAGTAGTGAACAGTATCGACAGCGCAAAAGGGGTATTCATATATGTTGGCGCCTACAATTTATACGTTGTCAAGTACAATAGACGTGCCATACTTGGCAGTGTGACTTTGCCAGTAGGAAGTTATCTCGTTGACACAAATGTAGATATAGACGAGGCAGTCAAAGAGATAAAAAGCAAAATTGCAGTTGAAGGCTTTTTGCAAGACATTGATGACGATAGCAAGGTGGTAGGACTTGGTGATGCCTTTATTTCACTAGGCAAGATTGCTAAGAAGATTATGAGATATCCTCTTGATGTCGACAATAACTTTTTAATTACAAAGGAAAATATGGCCAAAACCTTTGATTTTGTCAAAGGGCTTGACCTTGAGAAGATTAAAAAGATTAAGGGCATCGATTATGATGACGCATCTCGAATAACCTCAGGTTTTGCCATCATCAAGGCACTTTTTGAAGTGCTTGGTTTGAAAGAGGTTACAATCTCAACGGCAAACTTAAGGGCAGGGCTATTGCAGGTGAATGTGCTCAGTCCAAATCAAGAGAAGTTTAACGACCTTCTCACCAACTCGCTTGAAAACTACTATGAATTTAATAATGATGAGTTTTCAATAAATCAATATGTTTACAATATGTCAACCATACTTTTCAAGCAACTCAAGGTTATGCATAAACTGCCAAGATTTTATGTAAAACCGCTTAGAATTGCCTCATTTATGTATGATTGTGGTAAATGCATCAATAGTGAGCATTATTCTAAATATGGCTTTGAAAAGATTGTATTTTCAGAGCTTGCAGGCGTCACACATAGAGAGCTTTTGATTGCAGGTTTCATATGTGTTTGTCAAAATCTTGATGACTTTTCTCTCAATGAATGGATAAAATATAAGGATATTTTAACCGAAGAGGATATGGACGCCGTAAGAAAACTTGGCATCATAGTTAAACTTGCAGTTGCACTCAACGCCTCAAGAAAGCCAGTTGTGCAAGATATTGTCTGCGACATACTAGGCGACTCAATAATTATGAAAACGGTTGTTGAAGGCGATGCAAGCTACGAGGTACTTGAAGGTATGAAGGTAGCCCAAGATTATAAGAAAGTCTATAAGAAAAGCTTGCAAATCATTTAGTTATAGGAGGCTATTACAGTAGCCTCTTATTGTTAAATATTGAGTAAAAGTTTTGTAATGGGACCGAAATTTTGTGATTTGCGTTATAAATTAGTAAATTATTATAGTTTTTTGAGGTTACTGCTTGAGGCTATAATTTAGTAAGTTTATCTAAAGTTTTAATCTTTTTAAAACAAACCTCATATACCCATCTACTTATTTTTAACCAAAGGAATTCAATTTAAAAAATTTTGGTCAAAGTTTAACCAAACTATAGCCTAAAAGGGGGACATATGAACAAATATAAATACGCGATAGAAATAGGCGGTTCTTACACCAAAATCTATGTGAAAGACAATGGCTTTGCACTGTGCGAGCCTACGCTTGTGTCAGCCGAGCCAACGCCACAAGGCTATCAGATAATAGGGCTTGGAAGTGAGGCTAAGGCTATGCTTGGCAAGACCAACGACAGCGTTGAGGTTTTTAGTCCCGTTTCAAATGGGCAAGTTAAGAATTACGAGTATACAAAGGCTCTTCTTATGCATTTTTTTGAAAAACTTGACTTTAAAAAGAATAGAGACTCAATACTAGTCTTAGTCAACTGCGGTCTTTCGCAGAAGGATAAAGAAACTTTTTTAAGCCTGCTCTATGAGATTGGCTTTAAAGAGGTTATGCTTGTTCCAACAGTATTTTGTTCTCTTATAGGTGCAGGCAAAAATATAAGCTCAACTAAGGCAAATATGGTAGTAAATATTGGTGGCGCTAACACCGATATTGCGGTAATCAATATGAATTCTATCATCAAGGGCGCAACACTTGGCTTAGGTGGACGCGCTGTAGACGTGGCTGTTGCAAACACAATCGCCTATAATAACGGACTTGTGATAGGACTTGGCACCAGCGAAAAACTCAAAGCCGAGGTAGGAAGCCTCTATCCAAACGACACTCTCAATATGGAAGTTACAGGGGTTGATATAGAGAGCAAAATTCCTCGCTCCTATATTATCTCATCAAACGACTTGCTTGTTGTGCTAGAGCCATTCTTTGATGAGATTATACGAAGCATAGATGTCACAATAACCTCACTTCCGCCAGAGATTACCACAGATATAATAAATAACGGCGTGCTTTTTGTTGGCGGAATGAGCAATATCACAGGGCTTGACTATTACCTAAAAAATCACTTCAAGTACCCATTCAAAATAGTTGAGGACTGTGAGAATGTCTCCATCTTAGGCGCTGGGAAACTGCTTGATGACCCTCAACTTCTTGAGAAAATCTACGAAAACACATAAAACAGACAAAGTTTTTTGAATTTTGGTTTTGATTAATTGGCAAATTATAATGTTATAGACACTTAAATTAAAAATATAGCTAGACATAATTCTAAAATGTTTTGATTATTTTAGCTTTATTTTAGAACTTGACCGCGCCTGTCACACAGTTTTTACAATATAAAGCACAATCTCGCATAAATATATAAACGCTTGCAACATTTACTTTTGACTAAAAGAGACAATAAAGGGAAGAATACGACAATTCTTCTCTTTTTATATTGCCATCAATTTGATAAAATTGTTTTCAGAGGTGCAATATGGCAAGAAAGATAGTTTTAACAAGTGGCAAAGGCGGTGTTGGTAAAACGACAATTTGCGCAAATCTTGGTATTCAACTTGCAAAACTTGGGTTTAGGGTGGTTCTGCTTGATGTTGACATAGGACTTAACAACCTTGACGTCGTTATGAATATTGAGGACCGCATAGTATTTGATATAACCGACGTCATTATGGGCAGATGTAGACCAAAGCAAGCCCTTGTGCAAGACAAGAATATATCTTCGCTCTATGTTATGCCAAGTTTTTCTGCCTATAATAAGACTAACATTCTTGGCGAACATATCAAAAATGTTATCGACCAGCTTGATAGTAGTTTTGACTATATCCTCATTGACTGCCCAGCGGGCGTTGAGGCAGGCTTTCATAGGGCAGTTTTTCCTGCAAATGAGGCGATAATTGTTGTAACGCCACACCTGTCATCAATTAGGGACGCCGACAAGGTGATAGGACTTCTCAATGATTATGATATAAGCTACAAAGGGCTTGTTGTCAATCGCGTAAGAGGTGACCTTCTACTAAACGGTCAAATGATGACAGTTGAGAATATAGTCAGAGCGCTAAATCTTCCTCTGCTTGGCGTTGTCCCAGAGGACGATGCAATAGGCGAGTCCAACTCACTCGGCGAAAGGGTGCAGTCGATAGAGAGTGCAAGGGCGTTCACACTGCTTAGCGAGAACATTCACAACGGTTCAAAGAAGATATTTGATTGCACATATAAATATCGCGGACTTGTAGGCTATTTGAAGCGAAACCTTAAAAAGCACGTTTAAAACAAAAATATTTTATTTATTTTATAAAAAAATTAAAGGACAATATGAAGCAAGAATATTTTTAAAAGGATAACAAAAAAATAATGAAAATATTTTAAAAAAGATAATAAATGGGTTAATAGAAAATTAATCGAAGTATTAAAAAATAAAATACTAAAAAATTAATTTCAAATAATAAAAATCTATTAAAAAAAGAAAAGACAATAAAAAATTCAAAAATAAGGTAGGGTGAGAGATGGACTATAAAATAACAGAAAGAATTAAAAACATACTTGCAAGTGACAAGATGGCAGACCCGCAACATATCTGTGAGGTTTTAAAAGATGAACTAAAACCGCTTATTGAAAGCTATATAGAGCTTGACAGCGACATTCGCGTGCGTTTTAAAAAGGAGCGCGATAGAAACATTTTTTGGATAGAATTTTCAGCCGACCGCATTAAGCCTTTTGGCTATATTCCCTATTAATTTTATTTTATATATAATTTATTAAATATTTTTGTTTTATCAAATAAATTATTAAACGGTAATTTATATAGTAATTTTGTTTTATTAAATAATTTTTTATATAATTTTATCTATATATTTTTATTTATAATAATTTTTATTTTCAAACACTAAAAAATATTTTTTATAATTTAAAAAATTTTTAATGTTTATTT
>CAMLSW010000011.1 GCA_946484195.1 uncultured Clostridia bacterium
AGCAAAGGACTGAAAATCCTTGTGTCGGTGGTTCGATTCCACCTTAGGGCACCAGTATACATTAAGTATGCAAACGAAAATCTTTTAAAGATTTAAAATTAAAATTGCTTGTCAATTTTAATTTTGCAAAAGATACTATTCTTTTGCAAAGGCTAAAATAAAATTTTTATAAGAAAACTTAAATATTTTATTTTAGCTTATGTGTAATGCAATTCACCTACTCGTAGGAGAACGTGGAATGAAACATTACCCCCTTTATCCAATGTTCATTCCACTAATTACACAAAAATCAATAATATGCTGGTGTGGCTCAATGGTAGAGCAGCTGACTTGTAATCAGCAGGTTGAAGGTTCGATTCCTTTCACCAGCTCCAAAAAGCACCATAAAAGTGCTTTAAGTTTATGGGTAGGTTGCAGAGCGGCCAAATGCAACGGACTGTAAATCCGTCGACTACGTCTTCGATGGTTCGAATCCATCCCTGCCCACCATAGTATTTTAAGGATTATAGTTATAAATATATAACCAAAAATTAAATTAACGAACTTTTCTGACGACTTTTTTCTCAAAAGTTTATTTGAGATTTGACGAACTTTAAATCATTTAGTCTTTATATCTTTCTTAATCTAGGCGACACTATAGTCGCTTTTTTGTTTATAATTGATTTTATGATTTTTATATCTTTATTTATACTATTAAAAGCCGAACTTGCTTGTAAATATGAGTTTGATGGTCATATTGTCTGAAATGCCTTGAGGCTGGATGAGGACGCTCATTACAGGATGTTGAACTCGGGTGTCTGAGTTCTTTTTTTTACTTGTTTTTTCTGGAACTAAGTATTATGCAAAAAACACTTTAACTATTTTTGTTAAAGTGTTTTTTGTTAGGATAATATATAAACTATGTGATGTTAAAATTTTATTATCATAAAATTTTATAAATTCTAACGAATTTGCGTGCTTTGCCCGCCCATCACATAGTGTGTATAAACATCAGCCTCACCCTTGCAAGCAAGTTCGGCTTCCGATAATATAAACTATGTGATGTTAAAACTTAAACAAGTTAAGTTTTAATTTTGCTAAACGCAAAAACACAATAAATTGTGTTCATCACATAGTATGTATAACCCTCAGCCTCACTCAAATACAACTAAAGTTGTGCTTGGTTCGGCTTCCAAGAAAAAATTGTATTATTTATATTTACTATACATAAAAAACATTTAGGCACAATTTAACGCAGCGACAACTTAATACATATAACAAAAAGAAGGCGTTTAACCATACAGGTTATTTGCCCTCTTTTGTTTATGCTCTATTGTATAGTCCATCTGTTAATACAATTCCGCCATCTATTGCTGCTGAAATAATTAACCAAATAGTTGCTAATAGAACTAATACATAGATAATTCGTTCTACAATTCTATTACCCATACTGATAAACGCAACTAAATTGAAGTTGAAAAGTCCTACAAGTCCCCAATTGAGTCCGCCTATGAGCAAGATAATAAATGCTATCCAATTTGCAATTATCATATCTTAACCTCCTATACTTATCTTGCCTAAAATTGTGATTTTTATACTAAGCTTGCAAATTTATAGTCAAGTATTGGGGTTTGATATTAAAAAAGATTTATTGTAATAAATTATAGAAAAGGCTTGTCATCGCCTCATTTTAAATGAGGCAAAAAAGCGAAAGCTTTTTAAGCAAACGCCGAAAAGGCGTTTGCTGATGACAAGCCGTGTTCTCTCGGTCACATTTAACTTAATTTCATCAAAATTTATCCACTTTAAATCAACTTATTTTTAGTCCATTCTTTTTAAAACTGCTATCAATAATACCGCCACCTAGGCAAATTCCCTCTTTATCATAAAGCACCACAAATTGCCCTGGAGTTATAGCTCTTTGGCTTTCCTCAAAGTCAACCCTAATATTTTTATCATCAAGCACCTTTACTTTCACCTTTTGGTCAGGCTGACGATATCGAAACTTGGCAAAGCAATCAAATTCTTTTTCGCTAGGCACCTTAGGTATCCAATTGAACGCGCTTGCAAAAAGATAATCAGAATACAACAAATCATCCTCACCTTGCGAAACATAGAGTACATTATTTCCAAGGTCCTTCTTTATTACAAACCAGCGCTCTCCATTGCCACCCTTAAGACCGCCAATATTAAGTCCTCTACGCTGACCCAAGGTATAATACATAAGTCCGTCGTGCCTGCCAACTTCCTTGCCTTCTAAATCAAGAATTTTCCCTGGTTTTGCCGGCAAATATTCCTTCAAGAAGTTTTTAAAATTGCGCTCCCCAATGAAGCAAATACCTGTGCTGTCCTTTTTGTCGGCGTTAGAAAGCCCTAACTTATGTGCTATCTCTCTAACCTTAGTTTTATCGATATCTTCAAGCGGAAATAGTACACTCCCCAGTTGTTCTTGGCTTAGCTGATTAAGGAAATAGGATTGGTCTTTATTTAAGTCGTGTGCCTTCGCAAGATAATATAGCCCATCCTTTTCTAACTTCTTTGCATAGTGTCCTGTGGCTATCTTATCAGCACCAAGTTTTTTTGCCTGCTCAAGAAATGGTCCAAATTTGACCTCTCTATTGCATAAAACATCAGGATTAGGCGTTCTACCCTTTTTATACTCGTCCAGAAAGTACTCAAAAACCCTATCATAATACTCTTTTGAATAATTGACAGAAAAATATGGTATACCTATCTTATTACATACCCTTTTTACATCTTCGTAGTCCTCCTCAGCTGTGCAAGAACCATCCTTTTCTTCCCAGTTCACCATAAACAGCCCTATTACATCGTGTCCCTGTTCTTTTAAAAGGTATGCTGCAACTGACGAGTCAACTCCTCCACTAATACCTACAACTATTCTCATTTATCTTCTCCAGTTTTGGATAACTTCTCATCTTTCTTTTCAACCTCTTTAGCGTTATCCTCTTTACTATGATTATCTAAAGTTACGCCTTCTTCTATGTTTATTTCGGCTTGGATTGTACCTTCGTTTTGACTTACGCGCTCTAAATTCTCATCTTTATTTTCATTAATATTTTCCGTATTGAGCTTGCCCTCTTCTGCATCTTTTTTTATCTCATTTAGGTCACTTTCTACTTGTCTAAAATATTCTTCTCTGTCTCCCTCTATATCGATGGCGACAGGCACCTTAAACTTTTTAGTTATAATCATAAAGATATCCCATAGCCAAGCAAGTAAAATAAAACCACAGATGGTAGACAGAACGCCCAGCAATGCGCCGTCATTGACCTCTGAAATTTGCCTATTAAATATGACAAGCATCATCATAAAGATAAAATTACCAAGAAGTAGCCCGCCTCTATAATATCTGCCTACATAAAAGCAATGCACTCCCATCTCTCCTAAAAAGATAGATAAAAGCAGCAGTTTTATAAAGCTAACGTCAGACGGAAGTTTACTTACTTTTATAATGAAATCGCGGTCACCTCGTAACATCTTCTTTTTTGCATCCTTGTTGGTTGCAACTTCAAGACGCGAAAAAATCAGCCCGCATTCAGAGCAACTTTCACTACCCTCAATATAATTCATACCGCAACGTGGACAAGATTTAATCTTATTGTAATCTCTGTTAAGCTTCATACGCAAAGTATAGTACTTTCGGCATTAATTTGTCAAGTGTATTAAAAGCTATTGACTTCTAACCTTATCTTTGGCGTTATTGTAATAAACATAACCCGCCTTGTCGTCTGGATATGAGCGGATGTTCTCTTGAAAATAGTCTAACGCCTTTTGATATTGACCATCATCATAGCAAATCACACCGCGCTCAAACATCCCCTTGTTTTTGACAAGTTTTGAGACAACATCACGTGGATAAACATCAAGTTTTTCAAAGATTAAGATGTCGTTTCCGTCATAGTTATTTATGCTACCAAGATATCGGTATGCAAATTTATACCTAAGAGGCAAGTCGTCTAGGCAACTTTTGGTAAATATAACTTTGCTATGCAAAAAGGATATTATTTTGTCTATTTTAGATAAGACCTCATATTCTTTTGTGGCTATTTCAAGTTCTTTACTTTCAATCTTAAGTTTAAAGCCTACTTTTGATGTGTATATTGCAATCTTTTCTTTAAACTTCTGACTTGTTGATTTATTTTTAACTTTTACAGTTCTGCAAATAGATAATGAGCTGTCAAGTGCATCTTCAGACCTTTGAAAAACCACCACAATGCCATCTCCAAGATATTTAATGACAAAACCGCCAAAGCGTTTTATTATAGGTGTAATCACATTCAGATAGGAGTCGACAAGCTTATAGTCCCCTTCAAGCGTCCTTTCACTGCACTCAAGTTTTATAACCATCAAGGTAGATTTTTTCTTAACTTCAAGCCCTTGCTCAAGCTCCTCTATGCTCGCCTTGCCAAAAAATCTTGTAAGCTGTCTAAACTCCTTTTGTGGCAGGTCCGTACGCTTTAAAGTATTGTCCTTTTCCTTATAATTATTGTTGATTTTGTTTAAACCGTGCTCTATATTTTTAAATTGTTTGCTACCGCCAACTTGGAGCATATTCTCTTTAACTTTGCCATCACCAAGCCTTGAAACAATCTTTTCCACTTTGTTCATCGGTTTACAAATGAAAAAATAATTGATAGACAATAGCACCACAAAGAGTATTGTCACAAGTATTGCCCACAATATTGTATTATAGGCATTGTCAGGCGAAAGGTTTAATACACTGCGTACTGATATCGCAAGATTATTGTTTAGGTTAGATAAATCAGCAATTAAAAACATAATGGCTCCATAAATCATAATCATTGGTATGCTTGAGAAAAATAGCACTCGCTCTAGGCTTAAGGACATCAAAAATTTGACGTATAAAATCGTGCCTAAAATAGTTGAAATTATAGATAACACTATCGCAATGATGCCTTTAGTGTCAAAATCAAACACGAACCCGTTTTCTGTTGCCTTTATGCCAGCAAAAATAGAACCTCCTAGCACCAAAGCAGGTATTGTAACAAGTATAAATAATACGAGCAATATTTTAGTTGACATCTTCATATAGATAGAATTTGCAATCTTTCAAAATGTATACAAGATAATAAAAAATTAAGCAAATTTTAAATTGATGTATTAAATTATAAAATTTACACATAACAATTAAAAGGAGAAATTATGGACGAAAAAGAAAGATTAACAGAATATTTAAATGCAATCTATCAAAACATTAAAACAGCTGTACAATCTATTGAAGATATACTGCCAAAAGTAAAGGAAAACAACCTTCAACGCGAGCTTGCAAACGAGCAAGATAAATATATGGCTCTTGAAAAAGAGTGCGAGCTTTTTGCTAAAGCTGAAAAGATTGAAGGCATAAAAGATAACAATTGGCTTGAAAAGGTAAGGCTTTGGGGCTCTATTAATATGTCAACAATGACAGACAAAACCACAAGACATATTGCAGAGCTTATGCTTCTTGGCACTTTTATGGGCGTTCTCACCTGCGAAAAAGACCAGGCAGACCATAAAGGTGTTTCAAGCGAACTTGACGAAATACTAACCAACCTAAAAGAACTCGAGCGAAACAATATTGACGCTTTAATGCCATTTTTAATTTAAGGGTTTGTGAATTGAAATTGACACTTTACTGAAAAGTTAAGGTGTCTTTTTTTTGATTTTAATATTTTGATTATTTCTACTTGTTATAGGCTACAACAATTTTATATACTTTTTCCCATTATTGATGCAAAAATCAATAATTTATGATATAATAAATTTTAATAGGAGCTACAAATGAAAAACAAAGAGATCTTTCCAATTTTAATGTACGGTGACGACAAAAACGAAATTACCTCTGCTAAACGATTTGCAGAACAATTCCCAGACCTTTTTAAAAATGTTGATAAAATAAAAAAATTAAATATACATAGATGTTATATCATCTTTTATGATAATCCAAAAAAATCTAAGTTTTTGAAAGACTTAGAGATAATTTATGAATATCACGCAGGGAGTTGCACAACTAATGTGTTTTTATACAAAAATAATCTTGTTGCAATTGCTCAACTCGGCGGTCCAGCAGCGGTTAACCTTATGGAAGAATTGTCAATATTCGGCATTGACGAATTTATTGCGGTGGGCTCCGCGGGTTGTCTTGACGACAAGGTAAAAAATAAATTTTTGATTGTCACTAAAGCAATCCGCGATGAAGGTGCAAGTTATCATTATTTAAAGCCTTCGACTTATATCTCAACATCCACTATACTTAATAAAGAACTTGAAACATATTTAAAAGAAAATAAGCTAGAATATACAAAAGGTATAACGCGAACTACTGACGGATTTTACCGAGGAACGCAAAAAAAGACAGAACTAAGTAAAAATTTAGGAGCCGTTTGTGTAGAAATGGAATGTGCATCGTGGGCCGCTTGCGCAAAGTTCAGAGGCTTTAAATTCAGTCAATTATTATATTTTAGTGACGTTGTTATTGATAATAAACAGCAGTGGCAAAGAATTACCAAAACAACAAAAGAAGCTTATAATAAGAAAGAAATTATCGCCCAAATTGTTAAAAATATAATAGATGATTACGTGAATAAACAACATCAATAAAAATGTCATTTTCCCAAAAATCACATACCTAATTATTTGAAAATTTGCTTAGATTTATATGATATCAAATAATAAAAATGTTGTATAATTAACTATTTATTATCTTAATTAACAGATTTATAATAAATATAAAAGTGAAATTTAATTGTATAAAAAAAATTTAATTTTGGTTTTTAAAAAGGTCACATAGCTTTGCGTTCAATGGATAGCTCATTGAAAGTTTTTTGACTTTACCTTCATCTAAATGTAGAGAGTTACCGTTTTTTAGCACAACAACAAAGATAGTATACTTGTTGACCTCTATATGCTTTAAAAGCTCGCAGAGGGTGACCTCGCAGTTGACTGCGATAAAAACTGGCTTAGAAAAATCTTTTGTACGCTTTTTAAATATGTTTACAGGCTGATAGCGACACTCAAACTTTGAGTCAATAATTCCTAGCACCAAAAAACAGCCACACAAACATAGAGTTGGGTTAAAATCAATGAATAGGCTTACAAAAAAGAGGCTAAGCAAAATAAAAGAAAAAAAGTAGTTAAATTTTACTGTAAGCTTAACCGCCCTTTCTCTTGAGAGAGAATTTTGTAGCAGGCTGGCAAATATCCTTCCGCCATCAAGCGGATAACAAGGCAGTAGATTAAAAAGTCCTAGCATTACTGATTGAACGACAATAACACTTGTAAAATTATATATATCGGGAATAATCCACCAAAGTGTCACCAAAACTAAACTTATAAAAAAATTTACACAAGGCCCTGCAAGAGCTATCAATAGTTCATCTTTACTGTCAAACGCCTTTTCGCTGTAATTTAAACTAACTCCATAGGGTGCAATAAAAAATCCGTCAAGCTTGTACCCTAATTTTTTTGCAACAAAATAATGTCCATATTCGTGCATTAGAACAACAAGAACAAAACTTAAAAAACCTATAAAATTTTTAGTTAAAATAAACCATAAAAAAAGCAAAATGAAAGTTGGATGCACAGGAACTACTGAAAGTCTGCTTTTTATCGCCTTAAAAACATTTTTACTCATCTTTGACCTTTTAAATACATTGAATACGCCTTCTTTCTTATATAGCATTTCCATCAATCTCGTCATTATGTTTGGCTTGCGATTATGCTAGTTTACTATAACTTAACTTTGTGAGATAAATATTTTCATAACTCTAATCAAAAAAGTAAATGATAAAATTTGTAAATTTTAGTACCCAAGGCACCACAAAATACCAAGCACAATTTCAGCAATCACTAGAACAATGAAGAGAACCTTTAAAAGCAGAAGTTTATTGAGTTTTATCTTTACTTTGACAAAATTATATCTTTCGCCATAGCTTTTATACTTTTTAAACATAGTTTATTTTATGCAGGTAGTAATATATTAATGCCAATAAAAAAAGACATAGATAACACTATATCTAGTATTATTTATGTCAGACATAATAGTATATATTGTATTATGCGTTGTCCGCGTTTTGTGCATCGTCAGCGCTGTCAATAAGCGACCTAAGCTCATTTACATCAACTTCGTTTACTATGACATCGTCGTCAATGTCATCGGCTTCTATCTTTTGTACATCCTCACCTTTTAGGTAATCAGGAAGCTCCTCATTAAACTCAAGGTCATCAACATTTCTAAACAGCGTGTCTTGTTTCTCTTCATCCTCTTCCTGTCTTATTGTCTTAATTCTCTCTAAAAGCTCCTCATAGTCAGGCAGGTCAGAAATATTTTTTATATCAAACCTTTTTAAAAAGTTCTCGGTTGTTCCAAACAAAAGTGGCTTTCCAACAGCATCCTTTCGCCCGACAACTTCTATCATATTTTGGTCTATAAGAATTTGCACGGCATAGTCGGAATTAACTCCCCTAATATCCTCTATATCAAGCTTTGTAATTGGCTGTTTGTATGCAATTATAGCAAGAGTTTCGAGCGCTGCTCTTGTCAAAGATTTCTCTCGTATTGGATTTAGCACATCTGATATGTAACTTGCATAATCTGGGTTTGTCGCAAGTTGCACCTTGTCCTTATATTCAATAAGATGGATACCTTTTTCGCCGTTAAGCTCCTTTTTAAGTTGTTCTAGAGCGTTATCAAGCTGTTTCTTGCTTATATCTAGCTTCTCTGCTATAAAGGACTTCTCTATTCCATCCCCTGCAACAAATAGGATAGAATAAATTATCTCTTTTAAATTCTTGTCATCTAACATATTCATACTTGAACCTCATTTGAAATAATATTGATTTGCTCAAAAATCCCTGTTTGCTCCACCCTTACACTTTGCAGTTTTAATAGCTCCAAAAGAGCAAGAAAGACATTTATCATCTCACTCTTAGTCATATCGTTTGTAAAAAGGTCTTCAAACGGAAATCTGCGATGCTCTCTAGCATAACCTCTTATAGATATAATCTTCTCGGCTACTGTAAACCTATCCTTGACAATCTTTTTAGGCTCTTCTTTCTCCTTGCCTCTAGCCTGCTGTTTTGCAAGCAGGTTTGCAAATGCGTCCAAGAGTTTGTCAAGAACCATATCTTTGATTATTATCTTGACTTTTTCGGTCTCTTTGCCAGGCGCTCTATATAATTTATTGATATCCTCAATCTCTCTAAGTCTTTGCCCTGTCTTTTTAAATAACTCGTACTCTTTTAATCGTTGAAGAAGTAGCGCCTCGCTATCTTCCACCTCCTCGCTTTCTTCACTTTCAACTGGAAGCAAGTGTTTAGACTTTATTTCAATCAAAGTTGCTGCGACAGTTATAAACTCGCTCGCCCTATCCATATCGATGCTATCTAAATCCTGCATATACTCAAGGTACTGCTCGGTTATGTCGGCAAGTTTTATGGTCATAATATCAAGTTTGGCGTCTTTAATAAGGTGCAAAAGCAGGTCTAGCGGACCTTCAAAGTTGTCTAGCTTAAACCTGTATTTATCGTCAACAAAAGATAGCTGTTCTGTTTGAACATCATTTTCGCTTTCTAATGTATTTACTTCGTTTTGACAATCTATTTTATTTTCTTCTAACACCTTCACTCCAAGCAAATCATTACTAAATTATTATATTATATATTTGTTTTAAAATCAAGCGATTTTGCATATTAACCAAGCGATATAATAAAAATAAAGTCAACAAAATTATAAAATTCTTTTGTCTTTTCGACAAAATTTGCTATTATTTTCTTGTATGACAAAACGAGCAATTTCACTTTTGACAAGTCTTATAATGCTTCTTGTAAGCATATTTTTATTGCTCTGTTATTTTGTATTTAAAACCGATAAAATCACTTTGCATTTAAACGCGAACAATTTGACTTTATTATGAAATTCGAATTTGTGTGCTATGTCCACCCATCACATAGTATAAACTATGTGATGTTAAAATTTAAACAAGTTAAATTTTAATTTTACTAACGTAAAAACAAAATAAATTGTGTTCATCACATAGTATGAAAACCCTCAGCCTCACCCTTGCAAGAAAGTTCGGCTTCCGATATATAAAAAAGGTGACTTTGGAAAGCCTAAGCTTCAAAATCACCCTTTTTATTTAAATATTTATTATTTACCAAGTTTCAACCACTTTATCAAAGCAATCTTTTAGTGATAAAGCGTCAATATTACTTTTTACAACAAGGTCTATCTCTTTTAAAACATTGCCATTATTTGAAACTATTACCTTGCCTATTACGTCATCTTGTTTTGTAGGCGCCTTGATGGCAACAGGATTTTCAAAGGTGACGTCATAAGTTGTCTTATCACCCTTCTTTACAACGACAGCATAGTTTTCCTTTGCGTAAATGTCAACATTATCTTGCTGACCTTTGCTAACTTTCAAATTCATAACTGGTTTACTTGCGTCAACTATATTTCTGCTTTCATAATTTGCAAAGCCGTAGTTAAAAAGTTTTGTACATTCGTTAAATCTTGTTTGGCTGTTTTGAGCACCGATAATAACCGATATCAAGCGCATATTATTTCTTTTTGCCGATGCCGAAAGGCAACATCCAGCCTCATTAGTTGAACCAGTTTTACCACCATCACAGCCCTCATAATATCTTATAAGTCTATTGGTATTTACAAGCTCGGTCTTTCTACCTGATGGATGCACAAGCTCGTCCATCCATATGGTGCTATATTTGTGATAAAGTTCGTGTTCTGCAACCTCTTTAAGAACTATGGCGCAGTCTTGAGCACAAGAGTATTGCTCTGGCGCTGGCAACCCTGTGCAGTTGACATAGTTTGTATCAAGCATACCAAGTTCTTTTGCCTTATCATTCATTTTTACAACAAATGCCTTTTCACTACCACTTATGTATTCTGCTAGTGCAACTGAAGCGTCATTTGCCGAAGCCATAACTACGCTTTTTAGCAAATCGCCTGCATTGTAATCGACATATGGGTCTATGAACACCTGGCTACCACCCATACTAGAGGCGTTTTCGGTGGTGGTGATGAGTGTATCCTCATTAATTGAGCCATTATCAAACTGCTCAAGCGTCAAAAGTATTGTCATCATCTTTACCATACTTGCGATAGGAAGATGTTCTTTTGGATTGTGGCTATACAGCATATTCCCTGACGCATAATCTACAAGGCAGGCACTTTTACAAGTCAAATCTACCTCATTACCACTTTCAGCTAAGGCGCTAATCGGCGACAAAACTAGCGACGATAGTGTCAAGCAAAGCATTATCATTATAATTAAAAATTTTTTCATAAAACTCTCCTTTTGAAAATAGTTTTATCAAAAAATTGTTTTTTATACTTAATTTGTCTATTTATAAAATCAAATTACTAAAATAACTTTTGCGCTGAATAGTGCGAGTAGCAATGTTTCAAGCAGGCACAGCAAAAGAAGGACGCAAAGCGTTGTTAAAATTATCTTTGATTTTTGTTTTGGAGTGCTACATCCACCAAAAGAGCGATAATCACAAAACGTCTTTGACATCATAATAAAAAATGCCGAAAGCACGAGGAGCGTTAAAAGCTGGCAAGGAAAGGCGACTATTACCGATACAACTATACCAGAAAAGCCATAAATTGTCACCATCAGGCAAATGTTGAGCCCCAATAAATATGCCCTATACCCTAAAAATATTATGCCAATCACAAAGGTATAATTGTTATAAGACGAGGCAAGTAAAATCAAAAAGACAACTATCATTGACAGCAATCTTGTAAAAAAGGTTGAGCTTATAACACCATTGTCTGATATATCAACTACGCCAAAGTTGTTAGATATAGCGATGTTATTATGAGTTCTCGCACCAACTATGATGCCGGTGATTAGAGCTATAACAACTAGCGACGTAATAATGATAGACTTAATCTTGCATTGTTTAATTGTGTCAATTACAAAGCTTGTGGCGTTTGCAAAAAGTCGATTTTTGTGTTTATTTGTCATATTTTAATCTATGAAAGTGCCAAAGAAAAAAGAACAGAAATTCTGTCCTTTATCTATAAAAATATTTATTATTTTAAATTTCATCAATCTTTAATAATTTAAAAAAAATTATAATTAAATGACATATCGAAAAACCTAAAATATTACAATTAAATAAAACAATTAATAAAGCTCTATAAGCTTTTCGGCAAACGCTTTTACGTGTTCGTAAGTGAGTCCGCCTTGGAAATAGGCAATGTACGGCGCTCTTATCGGGCTGTCACAAGAAAGTTCTATTGATGAGCCACCAACAAAGGTACCTGCTGCCATTATTACTTGGTCGGTGTAGCCTGGCATATCCCAAGGCAGAGGCAAAACATAGCCATCAACTGGCGAAACTTTTTGAACGGTTTGGACAAATTTGATAAGCTCATCCGCAGTGTTAAATATAACTGATTTGACTATATCTTGAGGTTTTTCATCGTTTGATGGCACAACCTTGTAGCCCTTATCTTCCATAATTTGCCCTACGAGTGCTGTGCCTTTTAATGCTTGAGCTACTGTGTGAGGCGCCATAAACAGCCCTTGATAGAATAGTCTATAGCCCATCTCAAAGGAGCCAACCTCGAGTTTTAATGAAGGATTTGTATATCTTGTTGAGATTTTATCAATAGCCTTCTCACTGCCTACAATGTATCCGCCTGTTGGAGCAAGTCCGCCACCTGGATTTTTGATTAAAGAGCCAACTACGACATCGGCGCCAACATTGGTAGGCTCAATATCATCGACAAACTCGCCGTAGCAATTATCTACAACTATAAAACTGCTCTTTGATATCCTCTTAATGTTATCAAAAATCTCTTTCATATCATAAGGCGACAGTGCCTTTCGCGAAGTGTATCCTCGAGAGCGTTGAAGATAGACCATCTGTGGCTTATATTTTTTTACCTGCTTATATATCTCCTGCTCATTAAAAGAGCTGTCAGAGTTTAACTCAATTTGCTTATATTTTACCCCCATATTTTCAAGCGAGCCATTATCCTTGCCAAAAAGGCTGTCGTGCAATGTGTCATACGGCGCGCCTGTTATTGAAAGCATTAAGTCGCCCGGTCTCAATAGACCATACAAAACAGTTGATATTGCGTGAGTGCCACAGGTAAGTATTGGTGAAACTATCGCTTTTTCTCCGCCAAAGACCTTTGCATAAACCTTTGCAAGTGTGTCTCGCCCTACATCATCATAGCCGTAACCTGTGGTGCCAGCAAAACACTGCGCAGAAACCTTTAGCTCTATAAAGGCGTCTAAAACCTTTTTTTGATTTTTGAATGCTATCTCGTCAATTCGTTTGAATTGCCCTTCAAGTTTCTTTTCTGCCTCATCTAAAACTTTTTTTACTTCAGCCATTTTTCTATATCCTCCTTTGCAACCATCAATGCCTTTTCTTTGTTAGAATTGTCAATATAATCAACATCCTTTAAACCGCGTAAGAAAGTAAGCTGTCTCTTTGCGTAGTTTCGAGTGTTCTTTTTGATAAGCTCGCTCATCTCGGACAAATTTATCTCGCCTTTTATATACTTCAAAACCTCTTTATATCCTATTGCCTTCATAGGTTGCAAGTTTTCGCCGTACCTGTTATAGATTGCCTTCACTTCATCTATAAGTCCACTTTCAAGCATCTGGTCAACTCTTTTGTTTATCTTTTTGTAAAGAAGTTCTCTGTCAAGTGAGGTTGCGATTATCTTGAAATCATATTCACAGACGTTGTTTTTAGTTTTGTTGCTACCAAATTTTGCAATCTCAAGCGCCCTAATGACTCTGACAGGATTGTGTCTATCTAAGCTTTTTGCAAGTTTTTCATCAAGCTTTAAAAGCTTGTTATAAACACTTTCTAAGCCATTTTTTTTAATCTCTTTCTCAAGCTCCTCTCTATAGTCACTATGCTTTTCAGTGTCACCAAAATTGTAGCCTTCAATTAGAGACTTGACATAAAGTCCTGTTCCTCCAACAACAATAGGAAGTTTACCTTTCTTTGCGATTATATCTATCATCTTCTTTGTATATTCGACGTAGTCGTACACTGTAAACTCGGCGTTTGGCTCAATTAGGTCTATACCATAATGCACTATGCTCTGCATTTCGTCTTTTGTTACCTTTGCTGAGCCAATATTAAACTGCTTGAATATTTGCACTGAGTCGGCTGATATAATTTCTCCGTCAAAAAGTTTGGCAAGTTTAACTGCAAGGTCTGACTTACCCGAGCCTGTTGCACCTAAAATAAATAGTACCTTTTGTTTTTCCATATCATCCTTATGTGTTTTCATAATCAATGTTAGTTTCTGTTTCCTCGCCGTTTAATATTATTTAATTACTAGGATTTTAAAGAGAATATACCTTCTATTCTAATAATTTCTTTATAGCAAAATTTCTAAGCAAATTTCTATTTAAACTATAGCGTTTTTAAAAGTCCTACTTCTAATTTTAACCGGTTTTGTAAATTATAATGCAAATTATTTACACAATTCTCTTGAACATCTTTTCAAATTCACGATTTGATATTACAAGAGTTATTGGTCTGCCGTGCGGACATAGCATAACACCTTTTCTAACCTGCTCAATAATATACGCGCACTCGTCTTTTGAGATGCTGTCTCCAGCCTTGATTGCGTGTTTGCAAGCGGTTTGACAAAGTTTGTTATGAATGTAATCGCTAGGCTTTTTATCCCAATTTATGCTATCTTTAACTAGCTCATCAACGAATTTGTCAAGTTCTATAAAAGATAGCACGAGCGGAACGCTTTTGATTTCATACCTATAATCATTCTTTTCAATATCAAAGCCCATTTTTCGCAGTTCATCAAGTGCCAAATCAAGATTTTGCGACTCCTTTGCGCCAAGAGTAAAACTATATGGCACAAGTAAGCCTTGCTTATTTATGTTATTTTCATTGATTTGCTTGACAAGTTTGTCATAAAGCAGTCGTTCGTGAGCTGCGTGCTGGTCTATAAAATAGACGCTATCCTGTAGCTCAATCACAATATATGTTTTAAAAAGAGTGCCTAAAATCTTCATCTCATCTTTGACAGAGGCATTTAAAAATTTTTCTGACTGACTTTTAGCCATTATAGAAGAAGTAAATTTTTCGCCAGACTGGTCAAAGAAAAAGGTTGAGTCATCTTTTGACTCCACAATGTAGCGACCTTTAAGCGACATATTTGATAGGTCATCAATCTCGTCACTACTTTTCTCATTTTTTTTGATTTCTATCTCAAACTCCTCAGGTGAAGCTAGTTTGCTGTTTGGGTCAATCAAATCAATTGAAAAACTTTTCCCACTATTTTTTATATATGTGTCCTTTGTAGCATTCTCAAAATTTGTCTTATTAAAAGCGTCGTTATTTTGGTAGTTAGCATTTTGCAAGCTGGTTTTGTTTTCTTCTTGACTTGCAAGAGAAATATCTTGACTAAACCTTGGCAGGCTTTCACTTACGTTATTATTTTGAGGTTGATTGCTATACAAACTGCTTTGAGTTTGCTCGTCATCAGCGATAAAGCTTGCTATTTGGTCAACTGAAAGTAGGGCATTTTCAACAGCCTTTCGAACGATAGAAAACATTTTATTAGGATTTTCAAATTTTACTTCTCTCTTAGAAGGATGCACATTGACATCAACGCTATCAGTTGGCACCGTTATAGAAAGCACGTAGACAGGAAAACGCCCCTTCATCAAAAATGCCTCGTAAACCGATTGCACTGCCGACGAGATTAAAAAGTTTTCAACTGTTCGCCCATTGATAAAGAGTGTTTGATAGGTTCTATTACTCTTTGATATTTTTGGTTTGGTAACGAATCCGCGGACTAAAATATTGTCGTTTTGATAGTTGACTTCCACTAAGTTATCATAGACCTCTCTTCCATATATCGTATATATTATGTCTTGCATACTACAAGATGTAGTGTTGTAAACTTGTTTTCCGTCAACATAATAGGCAAAGGCAATATCACTATGAGAAAGCATAAACTTTTCTATTAAATGAGTTACTTCTGCCTCTTCGGTTTTAGGTTTACGTAAAAATTTCGCTCTGACAGGAGTGTTAAAAAAGAGGTTTGAGCAAGATATTGTCGTGCCTTTTTCTCTTGCAACTTCTACAACATCGTCGAATATTCCGCCACTGACCTTTATTGAGTAGCCAATCTTGCTGTCGGCAGTTTTTGAAGATAGTTTAACCTGGCAGACAGCAGAAATACTTGCAAGCGCCTCCCCTCTAAAACCAAGGCTCAAGATATTGTCAAGGTCTTCAACATCTTTAATTTTGCTTGTTGCGTGAGGTAAAAATGCAGTGACAATATCACCCTTTTCAATGCCACAGCCATCGTCTGAGACGGTGATATTTTTGATACCACCTTCGGTAATGTCAATCACAATATGTTTTGCGCCTGCGTCAATACTGTTTTCAACAAGTTCTTTGACAATAGAGGCTGGCTTTTCTACAACTTCGCCCGCCGAAATTCTATTGTATACCCTTGGCTCTAGTACATTAATCATTATCTGACTCCTTTGCTTTTGCAGTTAAATCACTGAGAATATCAAATGCGTGAAGAGGTGTCACCCTATTCATATCTATATCTTTAAGTATCGAAAGTATTGAAAGAGCAAGTTTGCTGTTCCCTTCGGCTTTTTCTTTATTCTCTTTAAATATGTTGAGGTCTAACTTTTGATTTACAAGCTCAAGATTTTTAGATATCTCTTTCGCTCTTTCTATAACCTCGTTTGGCACACCTGCAAGTTTGGCAACCTCAATACCAAAGCTTCTACTTGCGCCACCTCGAACAATCTTTCTTAGGAAAATGACATCATCGTTTATCTCTTTTACTGAAATTTTATAGTTTTTAACGCCGTCAAGCACGCCTTCAAGTTCTGTAAGCTCGTGATAGTGAGTTGCAAACAGCGTTTTTGCTTTAAAGTTTTTAGATAGATATTCAACAACTGACCAAGCAATACTAAGTCCGTCAAAAGTTGAAGTACCTCTTCCTATTTCGTCAAGAATAATGAGACTATTGTTTGTTGCGTTTGCTAAGATGTGTGCAACCTCGCTCATCTCAACCATAAAGGTGCTCTGTCCAAAGGCAAGGTCATCGCTTGCGCCTACCCTTGTAAATATTCTATCTGTAATTGGTATGTGTGCCTCTTTTGCTGGAACAAAACTTCCGATATGTGCAAGCAAAGTGATTATCGCAACTTGTCTCATATATGTACTTTTGCCAGCCATATTTGGACCTGTTATAATCATAATACGATTGTCCTCTTCGTCAAGCAAGGTGTCGTTGACAACAAACTGCCCTCTGTCCATAAACTGCTCAACAACAGGATGTCTGCCATCGATAATATTTAGCGTTTTAACATTTGCGTTTATGGTTGGCTTAACAAAATTATTCTTAACCGCAACCTCTGCAAGTGACAATATCGCGTCTATCTTTGCAATTGATTGAGCGATAAGTTGGAATGTTTGAATATATCTACTCAAAATATTTTTAATTTGAGTGTATATCTCATTTTCAAGCTGGATTGCCTTTTCTTCAGAGCCTAAAATTTTATTTTCAATCACCTTTAAATCTTCGGTTATATACCGCTCATTATTGGCAATCGTCTGCTTTCGTATGTATCTTAGTGGAACCTTATCAATCTGGCTTCTATTTACTTCTATAAAGTAGCCAAAGACCTTATTTCTCGTGATTTTAAGGTTCTTTATGCCAGTTTCGGCAATCTCTTTCTGTTGAAGGTCATCAATCCATTTTTTACCTTGACTCTTGGCATCTCGGTAGTCGTCAAGTTCTTGATTGAAGCCACGTTTGATAAAGTCGTTCTTGGCTGTAAGCACACCTTCATCATCTCTTATGGACTTTTCAAGCAGGTCCACCACACTGCTAACATCTACAAGATTTTTGTTGCATTCATCGAGCAGGCTATCATTTAAGCCACTTAAATTTTCCTTTATCTCAGGTAGCTCCTTTAATGAGGTTTTTAAAGACAAAAGCTCGCTTGGATAGATATTTCCATAGGCAATTTTGCCTGATATTCTTTCAATATCTTTAATTTTGGATAGGCTCTGCGAAAGTTTATCTCTCACAATCAACTTTTTGACAAGTTTTTCAACTGCGTTCAGTCTTGAGTTTATCTCTTTTGGATCTTGCAAAGGCTCGTCAAGCATCTTTCTTAAATATCTAGCACCCATCGCGGTTTTAGCCTTATCTATCACCCATAAAATTGTGCCATACTTCTTTCTATCTCGGTTATTTTCGGTAATCTCAAGATTACGTCTTGTGTTCATATCAAGGGTCATAAAATTCTTGTTTTTTACAAGTTTTATCTTGTTGATATTTGATAGACTTCGCTTTTGTGTTTCATTCAAATACTCAAATAGTGCGCCCGCACTTGAGATTATGCAGTCCTTACCCTTTAGTTCGTAGACTGCCTGATAATTTTCGCCAAACTGCTTTACTAGATTGTCATTTGCACGTGATTTAGAAAATGCCCACTCAAAATATGGATTAAGTCGGCTGGCATTACCAAGTTTTACTATTGTAAGATTGTTGTAAAACTCTTTTGCCTCCTCATTACCTATAACTTCAGAAGGATTTATTCTTGCAAGGATGTTGCAAAGCTGTCCTTCAAGTCTATCCTTTATCTCTTGCGCCTCAAATATACCTGTCGAGATATCGACATAACTAATTCCTATCTTATCTCCATTTTTATATACAGACATAAGATAGTTGTTCTTCTGCCCTTCAAGCAAGTCCTCTTCAACTATTGTACCCGGCGTAATAACCCTTACAACATCACGCTCAAGCATCTTAACGCCTTTTTGTGGCACTGTAAGTTGTTCGCATATAGCAACTTTATGTCCATTTGCCACAAGTTTTCCAATATAGGTTTGTGCAGAATGGTATGGAACACCACACATTGGCGCACGCTCAGGCTTTCCGCAGTTCTTGCCTGTTAAAATTAAATCAAGCTCCTTTGATGCTAGTATTGCATCGTCATAAAACATCTCATAAAAATCACCCATTCTATAAAATAGAACGCAGTCTTTATATTTATCTTTTATCTGAAGATATTGCTCCATTGCCGGAGACACTTTCTCTATCATATATAATTCTCCTTTTGCAGTTTTTTCTCAAGTGCTAAAAGTTTATTTACCCTTTCGCTTTTTATCTCTTCTGGAACCTGTCCTTCCATCTTGCTTGCAACTGTTCCTTCTCTTGGAGAGTATTTAAATGCAAAAATACTGTCATACTTTACTTCGCTGACAAGAGAGCAGGTGTCATTAAATTCTTCTTCTGTTTCGGTCGGAAATCCAACAATGAAGTCTGATGTAATACGACAATTTGGTATCTTCTGCCTAATCTTTTTGATAATATCAAGATACTTCTCTCGCGTATAACTTCTATTCATAAGCTTTAGTATTCTGTTGTTTCCGCTTTGCGCAGGAAGATGAATGAACTTCTCAATCTTGTCCTCTTCTGCTATTGCATCAATGACGTCATCTGTCAAATCTTTAGGATGTGACGTCATAAATGATACCGTGAAATTCCCGTCAAGCAAACAAATGTCACGCAAAAGTTTAGAAAAACTCACTGGCGGGACCAAATCTTTGCCATAAGAATTTACATTTTGTCCAAGCAAGGTTATCTTTTTGTATTTGCCTTCGGCGATAATATCTTTTATCTCTTTTAGAATATTTTCTTCTTTTCTCGACTTCTCTCGCCCCTTGACATAAGGCACTATACAGTAGGTACAAAAGTTGTTACAGCCCTGCATAATATTGACCCAAGCATTGTCACCGCTTGTACGCTTGTAAGGAAGGGTCTCATCAATCTCACCTTCGTCAAACAGTTCAAGTTGCTTGCCACTTCTTTCGCTTTCAAGCTCTCTACCCTTTTTGACCGCTTCTATATAATAGCCAAGTTTTGGCAGATTAAAGGTGCCTATAACAATATCTATAAAAGGAAATGTGTTTAATAGATTTGTCGCTGTACGCTCTTTCTGCGTCATACATCCGCAAACGGCAATTATAAGGTCTTTATTTTTCTTTTTTAATTTCTTTAAGTTGCCAACATTGCCTAAAACTCTATCTTCTGCACCTTCCCTTATGGCACAAGTGTTAAAAACTATAATATCTGCATCTTCTCTTCTATCGGCTGGGCTGTAGCCTAGTTTTTCTAAAATACCAGCTATCTTTTCAGACTCGTGTACATTCATCTGACAGCCATATGTAACTATAAAATACTTCATCTTTTCTCCTGAAAATCATTTTGCACTTAAATTATACAATAAATTATCCAATTTTTCAAACAAAAAATTATTTTATACACAAATATTTTTTAGCTTTATGTTACATAATAACCTTAATGAAAAAATTTCTCAAGGTATTTTTTATTATTTTATTTATCCTTATCCTAGCTGCTATTATAGGTGTGGCTTTTTATGTGTCTGCAAGCTATATCAATGCAAGGGCTTTAAAGCTCGACAAACAGGCTCTCTCCTCGCCGTACATATCCCTCCAAGTGTTTGATAGCGAAAATAAGCCTATCAAAGAGGACAATGAGCTAAGTCGCTCGTTTGCAAGCATAAGTTCTCTCTCGCAGAACACTAAAAATGCCTTTATCTCTATTGAGGATAAAGATTTTTACCACCATAAAGGCGTCAACTATAAAAGAATTGCTAAAGCAATGCTAAACAATGTCAAGGCAGGCAGGCTCAAAGAAGGCGCGTCCACGATAACGCAACAACTTATAAAAAACACTCAACTATCTTCTGAAAAGACCTTTGAGCGCAAGATTAAAGAGATAGCACTTGCCCAAAAGTTAGAGGCAAGCTATGATAAAGATAAAATTCTCGAGCTATACCTTAATGTCATATATTTTGGCAACAACTGCTATGGCATCGAGAGCGCATCAAACTATTATTTCTCAAAGAGCGCTAAAGACTTGTCGGTGGAAGAGGCAGCCCTGCTTGCTGGGCTAATCAAGTCGCCTGCAAAGTACTCGCCTATTAAAAACTATGATTACGCCCTGCAAAGACGCAATCTAGTTTTAAGCCAAATGAATAGTGACGGCTTGCTTGCGACAGATGAGTACACAAGGGCAAAACAGAGCAAGATTGAACTTAACATCAACAGTCAAAAGAAAAATCGGCTAAATTCATATAGTCAAGCAGCTATTGATGAGGCCGAAGAGGTGCTAGGACTTCCTGCGAAACAGATTGCACTTAAAGGGTATAAAATCTATACCTACCAAAATCAAGAAAAACAAGAGGCACTTGACAAAGCCTTAAACAATTGCAACCTTGGCTGCGACTATAGCGGTATTGTAATCAATAATAAGTCCCATTACGTTGAGGCGTATAGCGGAAGTAGTAACTACAAAATTTTGGACGCGAAAAGGCAACCTGGCTCAACTATCAAGCCTATTCTTGTGTATGGACCAGCATTAAATGAAGATATCATTTATCCTTGCTCGCAAATCTTAGATGAAAAGACAACCATATCAGATTACACACCTAAAAATGTTGGCAATGTTTATCACGGGTATGTCAGCGCAAGAGAGGCGCTATCTAAATCAATAAATATCCCTGCCGTGAAGGTGCTTTCTTATCTTGGAATAGAGAAAGCCAAAGCCTACGCTGAAGAGATGGGTATCAGTTTTGATGAAAGGGATGATAGCTACACCCTCGCCCTTGGCGGTATGACCTATGGCGTAAATATCAAGGAGCTTGCCGGAGCATACTCGACTTTTTCAAATGGTGGTAGTTACACCTCGCCTAAATTTGTCTCCTTTATAACCGACAAAAATAACAAGCTTGTCTATGTCAACAAGCCTCAAGAAAAGCAAGTAATGCGTGAAGATAGTAGTTACTTGATTACCGATATGCTTAGAACGTGCGCCAAAAGTGGAACAGCTAAAAAGCTAAATTCACTTAATATAGATATAGCCTCCAAGACTGGAACCGTTGGTAAAAGCAATTCAAAACAGAACCTTGACGCCTGGAATGTGTCATATACTAAAGACCAAACCTGCGGAGTTTGGCTTGGCAACCTCGATAACACTCCAATCAGTTACGCTGGTGGCAATCAGCCAACCGAAATAGTTAAAAATTATTTTAGCACAGTCCAAGATGACTCCACTTTTGACAAGCCTAGCACCATCGTTGAGCGCGAAATTGATGAGACCGAACTTAACGAAAACCACAGAGTTATGCTTGCAAACATCTATATGCCAGAGCGTTACAAGAAAAGCGAACTTTTCTCATCGCTCAACCTGCCAAATGATATTTCCGACAAGTTTACTTCGCTTGAAAAGCTGGACATATCAAGTTTCGTTGAAGATGAAAGGGCTATTATAAAACTAAATGCAAAAAGTTATCTGACTTATGATTTTATAATTGATGGAAAGGTGATAAAGCAAATCACCTCAAAGTCAGGAGAAGAGACAGTCACCTTACCACTAAAGAAACAAAAGCAGACGGTTGAAATTGAATACTATTACACTTTAGATAATGATATACGCTCTACAGAGAAAATAAACTTTATTAAGAGCGAAAACACCAAAAAGTCCCACGGCGAAAAATGGTTTATATAACAGTAATTAAAACTAGGTGGGTTAAGGTTGAAAACAAAATATAAAACACTATTACACATAAAAAATAACTATTATGTTTTAGTTATGATATTATTACATAATAGATTTAATTTTCTATGAAAAAGGATTAAAAACATACAATTGTTCAAATAAAAAATGCACCACCTTTAGTGTTGGACTTTTATAGTAGCAAACTAATGGCGATGCATTTTTGTAATAACTTACTCTTCTACTTTGTATTTTAACTTATTCTTCTACTGTTGTTGTCTGCTCGCTTGGCGTTGAGTTTTTATCGCCTATGCCGTATGCCTCTTTAACCTTTTCAAAGATTTCATTGTAGATATCTTTATTTTGTTCAAGGTATGCTTTAACATTTTCTTTACCCTGCCCAATCTTCTCATCATCATATGAGAACCAAGAGCCAGACTTTTTAATGATGTCTTTATCAAGAGCAAGGTCTATCACACAACCAACTTGACTAATACCTTGTCCGTAGACAATATCAAACTCAGCTGTTCTAAATGGAGGGGCAAGCTTATTTTTAACTACTTTAACAACCGTTCTATTACCAATAAAATTGGTGCCATCTTTAATTGCATCCTTCTTTCTTACATCAAGTCTTATACTTGAATAGAACTTAAGTGCTTTACCTCCTGTTGTTGTTTCAGGCGAGCCAAACATAACACCGACCTTTTCTCTTAGCTGGTTGATGAAAATGACTGTGGTGTTACTCTTGTTTATGATACCAGTAAGTTTACGTAATGCCTGGCTCATCATTCTAGCTTGAAGTCCTACGTGATTTTCGCCCATCTCACCATCTATTTCAGCCTTTGGTGTTAGTGCTGCAACAGAGTCAACAACAATGATATCAACAGAGCCTGATTTAACCAAGGTTTCACAAATGTTAAGTGCCTGCTCACCATTGTCTGGCTGAGAGATAAGAAGGTCGTTCAACTGTACGCCTAACTTTTCTGCATAGGCTGGGTCTAGCGCGTGCTCGGCGTCTATAAATGCAGCCGTTCCGCCCGCCTTTTGTGCCTCAGCAATGATATGTAGTGACACTGTCGTTTTACCTGAGGACTCCGGTCCATAAATCTCGATAATTCTGCCCTTTGGTATACCACCAATTCCTAAAGCGATATCAAGAGTTAGGCACCCTGTTGATATTACATCTATTGGTGCATTGACCTTTTCGCCAAGTTTCATTATAGCTCCCTTGCCATACTGCTTTTCAATTTGAAGTAGAGCTTGAGAGAGCGCATCTTGTTTGCTATCTTTTTTAACATCTTTCTTTTCCATAATAACCTCTTAAATGATACTTTTTACCCTAATATTTTAGCATATTTTTTAAAAATAACAAAACAATATTCAACATTAATCATTTTGTCTAAGTTTTTTTGTAAGATGAAATAACAAGGCATTTTTTGCCATCTGTTTACAAGATTTTTCGCCCGCTTTGAAGGTGTTTTTAAATATATGCACTTCCTTCTTGTCAGCAATGGCAAAGGTAAAATCCATTATGCCATCGATATATTTACCATTTGTTACAACGGCGACATCACTTTGAGCGTCCTTCAAAAATTTAAGCGTTTTGTCATAAAGTACATCATTGTTGGTAAAGTCAAACTTTTCATACTTAACCGATTTTATAGCGGTAAAGTCGTCATCATATTTTAGTAAACTGCCTGCAATCAAGCCTTGTGTAACATTTTCGCATATTGCAAGATTTTTCTCTTTTAGCTTTAATAGTCTAACAACTATCTCAGGCAAACGCATTTTGTTTTCGCTATAGGCATTTTGCTTAAACTCTGAGGCAATCTTAACCATATTGTCGTCAAGCAGACTATCTTGCCAATCGTATGAGACAACTATATCACAAAGTAGATTGTCATAACTTATTTTATAGTTAAAATTTACAATTTCATCATTTAATTTATTTAATTTTTCAAGGATAGTCTCTTTTGAAAGTCCAAAAATATGAAACTCGCTATATTTTTTGTTATTGTCCTTTACAAAAACCTTATCAAGCAAATTAAAATCGCACTCGAGGGGTACAAAAACAACCTTTCGTCCTGCCCTATCAAATATTACAATCTGCTCGTCAATAAATGTCTTTTTACTGCCGAGTTTATTTATATTTTCAATAACCAGATTATCAAGATTTTTATTCTCGCAAAAAACAATAAGGTTCTCGTCTGTCTGAACAAAGTCTTTTTTTTCGTCATACTTATCAACTTGAAAATATGTAATATTAACCAAATTATACAAGCAAATTTGATTAAACAGCTCATAGTCAAATTTAAGTCTGCCTTTTAAAACTTCGTCAGAAAAAACAAAAACCTTATAGTCCATTTATCCCTCGTTTTTATCTTCTTTTAGATTGTCGTCTTCCTTTGTCTCTGCTTGAGTATCATTCTCCACTGGAGTAGTTTGAGATACATTATCTTCATAAAAAGCGTCCTCATCCTCAGCCTCTGTGAGCTTTTTGAAGGTTTCGTTATCTTTTGAAGAAAACACTTTTTTATTTCTAATCAAGTAACTAGCGCCTGTATACAATGTAACAAGTGTTGTTATAATAAGAAGTATCATCATAACAAAGTTAATAATACCTACTACCCTATTGCCCTCTTCAAAATTCACTATATCCGTTAAAACAAAGGCATAAATCATATACATACTAAGCACAACAAACTGAAGAGTTGCCTTAATCTTTCCACCTTTATCAGCGGCAAGCACGATGCCCTTTGTGGCTGCAATTTGACGAAGGGCGCTTATAATAAACTCCCTTGCAAGCATTATTATCACGCAGGTAACACCAAGCCAAGATGGATATACAATAGCTGGCATTATCTTTACTGGTACTGCAACAATCAGTATCATCGCCGTCATAACAAGCACTTTATCTGCAATTGAGTCTAAGAATATCCCTAGGTTTGTAACTTGGTTATTCTTGCGTGCAAGATGTCCGTCAACAAAATCTGTCAGGCAAGCAACTATGAAAAGTAGTGCCGCAACAAGTCTTGCATATGGAATGAATGTTGCTAAATAGAAAAATACTATTAGCGGAATTAGGCAAAGCCTTGACAATGAAATTTTATTTGGTGTGTTCATACAACCTCCCCTATATAATCACTTCCATCAAAATCTTTTATTTTAACTTGTACAAATGTGTAACATTCTACATTACCATTATCTACAAAACGGACATTAAAGTCAACTAAAGGAGACATTTTTTTACTGTGAGCTAAAAATTCCCCAGTTTGACTGTCAAATGAATCAACTAAAACTTCTATTGTTTGTCCGACAAGTTCTAGCGCTTTCTCTTTAGCTATTTGATTTTGCAGTTTTGTTATTTTATGTAATCTCATCTTTTTAATAATATTTGGCACCTGCTTTTTCATAAAATAACTTGCTGTATTAGGCTCTCTTGAATACGGGAAAAAGCCAGCATAATCAAATCTAGTCTCTTTTATAAAATTATAAAGCTTTTTAAATTGAGAGCGGTTTTCTCCAGGATAGCCAACAATAAAAGTTGAACGCAAGGCTATTTCTGGATAGTTTGTCTTAATTTTATCAAGTAGCGCCCTTGTAGCTTCCTCGTCTAATTTTCGCCTCATACTTTTAAGGAGCTCGTCATCTATATGTTGAAGTGGCATATCAAGATATTTGCACATCTTTTCATTCTTGCTAATGTAATCTAAAAGCTCATCGCTGACCTTTTCTGGATAGGCATAGTGAAGTCTTATAGATAAAAGCCCTTTAATCTTGCTAAGCTTTTCGCATAGCTTTATGAGGCAGTTTTCTTTGTACAAATCCTCGCCATAACGCGTTGGGTCTTGAGCAACTAGTATTATCTCCTTCACCCCTCTTGACACAAGGTTCTTTGCCTCGTCAACAAGGTCGTCTATAGGATAGCTTTTATATCTACCTCTTATCCTTGGAATTGTACAGTATGAGCATACATTGTCACAGCCGTCAGCTATCTTTAAATATGCATAAGACGGACTGTTTGTCAGCACCCTTTCATATTTTTTGATTGGCTTGCTTGGTTCAAGCCCATAAAGTTTTTCTATCGTTTGGCAAATCGTGTCGTTTTCGCTAAGTTTTAAATAGGCATCTATCTTAGGAAAATTCTCTTTAAAACTATTGTAATTCCGCTCTGGAAAACAGCCGGTAACAATAATTTTTTCAATCCTACCGCTGTCCTTAAGTTTTTCCATAGCAAGTATATTCATTATAGCCTCTTCTTGTGCAGGTTGAATAAAGGCGCAGGTGTTTACAATAACTATGTCGGCACTTTCTACCTCATCGGTTATTGTAAAGCCATACTCCTTTAGTTGCCCTAGCATCTTTTCAAGGTCGACCTTATTTTTGTCACATCCTAAACTTATGGCAGAAATAATCTTACCTTTAAGCTCATCTTTAGTCATAAATATCTCCGAAAATTGAATAAAATTCATCTATTGTAATGTAAACTGAGCGCTGTTTTGCACCCTCTGCACTTGAAATATACCCGCGCTCTTCCATTTGGTCAACAATTCTTGCAGCACGAGGATAGCCAATCGATAACTTTCGCTGAACCATAGTGGTAGACGCCACGCCATTATCAATGCAAATCTTTAGCGCCTGTGGAAGAAGTGGGTCTACGCCGTTATTTTCCCCGCCACCATTACTTGATTTGCCCGGGTTATTGATGGCGTTGTTTGCCTCCTCATCAAAAACTTCTTCATTGTTTTGGATGATGAAATTGACAATATCCTTGGTCTCTGGTGTGTCGATAAAGCACCCTTGGAGTCTTGCCGGCTCGGCATCAGATGGTTTATAGAGCATATCACCATAGCCAAGCAGTTTTTCGGCGCCTGTTGAGCCTAAGATAACTTCGCTATCCACCCTACTTGCAACCTTGAAGGCAATTCTTGATGGAAGGTTACCTTTAAGTGTACCTGTGACAACATCGGTGGATGGTCTTTGCGTTGCAAGTATCAAGTGTATTCCAGCAGCACGCGCTTTCTGTGCGATACGTCTAATCTTATCCTCTATTTCATTCTTAGCAACTGCCATAAAGTCGGCAAACTCATCGAAAATTACAACGAGGTATGGCATCTTTTTGACTCTGTTTTGAATTACCTTGTCAAGTTTGTTGTACTCACCAATATTTCTTACGCGCTCTTCTGATATCAGTTTGAACCTTCGCTCCATTTCGTCAACTGTCCACTGAAGTGCGTTGACGGCTTTTGTTGGGTCTGTGATGACCTTTGGCACAACTAAGTGTGGCAAGCCCTCATACATTGAAAGCTCCACTTGTTTTGGGTCTATCATAATGAATTTAACTTCATCTGGTGACGCCTTAAAAAGCAAGGAAATAATGATAGAGTTTAGGCATACACTTTTACCAGAACCGGTAGTTCCCGCAACAAGAAGGTGTGGCATCTTTTGAAGGTTGCATACCTTTACATTGCCGGTGATATCTTTACCGAGGGCAAAGGTCAATGGAGATGGCGACATTGTAAACTCTTTAGATTGAAGCACATCCTTAATCGAAACTTTTGCCACCTTGCTGTTTGGCACTTCGATACCGACTATGCTACGCCCTGGAATTGGCGCCTCAATTCTTATCTGTCCATTTGCCGAAAGCGCATAGGCAATATCGGCGTCAAGAGAAAGTATCCTTTTAACAGATATGCCCTCTGGCATCTCAATTTCATAGCGCGTTACAGTTGGTCCGATGACCACATTTTGCACCTTTGCAGGCACTCCAAAATTTTCAAGAGCATTTTCAAGAGCCACCCTCTTCATTGGTATCTCTTCATTGATGGTTGAAAGGTCGTCAGATTTTGTTGTAATCAAATCTATCGGTGGCTTTGTATATTTGTATGGCTTGATTTTTTCTTGAGGCTTATCCTCGTCAAGCTGAACAAATCTCTTTCTTCTTTCAATCTCGTCAACCGGCTTTTGTGGACTTTCTTGTCTATCAAATCTATGTCTATCTGGAGATACTTCTTGCCTATTTGGAAGATTGTTTTGCCCTTCTTGAGAGATACCTGCCCTATCTAAACTCTCTTGACGGCCAAAGTTGTTATCACGGCTAAAGTTATCTCTTGCAAGCGAATTATCGCGTGACAGATTTACGCTATTATTTGGTAATTGCTGTCTATCTCTAGTTAAAGGATTGTCTCTATCTCTATTTAAAGAGCCATTGTCACGAGAAAAATTATTAAAGTTCTCTTCGCGTTTTGGTGTTTCTTCAAGAGCGCTATAGTCAATAAAATCACGCTCGTCGCTAACAATACTGTCATCAAAATCATCTTGGCTATTGAGGTCATCCTCCCTTTCAATCTTTTCTTGCTCTACAACTGACCTTATGATGTCCTCCGCCTCACTTGTAATCTCTTCAGGCTTGACGTCTGGCAAATTGCCCCTGCGAATTGGCTGACCAGCCGACAAATCATAGCTCTCTTCGTGAACATATGAGGAAGGCTTGATTGTGTCATTGTCTTTTAGGTCGCTAACATTCTTGTTAATCTCATTTAATGAAACATTATTGTTTGGCATTACTTGAGTTTGTTGAGAGTAATTGTTTGAGTTATATGCCTGAGTTTGCCTCTGCTTTGGCTTATGCTCCATAAACTTATCCATATCAACTTTTGGCGGTGACAAGAGATACTCTTTCATTGTCATACCAGCTGGAACTTTGCTATTCTTAATCTCCTCTTTATCATCTTGCGGAAGTTTAACCTCAAAAGGCTCGTTATTTGTATAACCCTTTCCAACAAGCCCTAGTTTTTCTCTTGCCGAGAGCTGTCGTTTCTCTTCCTCTTGGCGGTTGCCATCAAACATAACATTTGGTTGCTTTATAGGCTTGATTTGCTCATAATGTTTGTTTACACCTCTAGGATTGACAACTTCGGTTTTCTCTTGTTTTTCTCTTATCTGAAGCTTGATTGGCTTTTGCTGGTTACCTGTCTTTTTAAGTGAAATAACAGCCTCAACAAAAAAGGCTACACAGGCAACAAGTGCGAGCGCGAGAATAACGTATGTGGCAGGGAGCCCCATAAGATAGGCAAATGTTGATGGTATAAAACCAATTATCATACCGCCCGCCGTGAACTTTTTGGTATAATTTAAAGCAAGATATTGCCCATAGTTTAGTCCGCTTGGCGAGCCTACAATGATAAGCTGAATGATAGTCAAAAAGAAAAACAAACTGAGCGACAGAAAGATTGCATATCTCTTTGGCATAACATATTTTTTATTGTTTAATAGTGCAAGCGAGATGATAAAGCCAAGCACTGTAAGTGGATAAACAAAAATACCCAAAATGCCTAAAAAGAAGTCTTGCAAAGCTGGTATAATGGAGGTTACAGAGAATAAAAACACGATGGTTGATAATGCAAGCAGTGACCAACCTACTATCTTCTTGACATTCTTTTTAGAATTGTTTTTATTAACTTGAAATGTTGCCATATCAGTCCTTTTTTATATCAATATATATTAAATATAGCACAAATAAAAAATATTCACAAGTGCTAGGATAAATTTTAACAAATATTTTTGTTTTATTATGGATTTTTTTGTAAAATGATTTTTACATAAAACAGCGCACAATCTTAACAAAAGCATATTATTTAATCGATAAAATGGTCTATTATGTTATAAAAATAAAACTTTTACATAACAGCTAAGAATAAAAATTTAAAAGCCTCATTTTTAATTTTTATTTAAACTCATCAAATTACAAAAAAAGAATGAGGAAGCTATCTCATTCTTTAAACAAGTCCAATCGTCTGTGAAACTGTGGTTAAATTAAAGTTGTTTTGCTGGAAGTAATCTATAATTTTTGGTAGTGCCTCGACTGTCGCCTCAGTTGGATGCATCAATATTAAGTCACCGCCTTTTGCGTTTTTGATGGCACGCTGATAAATCAAATTTGCATCGTGGTCACGCCAGTCGATTGTGTCGCGTGTCCACATAATTGTATGATAGCCTAGCTCCTGCGCGCACGAAACTGTAAGCTTGTCATAGGCGCCACTAGGTGGAGCAAAAAGGTTCATATCTACACCTAGTAGCTCCTTGACAATAGTATGAGTTGTTGTAATCTCTTCAATATTGCCCTGCTCGTCAAGTTTGTCGTGGTCCTTATGATGATAACCGTGATTTGCAATCTCATTGCCTGCGTCGTAAATCTTTTGCAAGTAGTCCTCATTTAGCACCGCCCAAGTGCCACCAATGAAAAATGTCGTTTTAACATTCTTCTCATTTAATATGTCGAGCATTGCGTCAAGATATTCTGTACCCCAATAGACATTAATCATAAGTGATACATTATTCTTAGTTGTATCACCATTATAGTATACACCGCTTACCGATGTTGTCGGCACAACATTTACTCCCGCAAAAATTGCAAAGCCGCCTACAACCGCAATTATAAGTGCAATGGCAAGATTGCTTGCCCATCTTCTAACCTTTATTACGCCAAAATGTATTTTTCTCATACCCTACTATATTCATAGCAAGGTTAAATCATTACAATTTATTTCTAAAACAACTCACAAGCTATTTGGTTTAATGCTTGTTCTTGTTGTTTGTCTACGCTATACAATTTTATAAATTTCTCAATTTCTGCTTTGTCTTTCATATACATCAATCGCGTATTAAATAGGTTTGCACACAAAAATGCGTCTACATCTGTTTTTAATTCTCTATACTCTGTATCATTTTCAATCTTAAAAAGCTCTGTCTTGTATGCCTGTATAACATCTTTATCCTCTTGCATTGTTTTAGATAAATATGGATAGAGTTTATAACAATAATGCATCATTTTAAGTGCTAAAGGCTTGTCTTCTTTAATCTTTTTAGTTACTGCTTTATAACAGTGATAATCTCTTTCACAAGCAACCTGTGCAAGAGTTAAATCATTTTTATTTTTTGTTGGAAGTTCGAAGAATAGCGATGGACTTGTTTGCAATGCTTCGTTTATGTACACACGAGAGTTTTTTATTCTATTTGAAAGGTAATTTAAAGCGTAACCATTCATCTTTAACAGTTTTAAAGCAAGTTCTCCGTCATTCTTGAGCCAAGGATGCATATACTTCAAACCTTCTATGCGATAAAACTTCGCCATAAACATCGCCATAGTTTTATCTTTTTTCAATCTATCTGAAGCATACTGCATAGCCTCTGGGTCATAATACACCGCAAGTTGTACAACATCGGCATTATCTCTTAACTGCTCACTAGCATATTGTAAGTTTAATGGATTTTCTTTTATCATATATACCAAAGTGTCAAGTCTCTCACCTAGTTTGCATTTTATAGAATTCAAAATATTAGCATCTATTAATCGGGCCTTTCCGCGATTATTTATAATGTCATCCAAAGTAACACTCAATGTTCCAAATTCAATATTTTCATTTGATTCATCATCTGACAAACGATTATTTAAGTAATCGACATACCCATTGATTTGCTTTAAAAGAACAGACAAAATTAGACTTTTATCTTTATACATACCCACCTCTTTTTAATTAAATCAATTATACAATATACGCCTTTGTCTGTCAAGAGCAAAGATGGTGACAGGCTGATTTATTCGCTTAAGAAACAAGTTAAGATAAACTAATATAATTAAAAAATACAAATATTGTCATTATTTAATTTTACATATTTTATATGCAATCTTTTACGTTTAGCATACATTAATGACTTATATACAATATAATCTCCCCATTCAAAAGTTATAACTTTTGATGAATTATCTATAAGTAACTTGTATTTAATTTCTTTACCTTCTGCTCCATCGTCTCTTTCGAAGAATATGCACTTATCGGCATCTTTTTTGACCTTTTGATATCGAAGGATTTGTGACTTTGTTAAATTTCTTGGACAATTTCCTAATAAACATATCAGTTTAATGTGTGGATATTTTTGTTTTAACTCTAATATGCGTTCTGCTATATTTAACTCAAATAAGGTGTCAACACATATCAAAAAATTAACATAGTCATCGTTGATAGCATCTTCTAAATCATCTTTTATATTACCTAAAATATTAATACAAACAAGCAAATTTTCGTCAAATACATATTTTGTTTTCGGACTATCTGAAACGATGATACAACAATTATCTACAATATTTTCATTAAATAATTCTTTTAGCATAAAAACTCCTAAGGTTATTATAGCATATTAGGTATAAAAAAACAACCTTAGGAGCAAAATAATTTACCCCTCTTTAAAATACCCTATTGTTAAAATACTATAAAAGTGAGGTAAAGAAAAATGAATTTAATTGAAGCAACTGCTATGAGAATACAAGATTTATTAAAAATACACAATAAATCACAATATAGGCTTATTAAAGACACTTGTCTTAGTAAGAAAACCATTCAAAATATAATGCAACTTAAACATCCTGACATTAGATTGTCGACAATATACTTAATTGCTGAGTTCTTTGGTATGACTTTAGCTGAATTTTTTGATTGCGATTACTTCAAAGGTATTGATATTTATAATTAAGTGAATACAAAAGATTAATAATCACAAGAAAGTTTGTTCAAAACAATCAAAAAACAATTGCAAAAGGTCAAAATGCAGTAAATAGGACCGAAAGCTAAAAATATATTAAAATAGTTTTATCTATATTAAAGCAAACGTTAATCCCCGTACAATTTAAAAAGTCAATACTTGTCAATTTACGTATAGCAACTAGATAAACTAGACACAAAAAAAGACTAAGCAAAAGCTTAGTCTTCTTTTATGAATTAAATATTCTAAGTACATTCTTTAAAGCTATTTGAGCGGTTGTATGTTTTACCATACATTGTACTCTAGAGTAAGTTATTCCTTACTCCGCTCTATGTATATATTTAATATACATAGCCTCGACTCTGTCTCTTTAAAAGGAGGTGATCCAGCGGCACCTTCTGATACCGCTACCTTGTTATG
>CAMLSW010000012.1 GCA_946484195.1 uncultured Clostridia bacterium
TAAAACATATTTTTTATAATTTAATAAATTTTTAATGTTTATTTTAATATTGATATTATTAATATTATTTTTTATCTATTTTTTATTTTTATTTTTAGCTACAAAAAACACATTAAGCTATTTTCGCTTAATGTGTTTTTAAAAACCTTTAGTCACATATTTTTTATGCCTATATTCACTTGATTTTCCTATTTTCATAATTCAATTATTAAATTTTTATTAATATCATAACTCAATCACTTAAAGGATAAAATCAAGAGTTTTTTAATAGATTTAATTCTGATTGTAGCCACTTTCACCGCTTTGAAGTGATGAGAAGGAAGCCTCAATTGTGACATCTCCAGTCAGGTGGTAGATATTGTTTTCAGCACCTTTCCAGCCTTGGAAGATATAGTACCAGTAAACCTTGAATATCCAGTCACCAGTGGTATATTTACATCTTGCAACAAAAGCGCTTAAATCTACATCGCCTTCAAGGAATTTGTAAGACATTTGAGTTGTCTCAACGCCGTTATAGTATAGTTTTGCATTATCTTTCCACGGACTTGATGGCAACGAAACATCGTCATCAAGAATATCAAAGGTGATAGTGTAGTAATACTTATTAGTTACAGTCCAAGATGCGTTATAGGTTACATCACTATTTGGCATTTTGGTAGAGCTTACTCCATAGCCGTTAAAGGTGTAGGTGGTTTGCATTGTCTGCGTGCCATCATCATAAACATAACTATTTTGAACAGGAACCTCAAAACTGTCACCTTGATAGATTTGATAGGTCACTGTACTAGTATTGCCGTACTCACTAGTAAAGGTTAGGGTATAAAGGTTTCTGATATGAACGTCAAGGTCGCTCTCTGGCATTGTGAAGTTTACTATCTCTTGCAAGTAGCCTGCGTCATAGTAGAACTTAGTGTTCTCGTCAACAACATCAACGTTTGAGAAGTCTATTGTATCGCCCGCCTTTACACGCAATGAGTCTACAAGTGTGCCGTTATCGTAGAGGTTGACCGAATAGGTTGCCTCAGATTTCACATAGTCCCACTTAGCATAAAGTGTAAGGTTTTGCGATGGCATAATAGTCTCTTCGAATATGGTATTTTCCTCGTATCCAGCACTTGTAAACCATCCGCCAAAAGAGTAGTAAGAGGTGATATTGCCTTCAGTAACCTCTTTTGTGCTAAGAGAAGGCAGGGTGATGCTTTCGCCTTCAAGCTTTTTGATGTCGTCAAAAGTTTTGTCACAGTTCGATACAAACCTGATTGTATAGTAATTTTGAGTAGAAGTAACCCACTTAGCATACAGCATTAGGTCCTTTCGTGGCATAGTCTGGCTTGTAAATTCTTGCGTCAACGCCTCGTCCTCATACCATCCAGCAAAGTAATATTCGGTGCGTTTTACGCCGTCATCAACCACATAATCTTCAAGCGTTGGTAGTGATAAAGCATCTTTATAGTGGTAACTTTGCTCGTCAAGCGACTGGTCATTATTTGTTGTAAAGTTTACGTTGTAAAGAACCTCGCTTGTCATTTGCCACTCGCCGTTGCTAGCTTCCCATTCGGTTTCACTAGAGTATTTGTAGTTATTGATGAAATCGTAAAGCGGTGACATATCGACACTCTTGCCATAATCGACAATTCTTGCGTCAGAGGTTGAAAGGGTAAGGGTGAAGATATCAGCAAGAGGCATATAGAGGCTAAGAGCCATATTGCCAATATAACTGCGTCCGTCCTCTGTCTTTTGGAGCCCAAGCGACAATGACAAACTGTCAAGGTCAGGGTTGTTTGTAAGCTCCTTCATATTGAGGTTGACATTGAAGCTTTGGCTGTTTTCCACCGTGAAAGATTTGATGATATTGCCGTAGTCCATCGGCTCGGTACGCGGATTATTCATAGATTCTATGATAGCGTTCATAATGGTGTCAGTAAAGCCAAAGCAATATTGAATATAGTACATTGGGTCGCCAAAGAAGGTCTCTATTGCAACCTTAGTGCATTTTTCATATGTTCTTCCACCGCCAAAGAACTGCCCAACAGTCTCACTTCTATAAAGGTAGATGTATCCAGCCTTATAGTAGATATAAAGCATTCTGTTTTCACCACTATTTGTGTCGTCAAATTGGTAAGGAACGTCGTTATTTACTCCCACCATCGTAGGTATCTCGCCAATTACACCATAAAGCTCAATATCTGCCTTGCCGACAACATTAATAAGAATATCGAATGGTACCGACCAGCTTATATCGATGCCAGCAAGCGAGCCAAGGATATCAAAGGTACCAGTCACGTGGAACTCTTTGTCGTTTGACATATTTACAATGGCTTTCACAAGCTCATTTGCGCCAGATATGTCGATATAATTTTTGGTTTTATCAACATAGTTAAAAGCGCCAAGCTCGTTAAAGGTTATCTTGCCACTGATTTCACTAGAAAGAGTATTGTCAAGATAGCAGTTGTCAAGTGATAAATACTTGATTTTGCCGTTTTCGCTTGCAAGCGTAATGATTATATCAGTTGCATTTTCGTTGTCATAAACTTGTTTGCCGTCAAGCTTAATTGTTAGGGTAGAATTGTCAACGCTAATCTCCTTAACCATCTTAATGACGTTGATTATATCTTGAGCGCTAATTTCAATGCTTGCAATGTCGCTGTCTATCATTGAGAAGTCAAGGTCTAGGTCAATCTCAGATAGGAATGGAATACTTGAGGTATCAAAGCCCAGCACTTCAAGCACGATATATAGAAGCTCATTGAAGTTATCATTATTGATTTTAAGTAGAAGGCCGTTATAGTCAAAGTAGAGGATACTATCTTCAATATTCACGCCAATATTGTTTTCACCTAAAGCGACATTTGCACTTAGCATTAGGTTGTCAGTCACATCAAGTTGAAGATTTCCGACTACGCTTTGCCCGCCAAATTGCATATCAACGCCAAGCTCAAATTGTTTGCTTTCAATGTAGTCAAGAACCTTGCCGGCGTAGTCAAGAAGGGTGGTGACATCGACATATTCGCCGTAAGGCGCAAAGATGTTCGCCTTATCTTCAATTTCAACTTGCACAGAGATGTCTTGATAGAGCAACTCCAAAGCTTTCAAATTATTTTCGCTGAGTTTTATCTTAGCTACAAGCCCGTCAAGTGCGTTTAGAACAATCTCTTCGCTAGTAAGCTTAAACGTCATATTTTCTATTATTGAGGCAATATCAAGGCTTTGGGTATCGACGGACTCAACCTTGCCTAAAAGCTCATCGATGACCTCATCTAAATTAACTCCAAAGTAGTCATTTAAGAAAGTTTTGACGCTATCAATATCACTTAAACTAAACTGCAATTTAATGTTTTCAACTTCAATATAAACAGTCTTTTGATAGAGCATCACATTTGCCTCAAGTTCCAAGTAGCTTAGGTAGAGCGAAAGCGCAATATCTTCGTTTGCATAGTTAAGCGCGCCTTCAACGTGCAATTCTTGATAGTCGGCTACAAAGGTGAGGTAGAACTCTTTGCCCATCACATAGTCATAGACGTTGACTACAAGGTCAGCAAGCTCTTCAATAGTCGTATACTCGCTTTCAACAATAACAGGGGCATTTATAGCCTCGCTTGAAGCCTTGATTTGCCCTTCAAAAGCGATATCACCATAACTTGCGTACAAGCCAAGCTCCTTTTCTCCGTTTGCAAGAGAAAGGGTGAGTTTATTAAGTAAAGTTATAATAAACCCATTCTCAGTCTTTTCAAACTTTGTGATAAGAAGAGGATTGATTTCACTATTGATTAAATCGCCTAACGTTTCGGTAATATTAGAGCTGTCTGTGATATCAACACTAGGTGCAAATTTTGCAAGCAATTTTTCTACAACATTACCTATATTTGAAAGGTCGCATACAATCTTAGTTTCGCTTACCTCAATGTACACCTTGCCATTCATAACTGTCAAAACAATATCTTGACCAAATAGGGTGGTAGTAAGTCTTGCAAAAGCATTATCGCCTTTAACTAACGTATAATTGATGTCAATTTTGTGCTCTCCGATAGTTATGATGCCATTTCCTACAAACGCATCACTTTGAAGCATATCAAGTATATTCTCAAGGGTAGGGAAAAGGTCAGAAAGCTCTACATAATTTTCTTCGCTTGCGCCTCTTTCGATGACAGTAAAGTCTATAACATCAAGGTCTGCTTTAGCATCAAAGGCGTCAACGCTAATTCCTGAGAAACTTTCGCCATTAAGCTTGATTACAAACTGACCAACATCTCTTATGATGAGTGTTGCGCCCTTTTCGTCTACCTTAAAGCTTTCAATTATGCTTAGGTCAATCGAGCTTAAATCAATTTGCTCTAGGCTAATCTGTGGAAGCTCAACACTATCTATAACACTAGAGAAGTCGCCACTTTCAAGTCCAGAAACAATAGAACTTATAAGCTCACTTGGTATATCAAGACCAAAATAGTTTTCAAGCAAAGCGCAAAGTTCGTCTGCTTGAGATAGGTCAAATTTAAGATAGATGTTATTAAATTCGAGGTATAAGTTATTGTCGATAAAGAGGATATTTGCTCTGTAGCCTTCATAATTTACGGCAAGCTTTGCACTCTTGCTGTCAAGGTCAAGATAAAGCTGACCATTTACCGCGATATTATCATAAATTACATCTAAATTAAAGGCAAATTGTTTGTTTGTAAAGTAATCAACAAGACTAACGCCAACATCAATAACATCGGTTATGTTGATGTAGTCGTCATCGTTTACAACTTCGATATCAGAGCTTTGTGGATAGTCGATATTCGCCGAAGCGCTGATGCTTGTTCCATCTAAAGAAAATTGAGGAAGCTCAAAGCCTAGCAGGTGATAGTCAGAAGAGCATCTGAGATTAATTGAAAGCCCTTCCAGCATAGAGATGTCTATTATAAGGTTAACACTGCCGTCAGCATTTTCAACCTTGTCAAAGTTAGATAAAAGTACAAGTATAGAATTTACGTCAAGTCCGCCTAAAACCGAACTTATATCAGGAAGCTCAACGCCGAGTAGTTCGGTAATTTGCCCAATAGAGCTCGCAAGACTGTCAGTTGCAAGCATAAATTTGCCATTAAAAAGCTCAAAATAGACGCAATTGTTTTGGTAAACAAGACCGATATCGAAATTTTCCTGACTAATAGCAAGATTTAGATTAGCGTCAACTTGGATATTATCAAAGCCTTCAGATAAGTCAACTTGACCATCAAGCGAAATGCTAATAGGATTGTTTCCAGTGTCAACCGAGGCTTGCACTTCAAGGTCTATCACTTCTGAGGAAGTTAGGTTGTTGATGATTGAGTTTATCTCTACGGCAACCTCTGCAGGTGGGGTTTGACTTCCGCCTCCAGTACTAGACTGCTCATTTGAGATATTGTTCATAGAAATAGAGATGACGCCGTAAGCCGATGCCAACGAAATGAACATATAAATTAATGAATAGGATAAAAATTTTAAAATTTTTCTCATAATAATACCCTTTTATATTAGGATACTTATATTAATATATATAATATACTATATATTATCCTAATCGCTTGCTATTTTGTTTTTTTGCTAGCTGTTTTATAATTTGCATAGTTTGTTTTTGTATTTTGAAAGCCATTATTGCGACCTTATTGTCACTTTAAGTGCCTTGTCAAGTTTGTCTTAGTAATTTGAGCTTTTTAGCTACCCGAGTCTGTTTAATAAAATTGTTTTATATGTGTTTTTATCAAGTTGTTTTTTTATAAAGTTCTTTATTAGGTTTGTGAATACTATTTAAATTGTTTTTATCCTACAACCTATCAAGCGCTATCAAGTTTAACACCTTTACAACTCAATAGGTAGGTCAGGGAAGTCGATAAGCTCAGGTTGATTTAAATAGTAGTAAGAGGTTAGCGTACCACTGCAACCTGCCGAGATACCACCATATAGCACCGAGTAGTTCTCTTCAATACTGATACTTATTAAATTCCATTCGCCATCAATCGTTATTGTTTGTTTAACGCTCTCAAAGGTAGGAGCTGAGCCAAGTCCGCTTGTCTGCTGAACCTGTCTTACATAGTTAAGCACGCTTGTGATTGGGTCAAGTTCAATAGTGAAAGTGTAGTAGCCAGTTGCTTCGTCGTAGGTGATAACCGAACTGTCATTTGTGCTTGTAATAGTTTTGTCAGAGATGATGTAGGTTTGAATGCCGTTTGGCAAGCCACCAGCAAGGTCAATGTAAGCATCTTGAGTGTAGGTTTCGTAATTTCCCCAAACCGCATTATCAGTAATACTTGCCCCTTCGCTTGTGTATACGTCAGAGCTTGAGAAGAGCATAACTTCAGGATTTGGATTTAATGAAGTAGGCTTTTCCATAACCGAGCATTTACCAATATCCATAGTACCTTCGCTTATACTTTCGAAGGTGTAGGTGTTGCCGTCATAGTTCTTTTCACTATAAACGGTCTGCGAGATAGGGATGCCGAACGCCGAAACTTTTACTCTGCCATTGCCTACAATATGGAAGTAGTCTGAATTCAAAGCGTTAAACTCAGCAAGCAGAAAGTTTTGAACAGGGGTGAGGTCGCTTGGACTATCAATGCCCGAGCTTAAGAATTCACTAGAGCTTCTCCAGTTTTCATAATCTGAGCTTATGCCAAACAGTTCACCAAGCACATCTTCCGCCTTTGTCTGATAATCGCTAGCATTGTACTGCCCATAATTGACAGGTGGAACAACGGCATTATTGAAGTACCATACCCCAAGCCCGCATCCAGTAAAAACGCCAAGCACGGTTAGGATGCCAAGAGTTTTCATTCTCTGCTTGAACGACTTTTTGGATGTCTTAGGTTTTACCTTCTTCTCTTTGTTTGCTTTTTTGTTAAGTTCCTTCTTAAAGTCATCTTTAAGTTTTTCGTCAGCGCTTTCATCTTCTTTTTCGGTGTTATTTAAATAGACAACCTCTTCGCTATCACCATACAAGGTAGTTAGTGGCGTTTGACTACTATTTTTGCTGGTATTTGCACTAGCTTTACCTGTTTTTGCGTAAGAGCTGTTTTGTGAACTCTCTTGCACTTTATTTAACTGGTCAAGAATGGCTTTTTTATCGTCATCGTTAAGGGTAGTTGTGCTTACATTTTTACCCTCAACTTTTGACGCCGTTTTGCTATCATTTGCGCTATCTATAGAAGAGCTCTTTGACATCTCTTTTTGGTTTTTACCATCATAAAAAACGCTTGCATTTTTCTCTTCAATGCAATCAACTTTGTTTGTCTTGTTTATATCTTCAGTTTTATTAAAACTATTTTTATTATTATTTCTTATATTAGCCACGTTCTGCACCCCAAACCGAAGGGCTCAGCACACTCGCTATTTTTTGACATATTCAGTTTATTATATGTAGACACGGCTTGTCCGTGTGAATAAAAATCAAAATTAATTAAGGAGCAGTCAAAATTGACAAGTGATAAGGCTGAAAAGTTTGTGACAAGCAAACTTTGAGTGGCTACAACAGATATACTGTTCACCATAAACCCCCTAAGTGATAAATAAAGTTTATCAATGTTTAATATATTGTCTCAAATTAAATAGGTTATATCTTCATTAAACAACTTTATTATATAATATAAAAAAGGGTTTGTCAACTGATTTTTATAAACTTTTTAATTAATTTACAAAACACACTAAATCATAAAAATAAATTTTTTTGTATAAATATGCAAAAACGCTTGCATATTAATTGTGGAATGGTTATAATAAAATTAATAAGATTGACAAAGGAGAAAATTATGCAAGAAGGTTTTATCGAGGATTTGCAAAAAGGATTGTTGCTTTCAAATTCAATCGGGCAAGAAGAGGCGCTCGATATCTATGATGCGCTTGTTAAAAAGTATAAAAAAGTAAAAAGTTCATCTCTTGGTAAAAAGGTAGAAGAGGGCGAGAGTGAGGAGTTTAAGAAAGTTATCAAATCATTACCAAAGTACGCAAAATACTATGATATAGACGGTTTTGATGTTTGTCTTAACGAGTATAAAAACAGCTTACCTAGAGAGATAAAACTTGACGAAAAGGATTTGAAGGGCAGTATTGCCTCTCTTGCCGAAACCGTGATTAGTGCGCAGGCAAGCATAGGTAAATTTAGTAGAAATTCGGGTGTCAATATTGCTAATGACAAGACCAATTACACAAACAGCGTAGTTGATTTTGAAACGGCAAACAACCCTCAGTTTGTCGAAAGTCTCATTGCAAAGGTTGGCTCGTCAAACCCTGAAGTTGTTGCTCAGTGCAAGAAGAGATGTGACGATTTATGCAAAAGCCTTGCTGAAAGCGCGATAGAGGATAAGACAAGCTATTACGATAGATATGTAGATTACCTTGTTGACTTTTATTCAGATAACGAGATAGCAAGACAGGGTGAACCTCAGATGGCGTAGGTGCTTTATTACCGGAAGCCGAACTTGCTTGCAAGGGTGAGGCTGAGTTTTTTTTGCTATGTAATGGATGAGCAAAGCATATAAATTTGTCAAAATTTTATTGTCGCATAGTATGTATATATCTATAAATAAAAGATTTTTATAAAAATAATGCAAAAATGCTTGACAAATGTAATTTTATTATATAAAATATAAGCGTCTTAATTTTAAGGCGTTTTTTGTTTGCACTAGCCCCGCGGATAAAATTTGCCTTGTAGACGAAACAACCTTATAGTCCCGAAGATTTAAGGTTTTAATTAAAGTCAATTTGACTTAAACGTTTAACAAAATTTTATTCGGAGGAAATTAATGAAAACTTATATGGCAAAACCTACGGACATTGAAAGAAAATGGTTCGTTGTAGACGCTGCTAATGTTCCACTAGGAAGAGTGGCAAGCCAAGTAGCAGACATTTTAACAGGTAAAAACAAGACTATTTACACACCACACGTTGATTGTGGCGACTTTGTGATAGTATTAAATTCAGATAAAGTTGCTCTTACTGGTAAGAAGCACACAGACAAGAAGCTTAGATGGTATACAGGATACATCGGCGGACTTAAAGAAATCGATTATGGTACACTTCTTGAGAAGAACTCACCAAAGGCTATTGAGCAGGCAGTTAAAGGTATGCTTCCAAAAACAAGCCTTGGAAGAAAACAATTCACAAGATTGCACGTATACAAGGGTGAGGAGCATAATCACCAGGCACAAAAGCCAGAAAAAGTTGAAATAAAAGGAGTTAGAGACTAATGGCAGAGAAGAAAGTTAAAAATGCAAATCAAATTATTTCAACAGGTAGAAGAAAGAAATCTATCGCAAGAGTAAGACTTTTCCCAGGCGAAGGCAAATGTACAGTTAATGGAAGAGAACTTGGAGAGTATCTTCAAAGAGACACACTTCTCTTAGTTGCTCGCAGACCTTTTGCTGTAACAAACACAAACGACAAGTTTGACGTTATTGCAAGAGTTAATGGTGGTGGCTTGTCAGGTCAAGCAGGTGCTTTAAGCCACGGCATTGCAAGAGCACTTGTAAAGTATGATGAGATGTATAAGAAAGAATTGAAAGAGGCAGGACTTCTCACTCGTGACCCAAGAATGAAGGAGAGAAAGAAGTACGGCTTAAAGAAAGCAAGAAAGGCATCTCAGTTCTCAAAACGTTAATATTTTGCCCTTTATGGTAATATTTTCATAACTATATATTAAAAAGCTTAGCGTTGTTTTATATGCTAAGCTTTTTTGTTTAAAAATTTTTGACATTTTTAATATAATTGGATATAATAAATTTTAAAGGAGCAATTTTGTGGAAAAGGTTTATGATATTGTGATTGTTGGCGGTGGACCTGCTGGAATAACTGCGGGCATCTATGCAAAAAGGGCAGGTCGCGACGTTGTTATAATCGAGAAGTTTTTGGTTGGCGGGCAACTAGGGCTTATCGGACAAATTGAAAACTATCCAGGTTTTATCAGTATAAGCGGTGGCGAACTTGCTGACAAGTTTTTATCTCACGCAAAGAGCCTTGATATTCCTATTATTAGTGATGACATTTTAGAGTATGATTTACAAGGCGAAGTTAAAACTTTAAAGGGCAAGAGGCAGACGTATAGCGCAAGGGCTGTTATTTTAGCTATTGGCAGTCACTCTAAGGAGCTCAACATTCAAGGCGAAAAGGAGCTTATCGGAAAAGGTGTAAGTTACTGCGCGCTATGTGATGGCAACTTCTTTAAAGGTCAAGACGTGGCAGTAGTCGGCTCAGGTGACTCGGCATTTTCAGATGCACTATACCTTTCAAACATCTGTAATAAGGTGTACATCTTAACTAAAGACAACTTAAAACTCAATAACTATAGCGAAGATGACATAAAGGGAAGAGATAATATAGCCTTGCTAAGAGGCGCACTATCAAAAAAGATTGAAGGGAATGATAAGGTTACCGCTCTTGTCTATGATAAGAACGGCAAAGAGGAAAAGCTTGACACAAGCGCCGTATTTGTTGCGATTGGCAGAAAACCAGACACTGAAGCCTTAAAGGATAAGATAAAATTAAACGCTCTTGGCTTTATTGAAACGGACGATAAGATGTCTACCTCAGCCGAAGGCGTGTTTGCTTGTGGTGATGTTAGGGCAAACGCGATAAAACAAGTTGCTCTTGCCGTTGGTGAGGGGGCAATTGCCGGAAGCGAAGCGAACAAATATATTTTAAAATCAAGAAGAAAATCAAGTATTTAATCTCCATCAAACAATCAAATTTGGAAGTTAAAAACCGCCTATTTACGCCTTTAAAAATTATTAAATTTCACTTTTTATATAGTTATAATAATATAACATTATTATTTATTTTAAACGACAATAACATTAAAAAATAATTACAAGAAAAAAGTTGTTAAACGAATATTTAACAACTTTTTTTGTAAAAGTCAAGTTTAAAAGATGTGCTAAAAAATAGAAAGCCAAGCAAAAAACAAGATAGCTAACTAACACAAAAAATAGAGAACCAAACAAAAATTCAAATGGCTTAAAGCTAACATAAAAAATAACAAATCAAAACAATAAACTAAATAGCAAAAACGCTAAGCTTTATTTGAAAAACTTGAAGGATGAGGTTTAGTTATAAAGAACGTTTTTATTAAGTCTTAATGACAAACAATAATGCCTTTTTCAAGGGCGTAGTATGAGCATAAACCTCTCATAGGAAGTATTCTTATTTCTTTAAAGTTGCACTTCTTTTCAATGTCGTCTTTAATATATTTTGCCTCTTCTTCGGCGTAGCAATGCGTGATTATCAAGGTTTCTTTTGAGAAATCTTTTGCCTTTTCGCAAATCATTTGCACAAGTTTTGAAAAGGCGTTTTTAATACCGATAATCTTTTTAGCCATCTTTATTTCGCCTTCATATGCGATACAAATAGGGCGTATAACAAGCTTGCTTGCAATAAGCCCGGCAATCTTGCTCATTCTGCCATTGTTTACAAGGTTGTCAAATTTTTGAAGGATAAAGTAGAGGTTTTTCTTATCTCTATAAGCTATAATCTCCTCGCAAATCTTCTCATAAGAAAGACCTTCGCGAATAAGCTCGGCAAGCTTATCTACGATTAAAATCTCAGTGCCACTAACGGCCTTTGAGTCAATAACAAAGACGTTTTCAGGTTTAGCATAAGAATTTTTTGCAACGCAAGCGGCGTTATAGCAACCAGAAAGTTTTGCGGTTATTGTAACGATGAAGGTGTACTCGGCACTATCAAACTCTTGCAAAAAGGACTGTGGTGCAGGACAGGCAGAAGAGGACTTCTTACTGCTGTGCATATCGGTCAGCATCTTATCGATATCAAGCGAGTCATTGTCGACATATTCATTGTTGTTTACATTGATTGTGAGAGGAATAACTTTAAACCCTATATTTTCATCTTTTATATAGTCGCTCATAAGGTCGGAAGCGCTATCAACAAGTATTTGATATTTCATAATAATCTCCTATATATTTTAATTGCTTAGAGCAAGGTAAATTTTTATATTTTTAAACAGAAAGATAATCTTTCGAAAACAATTATAGCACAATTTATGGAACAATCAAAATAATTTACTGTTTTTATAGATATAATATGCCTTTTTTTGTCACATTATGAATATTATTCTTGCGGGTGAGAGCTTTTATTGATAAAACTCGCGCTGTCACTTGCAAGCCCAATCTTGCCATACTTATCGTTTATATATTTAAGGGTCTGCGAAAAATCAGGCTTTACCTCATCAAAAAGCGATAGTTGCCGAGCATTCGCACTTGTAAAATTAGAGCCTTTAACCCTAATAGCTCTAAGTGGATAGTTATATTTCCATATCTTATCACACAGGGCTAGCGCATTTTTTGCAAGGTCATCAATACCATTTGTTGGATTAATCTTTCGGCTTATATGGTAGGTCTTTAAATCCTTAGTTTTCAAGGTGATTGAAAGTGTGCTGGCAAGAACTTTATGTTTTATCATCCTATAAGATATTTTCTCGGCTAGAAAGTAGATAACCTTTTCAACGTCACGCCTGTCCATAATATCCTTTAGCGTTGTAGTGCCGTTGCCAATACTTTTAGGCGCGGGGAGGCTGTAGTAGTCGGCAACCTTTTCCTCTCGCACGCCTAGAAGGTCTTGCTTAAGTCGCAAGCCATTTATGCCCATCAGATTTTCAAGGTAGCGTTCTTCAAGTTTTACAAAGTCGCCGATAGTCTCAATGCTAATAGAAGAAAACTTTTTCTCAAGCCTCTTTCCAATGCCGACTATGGAGTTTAGCGGAAGGGGATAGACCACTTTTTCAATGTCCTTGCGCTCAATGCAAGTAGTGAAGTCAGGCTTTCGCAAATCTGAGCCAAGCTTTGCAAAAATCTTTGAAAAGGACACGCCGACAGACACAGTAAAACCAAACTCTTGTTTGACTTTCTGCCTTATCTCATCGGCAATCTGCACGCCTGTCATTTTAAGGTACTTTAAGCTGTCCGTCACATCAAGCCAGCACTCATCAAGCCCAAGAGGCTCAACAAAATTGGTGTAATTTAAGTATAACGCGTGCAATTGACCGCTTATTTCCTCGTATAAGTCATAATGTGGCGGGAGACAGACAAGAGCGGGGCATATCGCCTTAGCCTCGCCTATGATTTGCCCTGTTTTGACGCCAAACTTCTTTGCAATTTCATTTTTTGCAAGTATAATACCGGTACGCTTCTGCGGATTTCCTGTCACAGCAACAGGTTTATCTTTAAGTTCAGGTCGACTTGCACATTCCACCGACGCAAAAAAATTGTTGACATCAGAATGTAAAATAACCCTCTCTTTCACTTGCATAAAACCCTCGTTTTATGTATAATAGGTAAAAATTAGGAGATTTATGCAACGACAAAACAACAAAGTTATAATAGATAAATTTTGCAACCACTACTGCGACGCGCTCGCCTGCGCCTTAGGTGAATTTATTGATATTAGAGACTCATATGAGGATATATTAAAATTGCTTTCGTTAGAAGAGGCTGAAACTTTGATTGATTACGCAGTTCTAAAAAACAAGATGGCGGGGGTGGAAAGGCTCAACATCAAGGTGCCAGTGCCATCATTAGGCGTTAAAGCTCTTGAAAAATATGACTTAAAAGGTAGCGAAATAATCTCTGCCAAAAACTATGCTTCCCTTCCCACAAGCGCTCTAATCGGTGATAATACTATGCTTGATATTGAAAATTTGCTTGACTATAGCCAAGAACTGCTTTCATCTATATCAGATTTTTGCGCAAGGGCAGATATGCCAATTTGCATATCAATCGGCTCAAATTTAGAAGAGGTCGGGCGTCTTGTCAATGGCTATAATATGTCGCCTGTCGAGGTGTTAGAAAGTTTTGGCTTTTTAGATAGAAAGTGCTTTGTTTACGGGCTAAACTTTATCGATAAAGACGACCAAAAACTACTAAAAGACTATTGTATAATGTCGGTTTTTTCGCCTCAAGATGACGCTTTGTGCGGACGCGGTGCAATAAATTTATATAATTTTATTTATAACGATTTAAAATTTGGTTTTTCAAGCGGAAAATGCTATAATATAGATATGCTTTTTGAAGGCAAGCTTGCAAGGCTTAACACAAATAACCTTATGCACGAGGGCGGACTTGTGACAAATGAGGCATTGCTTGATGCGCTTTGCGAGCCACGCGAAGCTAAACTTGAGATAGAACTTTTGGACGCACAAAAACTAGAAGTTTTGTTTGACAAAAAGGTCTATTTAAAGGATGACGGCTATCTTGATTTGCTTTCAAAAGTGACAAAAATTGCAACAAAAATAAAGGAGAAAATTTAGATGGATATTACTACAACACTTGCTCAAGAGTTTGGCTTAAAGCAAGAATACTCACAAAACATTATTAATCTCATTGACGAAGGATGCACAATCCCTTTCATTGCCAGATACAGAAAGGAGATGCACGGCACGTGTGACGACCAAACGCTCCGCTCTTTTGCCGATCGCCTTAAGTATCTTCGCAACTTAAATGACGAGAAAGCCAAAGTTGAAAAGGCGATAACCGAGCAAGGCAAGTGGACAGATGAATTAAAGGTGGCTCTCGAGAACGCAAAGACGCTTACCGAGGTTGAGGATATTTACAGACCATACAAGCCAAAACGTAAAACAAGGGCGTCAGTCGCTATTGCTAAGGGACTTGAAGGACTTGCAGGTATACTTCAGATGCAATCGAAAAATTATGATGTAAGAAAAGAGGCAGAGAAGTATTTAACCGAAGAGGTCACAAGCGTTGAGGACGCACTTCAAGGGGCAAAAGACATCATTGCTGAGCGTGTTTCTGACAATGCCGAGCTTCGTAAAGAGCTTCGCGCACTGCTTGAAAATAAGGCGTTTATTAAGTGTGAGCTTGTCGAGAATGAAAATAGCCCAACATATGAGACCTACGCAAACTTTAAACAAGAGGTTAAAACCATACCAAGCCATAGAATACTTGCTATCAATAGAGGGGAGAAAGAAAAGTGCCTTAAGGTTGAGATAGAGGTTAACCGTGAGCTTACTATGGCGGTAATAAACAAATACTTTAAGAAGGATAACCCCGACACAAACGAGCTTATCGAAGACACCCTCAATGACGCCTATGATAGACTACTTTTCCCAGCACTTGAGCGGGAATGCCGTGGCAACTTGACAGATAGGGCGGACGAGCAGGCAATCAAGATGTTTGAGGTCAACCTTAAACCGCTTTTGATGGAAGCACCACTTAAAAATAACATCATTTTAGGGCTAGACCCAGCCTATAGAACAGGTTGCAAGATTGCAGTTATCGATACCAACGGCAATGTGCTTGACACAACTGTTATTTATCCAACTCCACCTCAATCAAAGACCGAGGAGTCTATTGAAAAGCTTAAAAAGCTCATAGAGAAATATAGAGTTGACGTTATCTCAATCGGCAATGGTACTGCATCAAAAGAGGCTGAAATTTTCGTTGCCGAGCTTATCAAGCACGTTTCAAGACCGGTAAGTTATGCCGTAGTATCAGAGGCTGGCGCTTCAGTCTATTCAGCTTCAAAACTTGGTGCCGAGGAGTTCCCTGACTACGACGTATCTCTTCGTAGCGCAGTGTCTATTGCAAGACGCCTTCAAGACCCACTTGCCGAACTTATCAAGATTGATGTCAAGTCAATAGGCGTAGGGCAGTACCAGCACGATATGCCACAAAATAGATTGACCGAGGTGCTGACAGGCGTAGTTGAAGATTGCGTTAACTCAGTCGGTGTAGACATAAACACAGCAAGCCCATCACTACTTAGCTATGTTTCAGGGCTTAATATGTCCATTGCAAAGAATATTGTTGCCTATAGGGCAAAGGTGAGGGGTATTAAAAATAGAAATGAGCTTTTGCAGGTGCCAAAACTAGGACCTAAAGCCTACGAACAGTGCGCAGGTTTCCTTCGCGTTGTAGGTGGCGATGAGATACTTGATAACACCGCTGTGCATCCAGAAAGTTATGAGGCAACACGTAAACTTTTAAAGCTGTTTGACTTAAGCGAAGAGGATGTTAAAAACGGCAACATCTCAAACCTTCCAAAACTCATAGAACTAAAAGGCGAAGAAAAGGTGGCAAAGGAATGCGAAGTTGGTGTTCCAACGCTTGAGGATATCACCAAGGAGCTTTTAAAACCGGGTCGAGATATCCGTGAAAGTATGCCAAAACCAGTGCTTAGAAGTGATGTTATCACACTTGAGGACTTAAAAGAAGGTATGATTTTTACAGGAACTGTAAGAAACGTTGTAGACTTTGGCGCCTTTGTAGATATCGGCGTTCACCAAGACGGACTTGTTCATATCAGCCAGATATCTGACGCCTATATTAAGCATCCAAGCGAGGTGTTAAAGGTTGGTCAGCAAGTTGAAGTCAAGGTGCTTTCGGTTGACATACCTAAAAAGCGTATCTCTCTCACAATGAAGGGCATCGAGAAAGAAGATAAGTAAAAATCATTAAAAGACAAGGAAATTTACAAAAATTCGATAGCAAAATTTATAATAATTTTTGCCAAGATTTTTTGAAGAACAAAAAAACAGTTAAACAATCTTTTTAAAAACAAAAATGCAATAACCTTATAAAACCAATATAAGCATACTAGTTTAGTATGCTTTTTTGGTCTTTGTTTTATTTTCGGTTATTTTCAATACAAAATTCTTGATAATTTTTATAAATTTAACCTCAATTTAATAGGAAATAACTTTAAATATGATATAATATAGTATATATTAAAGGTGAAAGATGAGCGTTTGTCCATATCGCAACACATCATATAATGAGATTTTGCAAACAGGCTTTGTAGGCTGTCAGCATTGTTATGAGCAGTTACCAGAGCTTAAAACTGCCTTAAAAAAGATGTATGGTGACAAAAAACACAAGGGTAAGAAGGTGAAGAGTGGAAATATTTGATAACATTGCCATAACCTCACGCATTCGCCTTGCAAGAAATGTTGACGGCTTAAAATTTTATACTAAACTCCAAAGTGATATAGATGCACAGTATATCACTGGCTCTGTTATGAAAACCCTTGAGGAGTTTGACGTGTTCAACTTTATGTCGCTCAAGAACCTGTCCCTTAACGAATGTAATGCCCTTTTTGAGAAGCACCTTATAAGTAGAGAGCTTATAGAAAACAAAGATATCTCCTCAGTTGCAATCAGCGAGGATGAGAAGATAATTGTAATGATTAATGAAGAGGACCATATTCGCGAGCAGTGTCTTGAAAAAGGTTTCAATCTATATAAACCCTATCGAAGAATAAGCAAGATAGATGATGCAATATTAAATAGTCTGCCGATAGCCTTTGATAGCGAGCTTGGCTTTATCACGGCAAGCCCATCAAATTTAGGCACGGGTATGCGCGCCTCTGTGATGTGCTTTTTGCCGGCTTGCAAGTTGTGCGGGAAAATAGAAGACATCATTCAAAGGGCAAAAGAAAACGAGCTGACAGTCAGGGGAATTTATGGTGAGGGTAGTCGCGCTCTTGGATACTTTTATCAAATATCCAATCAAGGCTCACTAGGCTTAAGCGAGGATGAGATTATAGACAAGGTTAGCGAGTTTATCTATGCCATCTGCCAGCAAGAGAAGGAGAACCGTGACTACCTACTTGAGAGCGACTATGCCAGCGTTCGCGATAAGACTATGCGTGCCTATGGGCAACTGCTTCATTGTTATAGCTTGGAAGAAGAAGAGATGCTTGAGCTTTTATCACAGGTAAAACTTGGTCAAGTGCTAAGTTTTATTGAGATAACAAATGACGATAAGTTTCAAAAGCTCTATTATGAGGGAATGAGCGCTAACTTGAAAGAAATTTTTGAATTTTCTGACAAAAAAAAGGAAAATATTATAAGAGCGGAGTATATATCTAGCAAGGTGAGAGAATTAACAAAGGAGGTATAACAAAATGAATTATCAATCATCAACATTTTCAGATAATATACAAAAAGTTATAAAGAATGCAAGTAAATTTGCTCTTCGATTTGGCTCAAACCTCATCGGAAGTGAGCATATTTTATATGGTCTTACAAGTGTAAAAGATTGTCTAGCCTCTAAATTTTTGGCGGAAGAGGGTGTAACCGAGCCAAGTCTATTTGAATTTTTTGAAGAAAACGTAAGCGAAGATACAATGCTATTTTCAAATGAGGTCGAAATGACCCCAAGAACCAAAGATTTGTTTAGAATTGCTCAGCAAATAGCCCTTCAAATGAACCATTCATTTTTAGGTACAGAGCATCTTCTTTTGGCGCTTTTGTCGTCTACTGGTTCTGTCGCTTACAGAATACTTGAGGGGCAGTACGGCGTAGATATTGAGAAGTTAAGAGATAAAGTTACTAAGGCGCTTATGTCTGCAAGCCCAAGCGAAGAGAAGAGCGAAAGCCAGAACAAGCAGGCAGGTAGCACCTTGCCCGAGAAATTACTTGATATGGGCACGGACATCACACTCAAGGCAAAAGAGCATAAGCTTGACCCAGTCATTGGCAGAGAGGAAGAGATACAAAGAGTTGTTGAAATTCTTTGCCGTAAAACTAAAAATAACCCTGTCCTTATCGGTGAGGCAGGCGTAGGTAAAACGGCGGTAGTTGAGGGACTTGCCCAAGCTATTGTTGCAGGTGATGTTCCAGAGGTTTTAAAAGACAAGGTAATTTACGCTCTTGAAATAGGCGGACTTATGGCAGGCACCAAATATCGTGGCTCTATGGAAGAGAAACTTAAAGATGCCATTGAAACCATCATTGCCTCAAAAAATATCATTGTCTTTATTGACGAAATTCACACTCTTGCACAAGCGGGCTCAGAGAAAGGCGAGACCTCTCCAGCTGATATGCTAAAACCATACCTTGCAAGAGGTGAGATGCAAACAATAGGCGCAACAACGACAGATGAATATCGTAAATTTATAGAAAAAGACAAGGCTCTTGAGCGAAGATTTCAGCCAATTATGGTAAATCCTCCATCGGTTGAGCAGACTATACAAATCTTGAAAGGGCTTAAAGATAGCTACGAGGCTTTTCATAAGATAACCATTACAGACGAGGCGATAGAGGCGGCAGCCGTATTATCAGATAGGTATATCTCAGACCGTAGCCTTCCAGATAAGGCTATAGACCTCATAGACGAGGCAAGTTCAAAAGCTAAAGTCAATTACACACTTAAGCCACAAGAGATAAGGGCGATTGAAGACAAAATCAAGTCACTTTCAGCAAGCAGAGATGAGGCAAGCCTCCAACGAAACTATGAAAAGGCAGCAAAACTTCAATCTGAGATTATCAACCTTGAGAATGACCTAAAGAAAAAAGAGGATAAACTTGACGTTAAGAAAGAAAAGTCAAGCAAAAACTCAATAGGTGCAAACGAAATTGCTGCAGTTGTTTCAAAGTGGACGGGCATTCCTGTAACTAAGATAACCGAAAGTGAAAAGGATAGACTAATTCACCTTGAGGACATCCTTCACAAGCGTGTTGTCGGACAGAATGAGGCAGTAGAGGCTGTAGCGAAGGCTATAAGGCGTTCTAGAGTAGGCTTGCAAGACAGCAAACGTCCAATCGGCTCCTTCTTGTTTATGGGGCAGACGGGCGTTGGTAAAACCGAACTATGCAAGGCAATCGCCGAGGCAATGTTTGACGATGAAAACAATATTGTCAGAATTGATATGAGCGAGTATATGGAATCTCATAGCGTGTCAAAACTTATAGGCTCGCCTCCAGGCTATGTTGGCTATGATGAAGGCGGACAACTGACCGAGCAGGTTAGACGCCATCCATATTCAGTTGTTCTTTTTGATGAAATTGAAAAGGCTCACCCAGACGTATTAAACGCACTTTTGCAACTTCTTGACGATGGTAGGCTTACCGATGGTCAAGGCAGAACGGTGTCATTTAAGAACACCATTGTCATTATGACAAGCAACCTTGGCGCAAAAGAGGTTAAAGAGCATCGTAAACAGCTTGGCTTTGGCGACTATGACGATAATGAGGAGATTGACTCAAAGAAGATTTATATGGACGCGCTTAAAAATAGGTTTAAGCCAGAATTTATAAACCGTATAGATGTCATCTGCATATTTGAGCCACTCACTCAAGATGACCTTGTCAAGATTGCAAAAATTCTTATCAGCAACATCAATAAGCGTCTTAAAGAGAAGAATTTGTCCTTAAAGATAACAGAGGACGCACTTGAATTCGTGGTAGGCAAGGGCTCTAATTCAGAATATGGCGCAAGACCACTAAAACGATATATCCAGCAGGAGATTGAGGACCAAATAGCCGAAAAAATCTTGCTTGGACAGCTTAAAAATGAAGGCGAAATCATAATAGACGTTGAGGACGGCAAATTGACGTTCACAAATGAACAATAATTTAAAATTGTTCAATTTTGTTTGGAAAAATTTATTCAATTTGTTAATATAATAGTAGGAGGATATTATGAAAATAGAAATACTCGAAAGAGGCGGATACAAAGTAAGCCAAAGACTTGACAGAATTTTAAGAGAAAAGCTTGAAAGGCTTTCAAAATACTTTGATGGTGAGGTTAATGTAAAGGTTGTTTGCATAAAAGTTGCAAAACAAGAGAAACTTGAAATCACAATCACAAGCAAGGGTTTAATGTATAGAAGTGAAGTTACAAGTGACAATATGTACGATAATATTGATTACGCTCTTCCAAAACTTGAAAAACAAATCGTTAGAAACAACGAAAAGAGAAAGGAAAAGAAGGCAAAAGGCTCAAAACAAGAGAACTTCTTGCCATTTGAATTTTTGGAAGAGGAGCCAGAGGAACTTCCATCAATCTACAAGAAAAAGACTTTTGACCTTGATCCTATGATGATTGACGATGCAAGATTTGCAATTGAAAGACTTGGTCACGACTTTTTCGTGTTCTTGAATGCAGAAACAGGCAAAATCAACATTCTTTACAGAAGAAAAGATGGCAAATTCGGACTCATCGACTTAAATTATTAATAAGTTTGAAACATTGTTATCTTAAAAAAGTCTTTTTTAACAATGTATTGTTATCTAAAATTTAAAAAATCACAGACGAGATTGTCTGTGATTTTTCGTTTAAAATAAAGATTTAGAATTTATAAATTAATAGATAGATATTTAAATAAAACTTATTTTAACAACAAATTGCTTTTAAAATAAAATAATATTTAAAAAACTCAAGAGCAGTGTAGTTTAAAAATATCTCTCTTCTTCTTTATCTTGAATTTTAGGTAGAACATTTTTAATAAACCTAGCAATTTCTATTTCATTGCCAATGTCTACAAGAGTTTTATAGATACGCCTCATATCTTTTAAAGAAAGTTCATCGGCGTGGTATTCAGCAAATTTACACATATAGTAAGGATTTGATGAAGTTGAGATTCTTTCATAATATAACCTAAAATCTTCTTTATTAGAGCAAGAAAGCGACTTATAATAAAGCTCTTTAGCTGGCATATAGATACCTTTTAGCGGGCTAAACTCTCTTAAAATCTTTTTTGTTTTAAGGTAGGACTCATATCGCTCATCATCAAGTTCGTGGATATTTGAACTAGGTATTTGCTCCTCTTGTCTTTTTGTTTGTAACTCGGTTTGCGCTGAAAATGCCGTTGTACTCATTTTTTATAATCTCCTTTTGTAATTATTTATATGTAAATTAAATTAAAAATTTAATAGATAAATTTATGAATGCGAAAATAGATTATACTCATTTATTTTTAAAAGTCAATACCTTTTGAGATTAAAAATTGTCAATTTTTGTTGAAAAATGTATAATTTGTGGCTATTATTCTTTTTTCTAAGAGATTTTATAAATTTAGACAAATTTACGCCACTTTAATCTAGCAAATATAAAAGCTCTCAATCTCACTAAAAATCTTTTGGTTTCCCATAATACAAACTAAACGTATATTAAAAGACACAAGAAGATATCTTTACTAAAAGTATATTTTTAAGATAAAAAATAGAGATATCTTTAATAAAAGATATTTCTAATAGGGATATTATTTAAACGCAAAAAAATATGGAACATAAAAGTCCCATATTTTAATTTCAAGATTAAAAAATGGCTTACTTAGATTCTTTCTTTAAGTCATCAAGCATCTTTGAGAAGTGAGCTTTTCTTCTGTCAGCGCTGTTTTGGTGAATAACATTACTGCTTGCAGCTTTGTCAAGCAAAGAAGCAACGTCGTTGTATGCAACTTCAGCAACAGCAACATCTTTATTTTCAACAGCCACCTTAAACTTTTTAATATAAGTAGAGATTTTGCTCTTTACAGATTTGTTTTCAGCTGTCTTTTTCTCAATAATTTTAACTCTTTTTTCTGCTGATTTAATATTAGGCATAGTATTCTCCTTTAAAAATTCTAAAAAAGTATAACATATGTTGTAAATAAAATCAAGTAAAATAAATAATTTTTTTAAAATTATGCAAAATAAAGTTATGTTTGATTTAATTGATGAATGCGGAAAAGATTTGCAAAGCCTTGGCTATACTATAACCAAACTTGATAAGTATGGTGTATCTTTTGGCACGCTCTCGGTAGATGATGAAGAAAAAAGCAGGTGTCTTGAAATGAAAATTGGCGATTATTTTATATTGAACGCGCCAAAGCTTTATGATTACGGCATTGATTGTCAAAGTTATATTGCCGGTATTTTATCTAAGAAACTTGCAAGTTTTTTAAAGGACTTAAAGATAAGGCGTAAGGACAAAGTCTTAATCATAGGGCTTGGCAACCCAGATATTATGGCAGATAGGCTTGGCAAAGAGGTGTTTGACAATATCACGATTGATGCGCTAAGCAAGAGTAACAACATCTTTAAGTTTTGCCCAAACATATATTTTTCTACAGGCATTGAAACGGTTGACCTTGTTGAGATGATTGTAAAGTGTATGTATATTGACTATTGCATCATCATAGACTCGCTTACAACGAGCGAGCTTTCTAGACTTGGCACATCTTTTCAGATTACGACAAGCGGAATGACGCCAGGGAGCGGTGTTCTTCGCTTTAATAGGGCGATAGACTCGGCAAGTATGGGCGTGCCTTGTTTGTCAATCGGCGTGCCATTTATGGTGTTTGCTAGCGACCTTAAAAAGGACAGCCCAGAGGACCTAATTTTATCACCAAAAGATATTCGCCAGAATGTAGAGGTTGCCTCACTTATCATAGCCTCAGCCATAAACGAGGTGCTAAGTTGAACTATTATCTTTTCATTCCGTTTGGTATAATAGCTTTGTTTTTCTTGCCTATAAAACTCGAGGCAAGACTTTCTTTTAATGTGCTTAATTTTTCAGGCGTGATAGGTGTGTTTTTGTATAAGATTAAACTTCTTCATCAGCAGTTCTGGATTAAGGGAAAGAAGATTATAACTCAAAACGATAACGAAATTGAAACTAAGGAAATTTCTTTCAAAAGTAAGGAGATTATATTTTTAGAGACTTTCACCGATGAGATTAAAGACAAAACAAGACTTCGCTCGATAGATGCCTTTTATAACCTTGGCACAGGTGATGCTTTTTCCTCGGCAATGGTGGCAGGGCTTGTCAATTTTGTTATAACTTCACTTTTTACAAGTATAAAAAATCAAAAACCAACAGCCTCACTTTCGCTTAATGATACAATCTCATATAACCGTGAGATTTGCCAGTTTGCCTTTAGACTTGTCGTCTACATCTCACTTTTTGATATTGTCTATTCATTTTTTCACTCGCTGATACTTACAAAGCGCAGGTTTAGGTTTCAATAAAAAATTTTTATAATTTTTGTATAACTTTTTTTAATTTACAAAAGATAATTTTAGTTTAAGGAGTAAATATGAAGTTTTATACAGGTAACGAAAACATAAACGGACTTATTGACAGCGCGATGGAGAAGATAAAGACCATTGTGGACTCAAGCACTATTATCGGCGAAAAGGTTGAAACCGATGACGGCACAGTCATTTTACCAGTATCAAAGGTCACGGTAGGTTACGTCGTAGGTGGCGGTGAGTATGCCGACCTCTCGGCAAGACGAGTTGCAAATCATTTTCCAATGGCTGGCGGTTCAAGCGGTGGTATGAGCGTAACGCCAGTTGGCTTTTTGGTGGTCTATAGAGGCGAAGTCAAATTTATTAATGTTGAAAATAAGTCGCTTTACCAAACAGTTTTAAATATGTTTAACGCGCTCTTATCAAAATTGCAAGAAGAGCAAAATAAGGAAGAGCAGAATGAAGAGTAAACTCACTTCGATTATTTGCATAACCTTTGTGCTAATATTTTTGTTTTCTGTATGCGCAGGTGCGGTTTCAATCTTTACAAAAAGGTCTGCATTTGCCGAAAGTTATACCTCGGCTAAGGCTATGTGCGTGATGGAGAGTGGCTCAAAACGTGTGCTTGCAAGCAAAAATTGTGACACAAAGCTTGCAATGGCGTCAACAACTAAAATTATGACGGCAATAACTGCGATAGAAAGCGGTAAGGACCTTGACAGCCCTTTTACCATCTCTCCTAAAGCTGTTGGTGTGAGCGGTACAAGCCTCTATCTTAGACAAGGCGAGGTTTTCACTCTGCGAGATTTACTATATGGGCTTATGCTCATATCGGGCAATGACGCCTCTGTTGCGATTGGTGAGTATGTAGGCGGAAATGTCACAAAGTTTGTAGAGATGATGAACGAAAAGGCGAGAAGCATAGGCGCTCTAAACTCACACTTTGATAATACCCACGGCTTAGACTCTAAAACTCATTACACTACAGCTTATGACCTTGCTCTTATCACCAGCTATGCAATGGCAAATGACACCTTTAGAGAGATTGTCTCGTGCAAGAACACAAAAATAACAAACGCAGACGGCAAAACTAGGCATTTAAAGAATAAAAATAAGCTGTTAAGTTCACTTGTTGGATGTAACGGCGTCAAAACAGGTTTTACAGACGATGCCGGTAGATGCCTTGTCACAAGTTGCGAGCGAGATGGTATGAATGTGGTGTGCGTTGTGCTAAACTGCGGACCTATGTTTGAAGAGAGCGCCCAGCTACTTAACGAGGCGTTTAAAGAGTATCATCTTGTAGATTTGACAAGCGGTTATGCCTTTAAAGATAAGCTTAAGGTCGAAGAGGGCGAAGAGGAATATGTCGATATTGCAACCTTTGGCAGTTACTGCTATCCGCTTAAGAATAGCGAGCTTAAAAAGGTAAAATATGTCTACGATATAGAAAAAAGCGTTGAAGCGCCGGTAGAAAAAGGTCGCGAGATAGGAGAAGTTAAGATTTTTATTGATAATGACTTGCATTTTAGTGAAAAAATATATACAATTGAAAATGTAAGGAGAAATTCTATCTTTAGAAAATTAAAAGACTTGATAGAACAATGGTAAAATGAGACTTAACAAATTTTTAAGTAATAGCGGTGTGGCTTCGCGCCGAAAGAGTGATGAGCTTATTAGTCAAGGCAAAGTTTTTGTCAACGGCAAAGTGGTGACAGAGCTTGGGCTTCAAATAAATGAGAAGAAGGATAAAGTGATGGTAGAGGGAAAGCAAATAAAACTTCCTTCTTCTTTTGTGTATATAAAACTCAATAAGCCAAAGGGCTATGCCTGCACGGCTCACGACGAGAAGGGTAGAAAGACGATTTATGAGCTTATCGACACCGACGAAAGACTTTTTTCAATCGGCAGACTTGACTATGACACCGAGGGGCTAATTTTGCTTACCAATGATGGCGACTTCGCAAACAAGGTGGCTCATCCTAAATATGCTATAGAAAAAGAATATAGAGTGACTATCGAAGGACAAATTAAGGAAAGCGAGCTTGCAGTGCTCCGAAAGGGCGTGGTTGTAGACGGCGAGCGTATGCCAAGCGCTAAAGTTGAATTTTTGTCGGAAGACGACAAGTTTACAAAACTGTCGGTTGTCATAGATGAAGGACAAAATAGACAAATTAGGCGTATGTTTGAGGCGATTGGTAAAAGTATCCGCCTTCTTAAACGCGTGAGAATTGGTCAGGTTAGACTTGGCGGACTAAAACGCGGAGACTATAGAGACTTGACAGAGGACGAACTTAATAGTTTGGTGGGCATCAAATGAGAGTAGCAATAATAGGTGGCGGTGCTAGCGGACTTTTTGCAGGTGGATTGCTTGCAAAAGCAAATATCGACACCTGTATTTTTGATGGGAATGAAAAGCTTGGTAAAAAGCTCTATATTACAGGTAAGGGTAGATGCAACTTGACAAACGATTGCCCCGTTGAAAGTTACCTAGAAAATGTTGTCAATGGCAAAAAGTTTATGCAGTCGGCTATAAACAAGTTCAACTGCCAGGACACTATGAAATATTTTGAAGCTTTAGGCTGTCCTTTAAAGGTGGAGCGTGGCGGACGTGTCTTTCCTGTTTCTGATAAGTCAAGCGATGTGATAAAAGCTTTGACTAAGAGTGTAACTAGCTGTGATATTCACTTAAATGAAAAGGTTAAGACTATAATTAAACAAGATAACACCTTTAAAATTGTCACCGATTTAAATTCTTATACTTTTGATAAAGTGATAGTTGCCTCGGGCGGTAAAAGCTATCAGGCGACAGGGAGCAAGGGTGATGGCTATAACTTTGCTAAAAGCTTTTCCTTAAATGTGGCTCCGCTAAGAAGTGCGCTTTGTCCTATTAAACTTAAGGATGATTTTTGTAAAGAGCTTCAAGGACTATCATTAAAGAATGTCAAATTGTGTGCTAAGACAGAAAGTAAGAGCTATGAATTTTTTGGCGAAATGCTCTTTACAGGTGATGGCATCTCAGGACCAATAGCACTATCGCTTTCAAGCTTTTTAAATGAAGAGAGAAGTGTAGAACTTCATATAGATTTTAAGCCAGCACTCTCAAGAGAACAACTTGAGGAGCGACTTAAGCGTGATATAAGCTCAAACCTTAATAAAGAGGCATCTTTTCTTATCAAGTCACTTTTGCCAAAGAGCTTGATAGAGCCTTTTTTGCAAACTTGCAACATTGATAAACATAAAAAACTAAACTCGCTTACAGTTAAAGAAAGACAAAATATTGTTTCAAATTTAAAACACTTTGCGCTCAGCTTTAACGGACTTTATCCAGTTGAAAGCGGAATAATCACGGCAGGCGGGGTGGATTTAAGGGAGATTAACCCTAAAACTATGGAAGCGAAAAGGGTGCCAAACCTTTATTTTATAGGTGAGGTACTAGATATAGATTGCCTCACCGGAGGCTATAACCTTCAAACCGCCTTCTCTACCGCTTACGCTTGTGTAAACGCAATAATTGGCGGAATTTAAAACAGTAGCACTATATGGGGTAAAACAGGCTAGCAAAAAAATAATTTTGCTAGCCTATTTTATATTTTAACCTATGAGTTTAATGTACAAAGCCAAAATAGCTCAGCAAACGGTGCCTTTAATCTGACTATAGGGCTTGAAACTCCCGTGCCGCAAACTTACGAGTATTTCACTTTTAAAGAAAATGAAGATGGACAAACAGTAACACTTACTGATTATAACTCAAGCTTGTCCGATAGCACAGATATAATCATTCCAGCAACAGTAGATGTAGTTGATGGTGTTTGGCAGGAAGGCACCACTTACACAGTTACAGCGATAACTGATGGAGGTTATAATTTGGGGGTGTTTTATGATAGTGGGATAACAAGCGTAACATTTCCATCAAGTTTAAAAGCAATCGGAAGTTATGCATTCCAAAATTGCAGTGGACTTACAGGAGAATTAAACTTAGGAGAATGTACAAATTTAACAAGTATAGGAAATTATGCATTCTCTGGTTGCAGTGGACTTACAAGTGTAGATTTAAGCGGATGTACAAATTTAACAAGCATAGAAAGATATGCATTCGATGGTTGCAGTGCTTTAGAGTCAGTTGTTTTTCCTGAAGGTTCAACTGGGTGGTATGTGACACAAGACGAAACTGCAACAAGTGGGACTAGTGTTACAGTGACAGACCCTAGTGTAAACGCGGATAATTTTACTGGGCAGTATCGTACTTTCTACTGGAAGCGCAATGCCTAAATTTAGGGCCAGAGCACAAAAACAAAAAATATGTTTTTGGGTGCGTAATTAATTTTTATCAAAAATACATTCTTTAGCGTCTGTGTTGTTGCAAAGCCAAAGGATGTATTTTTCTTGTTTTTTATTATATCATTTGCAATTTTTTATGGTTTTGATTATACTTATAAATTAGAGGGGTATATATGTTTCATTTTGCGCAAATTATAGTGGCACTGCCAATAAGGATGCTATATCCAACTAAAATCATAGGCAAAAAGAATATTCCAAAGGGCGCTTGTATACTTTCAAGCAATCACACATCAAATCTTGATGCGGTTATTTTTGCTGTAAAAACTTGGGAGAAAAAGTACTATCTTGCCAAAAAAGAGCTTTTTGAAAACAAGTTTGTAGGCTTTTTCTTAAAGAAATTCGGTGGTATTAGAATAGATAGGCAGGCAAATGACGTTGTAGCCATCAAAAATTGCCTTAAGGTGTTAAAGAATAACAAAAAGCTGTTCATTTTCCCAGAAGGCACGCGCGTTCATAATGACAATATGGAGCTTGGAGAGGTTAAACACGGCGTGGCAATGTTTGCAATAAAGGCAAAAGTGCCAGTTGTACCAATTTTTATACTGCGCAGACCTAAAATCTTCAGACGAAACAAAATATTTATTGGTCAGCCTTTTACGCTAGATGAGTTTTATGGTAAACGCCTTGATAGCGAAGAACTTGACAGGGCGGGCGAGATAGTAACTGCAAAAATGAATGAAATAAGACAACAGGCGTTAAATTCTTTGACAAAAAAGAAATAGTATGATAAACTTTTTTTGAGGTAACAATGGAAGACGAGAAAATTATTGAAAACAAAACAGAAAACAACAATTTAGCAGACAAAACTAGTGTAGGCGGTCAAATTAATCAAAAGAAAAAAGTCCAAGACGAAAAATTTGACATTTCGGCAATAGATAAAACTTTTACTAGCTATAAACGCGGTCAAATGTTTGATGGTGTGGTAGTTATTAAGCGTGAAGATGGTTGCATCTTCAATATTGGCGGTAAGAACGATGCCTTCCTGCCAAAAGAAGAGGTCGAAAATTATGACCAACTAAAAATCGGGGACAGATTTAAAGTTATAATTATAAGCAAAGATAACGAGTCGATAGTTGTTTCAAAGTCGATAGCGGACGGCATAGCACTTGCAACTCAAAACGCAAATAGGCTTAAACTTGGCAGTAAATTTTCTTTTGTAGTAACAAGCGCCGATAGACAAGGACTTTACTCTAAACTTGGTGAATATAATATATTTATACCAATTGCTGAGATATCTCCAAAAACAAGGGATGTTTTCAAGACGGTTGGCAAGCAATTTGAGGCAACAGTTACAGAGATAGATAAAAACAAGAAGATAATTATCGCAAGCATCAAACTTCTTGAAGAAAAGATAAAAGAGACCAATGAAACTCTATTTTGGAACTCTATTTTCATCAACAAGATAGTTAGGGGCAAGGTCAAGAAAATTATGCCATACGGCGCTTTTGTCGATGTTGGTGGAGTTGACTGCTTTATCCATATATCAAATATGTCTTACAGCAAAATAGGCAAGCCAGACGAGGTTATAAAAGAAGGTCAAGAATATAACTTCAAAGTGATAGAACTTGACCGAGAGAATAAAAAGGTTGCTCTTAGCCTTAAAGCTCTTCAAGAAAGCCCACGCCTTCTAGCAATCAAAGAATTGCACGTTGGAGCTATCTATAAAGGGCAGGTAGTAAAGATACTTCAGTTTGGTGCTATAATTAAGCTTGAAAATGGCGCGACAGGCTTACTTCATATCAAGAATGCAACCGAGGCAAATAATAAACAAATCTACGAAATAGTAAAGCTTGACGAGCAAGTAGAGGTTGAAGTGCTTGATAAGGATGAGGAACAAGAGAAGGTTTCATTCAAACTCATATCTGCACTTTAATACTATATTTTGTGACTATTATGTTAGACATAATACTATATATGGTGTTACTTGACTAACAATTTGTGCAGACTATGTAGATATTAAGAAAAACTATTTTATTAAAAGGTATTTTATTATTAGGTGCAGATTTGCGCCTTATGCTAACGTGGCTCAGTCGGTAGAGCAGTTGATTCGTAATAATATACTTAACC
>CAMLSW010000013.1 GCA_946484195.1 uncultured Clostridia bacterium
CTAAACGACAACGATGCAAACTAAGTTTGCCGATAATGGTCCAACCTAAGGTTGGGTGTTTTAAACACCTCTTTCTTTTGAGATTACTCCGCCGGACCAAGGTATCACAAAACTACAGTTATACTAAACGACAACGATGCAAACTAAGTTTGCCGATAATGGTCCAACCTAAGGTTGGTTATGTGCAAGGCGGGCTTTCACTTCGGTTTCGCCTAGTATGTCCATTATGGTAAAAAGAGTTGGTGAGGATTTTCTGCCCGTGATTGCCACCCTTATAAACTCGCAAACTTTGGCAGTATTGCCCTTATACTTCTCAGGCTGGTTTTTATACAATTTGTTATCTGTTGCATAACCTAACTTTCCTGCTAGTAACTTGACATTCTCAAACCACTCCTCGTTTGAGGTTGGCATTTTGAATGTTCTTAGATATTCTGACAAAAACTCATTGGCTTTATCCTTGTCCTGCTCGTCAAGTTCAAAACGCTCTGGCATTGAAAAGATATAATCAAAATTTTCCTTCATCATCGCGTAATTATATATATCCTTTCTAGGTTTTGGGGTGTTTTCTCTATCCATCTTACAAAGCTTAATAAACTTTTCGCTATCTTTCTCTAATATCTCTGCAAGTGGTTTATCGTACTCCTTCGCGTAGTCAAGCCAGGCCTTGTAAAGCTCTTCTCCACTCATCCTTGCAATGACATTTTTAGATATATCATTAAGTTTTACAAGGTCAAACATAGGCGCAACAGCCGTTATATCAGACAAGCCAAACTTAAACTCTTGCCAAGGTTTATCTGGGTTGTTCTTCCTCCAAATTTCAAAGCCTGAGTTTATCATATTGAGCAGATATTCAAGCACGCTATCTATAGGATAACCTTGCTCAAAGTAATACATCATATTTGCCTCAGGGTCTTTACGCTTTGATATCTTTCTACGATTGCCATTCTCGCCAAGCTTGCAAATAAGAGGATTATGGCAATATTTGATAGGCTCAAAGCCAAGTGCCTCAAAAAGTTCAAGGTGGGCAGGCGTTGATGAGATATACTCTTCCCCTCTCACCGCTACCGTTGTACCCATCAACGTATCGTCAATCGCGTGAGCAAATGCATATGGAGGCAGTCCATCACTCTTTAAAAGCACAAAATCTTTGGCGTTCGCCTTTGCCTCAAGTTCACCTTTGATTAAATCGTAAAACTTGATACGTTCACTACCGCTATTCTTGGTTTTTAATCTAATTGCAAAACTCTCACCATTATCAATATGGCATTTAACCTCTTCATAACTTAAATCTCGGCAAGGGTCATACTCTTTTTCGTCATCTTCAGCAAACTTTGTCTTTCTTTGCTCAAGCACATCATCTTTGCCCTCGGTCTTTTTACAAAAACAAGGGAACGCCTTACCTTCCTCAACAAGCCTCTTTGCAAACGCCTTATAGATTTCTACTCTTTGGCTTTGAACATACGGTCCGTAATTACCAATATCCTTTCCGTCTAGCGTTTGATATTCGTCAAAGGTGATATTAAATCTTTTTAAGATTGTATAGATAACCTCTTTTGCCTCTTTGAGTTCTCGTTTGTTATCAGTATCTTCAATACGCAAAAAAAGTATGCCGTCTGTGTTTTTGGCAAGGTTGTAGCTTATAAACGCTTGAAAAAAGTTGCCAATATGCATAAGTCCAGTAGGACTTGGTGCAAATCGTGTAACCACTTGTCCCTCTTTTAGTTGGCGCTTTGGATACCTAACTAAGATATCCTCAGGTTTTAAGGTTAGGTTTGGGAATATTAAGTCTGCAATTTTTTTATTGTCCATATCCATCCTTTTAAATGAGGGCTACACAAATAGGTAGCCCCCCTTAAATACTTATTTTTACTCGTAAATATTAGTTGCAAGGTAGTTGTAATATTGTTGTAAGAAGTTATTATCCATTGAATAATATTTTTGAAGTTGAGCGTAGTAAGCACGATTGTCGCCGTCAAGCAAGATATTGTTATCGGCCTCATAGTCATAGATAGAGAAGTTTGCGCTAGCCTTTCTCGTTGTTGCCCTTTCGCCTGCAAGCAAGTTGCTAAGGTTGATAGCCCCTGCCATAGTTTCTACAGTGATTGGTGTGATATAGCTGTTGTTTGTTACAAGCCCGCCGTAGTATGATAATAACTTAACTGCGCCGTCATATATATCATTGTCTGTAAGCACTTTGCCTTTTGCGCTCTCCATTAAAATAACCCTAACGTCATTGATTGCGTAAAGAATCTCGTTTTCGATGTAGAAGGTGATTTGCTCTTGAGTTTGCGTTTCTGTACCAAGCCCAGCAGTAAGCCCTCTCTCATTGATTAAAAAGTCGCTAAGTGCAAGTGCGTTATCAAAGACGATATTGATAAACTCCTTGGCGTTTGTCTCATATTCGACAAAATAGCTTCGATAAACACTGATATTGGCAATTTGGTCTGCTGACACTATGTTCTCAGAGGCAAGGTCCATAACTGGAAGATAGCCAGTCAAACTCTCAAGTGCGCTATTGAGTCCGCTAAAGTCATAACCGCTTAAGTCTGATAAATAGGTGTAGTACTTATTGATATAATTAAGTCCATAAGCAGTTAAAAAGATGTAATTTTGGTTGCCTTCAACCTTACTCCCTTCAGCATTCTTGTCGTAGAAGTTGTTTAGATAGAAGTCGCTTTCCATACCATAGTCAGTAGTGCCGTTTTTAAATAGAGTTGTATTTTCTCGCATTGATGCTAGCGTTGTTTGGTAACTCTCGTATGGGTTTACGTCAGAAGAGTCGTCACCGCAGGCTACGAGTGCAAGCCCAGAAAGCGCTATAACAAAGGTAAGACAAATTGTAATAAATCTTTTTTTCATAATCACCTCACATTTAAGAATGCCTTTACTGCATCAAGTATGCCATCTGAATCAACCTGCCCTGGAGTAAACTCAATTTCAAGGCTTGAGCTTGATATTGATGAGATTACATTTGTAAAGTTTGATTGACTGTAAGTTGCATAAAAGTTATTTATCTTGTTATATTTCTCTTGTAATGACGTGTCAAAATTGTATGAATAAATATCATCTGCGTCATACAAATAATTTTCAACAAAAGCTGAGAAATATACAACTTTTCCGTAGGTTGTGTAGTTATAGTCAGCTTGAGTATGCTCTTGCAGATTGGTTTCAGTAAGCGTCTTAAACTCACTTGTGATAACACTTAAAAAGTCATCGATTGTATTTAATACTGTGCTTGATGCAAGGTTGTTTGAAAGTGTTGATGAGAAACAACCTTGATAACAATTATTCAGTGCATCAATTGCCTTTGCCATTGAGGTGATGTAATCGGTGAAAGATATCCTAAAATCCACCCATAGATTTTTAAGATGTGTGTCAGAGCCTGCGTTAAGTGCGTTTGCCTCGTCCATAATATTGTTCATTTCTTTTTGATAGTCAACAGCGTCCTCAAGGTTATTTTTAATCTTTTTATAGTTTTTACTTAAAGTTTTGTTATCTTCGGCAAGTGGAAGATACTCGTTATAGAAGTCTAGTATGAGGTTGATAGAACCTGATACGATCTCTACGCTTGCATACTCATTGCCAGTTACAAAATAACTGATAGAGCTGTTTGTAAGTTTTTGACCAAAAGTGTCATACTTCTCCTCTTCACTCCTATTTTCTAAAAATGACGTTTGACTTGACTGTCTAAGTCTGTCCACCGCGTCTGCCGTGTTGCCAGGTATGACAAGCACTATAACAGTGACAATTATTGCAATTAAAACAAGTATACCAATAATTATTAGCCACTTTTTAGCACCCCCAGCTTTGTAATCTTTGCTTGCTTTTGCCATATATTCCTCCTCTACTCATTATCGTCATCGAAAACATCAACATCTATGTTTTCAATTGGTGTCTCTTCAATTTGCCTGTAGTCTACTGCCTCTTTTGGCAATTCAACCTTTTGACCAAGGTTGACAAAGGTTGTATACTCGCCTATCCAGCGCAGTTTAACCGTACCTGTGCGTCCATTTCTGTGCTTGGCAATGATAAGCTCAACTGTGCCAGGCTCGTCCTCTTGCGGTACGTCGTTATATTTCTCAGGGTTGTATAAGAATAAAACAATGTCAGCGTCCTGCTCAATAGCACCCGAGTCTCTTAGGTCTGAGAGCATTGGTCTGTGCCCATTCTCGGTGCGACCTTCTACGCTTCGTGACAACTGCGAAAGAACTATAATCGGAACATTGAGCTCCTTAGCCGCAATCTTTAGGTTACGTGAAATATCGCTGACTTCGTTCACCCTATTTTCATTCTTCCTTGCCCCGCTTGATGACATAAGCTGAATATAGTCTATCATAATAAGGTCAACATTTTGTTTTGCCTTAAGACGTCTACACTTTGTAAGCACATCGGCAGGTGTTGTAAGCGAAGAATCGTCAATGTAAAGATTGCTTTGTTCGAGCTTTTTGGTTGCCGTCCAAATTCTCTTCCACTCTTCTTCTGTCATTGTACCATTCAAGGCTTTACCCATACTGACCTTTGCAAGTGAGCAAACTGCTCTCTGCATAAGTTGCTCCTTACTCATCTCTAGCGAGAATACAGCACAGGTTTTGCCCTCTTCGACAGCAGCGTTAACAAGTATATTCATTGAAAAGGATGTTTTACCAACGCCTGGTCTTGCGGCGAGCAAGATTAAGTCGCTGTTATGAAGTCCATTTGTTATGGCGTCAAAGTCTTTGTAGCCAGTTGGTATACCATTAAGCGAATCAGGATTTTTTGCGATAGTATCAAACTTCTCAAGCACTTTTTTAATAGCGCCATCCGGCTTGCCTACGTGCTCAAGAGCTGAGCGCTCTTCCTTTTCGGCTATATCAAAGATTTCCTTTTCGGCAAACTGAAGTGAAGAATCTTTATCCTCGTTTTCAAAGGCGTCCTCAATAATATGTTGCCCTGCTGAGATAAGTTTGCGTCTTATCGAGTCTGACTTAACAATGTCGCAATAATATTTAAAGTTGGCTGCCGAAGGTACAACATTAGTGAGCGCCGTTATATATTCAATGCCACCAACCTTATCAAGAAGTTTGTCCTTGTCAAGCTGATTTGTCAAAGTAATAAAGTCAATAGGTGTTGATTTTAAGTAAATCTTCACCATCGTGTTGTAAATATTCTTGTGCGCCTCAGTGTAGAAGTCGCTTTCTTTCATTAAGCCGAGAATATCCCCCTGAGACTGCACGTCAATAAGAATACAGCCAAGAAGTGCCTGCTCTGCTTCAATATTGTGTGGCATAATCTTATAATCAGCCATATTCTTATCTCCTTTTTTGAGTTTAGTTGCATATATTTTTCAAATTGCAAAATATAAAAAGTAAAAATTAGGTTAAAATTGCATTTTATTTTGTAAACGGGTCCTTTTTATCGCTATTTTCAAGCCTTTCTTTCTTCTTTTTATCAATTTTAGCACAAATTAATGAAAAGAGCAAGTATAAAACGGTAGTAATGCAAATGATTATAAATCCGCATAGCACAGGAGACATTGATGTATACCTAAAAAAGAGAAAACATATAAACACGTCAAACACAAAGACTATAAGCAAAAATATCAGTAGGCGCTTGGATGTTTTCTTTAAATTTCGACTTTCTTTTGGGTCTAGCATATCCCCTCCTTGTTTTTCAAATTGTTTTAAAGCCCGTTTTTAGATTTCACCTCTTAAGATTTTGCCACGCTCACGCATTCTAAGGTTGTGGTCAAGGATAATCTTTCTTATTCTGAAGCTCTTAGGCGTAACTTCCAAAATTTCGTCATCACCTAAAAACTCGATTGCATCCTCAAGGCTCATCTTCCTTGGCGGAGTAAGCCTAAGTGCATCGTCTGAGCCAGACGCCCTGCAGTTTGATAGGTGTTTTCTCTTGCAGACGTTGACAACAATATCGTCACCTTTTGGGTTCTGTCCAACAACCATACCAGCGTAAACAGGTGTGCCAGGTCCGATAAAGAGGTCACCGCGCTCTTGAGCATTATAAAGCCCATATACGATAGCATCTCCTGTCTCGTGTGCAATGAGCGAGCCATATTCTTTACGCTTAATCTCGCCCTTCCAAGGTTGATATTCATAGAATATAGAATTGATTACGCCTTCACCGCGTGTGTCGGTTAAAAGTTCGCTCTTAAAACCAAAAAGCCCTCTTGATGGGATAGTAAATTCCATCTTCATACGGTTTCCGTGAGGGGTCATCTGCACAAGTTCACCTTTGCGGATACCCATCTTCTGCATAACGACGCCCGTACAATCTTCTGGTACGTCGAGGTATAGCCTGTCCACAGGTTCGCATTTAACGCCGTTTATCTCCTTAATCAAAACCTTTGGCATTGACACCTGAAACTCATAGCCGTCACGCCTCATATTTTCAATGAGGATGGATAGGTGCATCTCGCCACGTCCGCAAACCTTGAATTGCTCGGCAGTCTGCCCGTCGCTCACCCTAAGTGATAGGTCTTTTACTGCCTCTTTGTAAAGGCGGTCTCTAAGGTGCCTTGAAGTGACAAACTTGCCCTCTTTGCCAGCAAATGGGCTATCATTGACCATAAAGGTCATCTCAACCGATGGCTCGGCAATCTTGACAAACTCAATCGGCTCCACTGTTTCACTGTCGCAAATGGTATCGCCTATCTGCACGCCTTCAAGCCCTGCAACACATACAATCTCGCCGACTGTGGCGCTCTCAACTGGCACTTTCTTAAGCCCCTCAAAGACATAGAGGCTTACTACTTTTGATTTAACCTTTTTGTCGTCGTGATAGTTACATAGCGTTACATTTGCGCCAACCTTAAGCGTGCCTCTGCTAATCTTGCCTACCGCAAGCTTTCCTACATAGTCATTATGCTCGGCAGACGAAACAAGCATTTGGCAAGGTCCGTTCTCGTCACCCTCTGGCGCTGGAATATATTCAAGTATCTTTTCAAAAAGAGGTGCCATATCACTGCCTTTAATGTCCTTATCAGCTGAAGCAACACCAGCTCTTGCCGATGCAAAAATAAACGGAGAATTTAGTTGTTCTTCGTTTGCATCAAGCTCTAAAAATAGTTCAAGGACTTCGTCGATAACCTCGCTCACCCTTGCGTCTTGTCTGTCAATCTTATTGATAACTACAATGACTTTAAGCTGAAGCGCAAGCGCCTTTTCAAGCACAAAACGCGTTTGAGGCATAGGCCCCTCAAAGGCATCAACGACAAGCAAAACGCCATCAACCATTTTAAGCACTCTTTCAACTTCACCGCCAAAGTCTGCGTGTCCTGGAGTGTCTATAATGTTGATTTTTACACCTTTATATTGACAAGAGCAGTTTTTAGATAAGATTGTAATACCTCTCTCTCGCTCAAGTGCGTTTGAGTCCATAACTCTGTCTTCAACTTGTTGATTATCTCTAAAAACTTGCCCTTGTTTAAGTAGCTCATTTACAAGGCTGGTCTTGCCGTGGTCTACGTGGGCAATAATTGCAATATTTCTAATTTTCTCATTAATCATAATCTTTACCTTCTTTAACCATATAATATTAGCACAAATCCTTGCAAATTTCAACTCTTCCCGCAAATTTTTTCTCACCGCAAAAAAGAAAGCCATAAAAAACTCTTGCGAAATGCAAGAGTTTTAACTTGTATTATACTAATTTGGTATTAACTCTTTTTAATACTTTTACTTTGAATAAACAGTATAATTCTTTCCGTCAATTACTTCAGTTGAAATATTAGGAAAGTTAGTGGTATTAATGTATCTATGATTGCTAATAACCAAACTTGTTAAAACTTTAATAGTTGTGATTGAAGTGTTATTAAATAAACGTCCACACGCTGAAGTTGAGGTTGCATTTGTGTAAACGTACTCGCTATCAATTATAACTTCGGTTAAGGCATCGCAGACATCAAAAGCCCTTTTATAAACGCCAAGATGCGTTTGCGCTCAAAAATTATGGTGAGAATAATCCCTACTGCCACTGTCACTATGATTGCCGTGAGGTAGCACATACCAACATTTACTTGATATGAGGTTAGCCTTATTATATTTTCACCTGTAAGTTTTGCTTGCTCCACCACCCAAATATGATGGCTATGCCCGTTATTATCCTTGCCCTTATAGTCGGCGTCAGAGCGAAGAGAGTTAGAAAAAGTAGAATAGTTATATACAAGAAGTGGCTTATACTCCTCTTCAAGTTTGCCTGCAAAAGAAGTGCCTTCAGCGCTTGAGAGATAGACGTCTGCATATCTATCACCTACATAGACTGCCTCATCTTCGCCTATCTGCTGTTTAGCCGAAAAAGGAAAGGTGCCGGAAGATGTGTTTTTCTTAAATAAATAAAGCCCATTGTTGCTATTTTCTTGACTAGCGCTCACATTATGATAATAATTCCAGCTTTGAACGCTGTCAAAGAGTATGTCAAAGCCAACGCTATCTTGCTCTTCGTCATAGGTGACAGCGCTAAAAAGTATACCCTTGTTAAATTTGTAGTCTTCAATGGGATTATTTACATAGACAAGGGAGAAATTCATCAAAAATTCAAGCCTAAGTTGTTCGACATTTTTAATAAGGTTTTGTTTAAAGCTTTCTTTATCCTTATCTTCGCCGAAAGTAGATAGCCTGTCACTGCCAAGCGAAAAGTCTAGCGACTGCACTATCTGACCGCTTGAGGATATGTCGAGGCTGAGGGCGATATAGTCTTTACCCTCAAGGCTAAAAGCAGGCGAAGGCGTGCAGGCTGAAAACAAAAATAAAGAGAACATTAAAGTTACTAAAAGGACAATCTTTTTCATAACTATATAATATTCTCTTTATTTGTTTTTTAAAACATAAACTCTTTTAATTTATGCTTTTTAGCTTTGTCTTCCGATAGATGCCGTATATCCGTCTGATGTGCTTTGAATACGCAAGATGTAGCCATCTCCACAATTTATTGATGCACTTGTGATTGCAATTGTGCTTATTGTCGAGACTGTACCAGAGCCGACAGAGGCATAGTTTGTGCCAAGGTCAGCACTTGGTGAGATTGGGCTTATTCGCACTAGTGCGTTCGATGCGGTATCTACAAGATAGTTTATAGTGCCTGACGAAAGCGAGTAGGCAATACCTGCAAAGTATGAGGTCACGCTTGTGCCGGTAGGGCTGGTAAACGTTCCGTTGTTATAGCAGTAGCTTAGGTCTCCATTTGTGCTTGTAATGGTTACACCTGTAAAGTATACCGCGCAGCTTACACTTGACGAGAGCGTAAAGTTGCCATCATTACCCACTTTATTAAGCACTGAGCTATTGACTAAGGTTATACCGCTTGCATAGACGTTGATGTTACTCTGTCTTGCTCTAAGTTCAACGTCACCGCTGTTAAAGCAGTTTTCAATCTCGCCCACATAGCCATCTAGGCTTGCATTGATTGAGGCGATGCCGGCATAGGCGAAGTTGATATTTACCTGCTGTGGCATATTGTATGAGAAGTCTGCATAGTTGTTGCAGTTTACAATCTGACCATAGTTGACGCTTGCAATACCTGCAAGGAAGATGTCGTTGGAGTTGCCCGAGCCTTGAAGTCTTGTGATTGTGATTGAATTTACGCGTACATTATCAATCTGACCATAGTTGTAAAGTGTGAGCGGGCTTATCAGCACATCACTACCATCAAGCGAGGTTATATTGACAACAAGATTGAGCTCAAGGTCAGTAACTGTCGAGCTTGGCGACAGGCTTTCAAACAATGCAAAATATTTTGAGAAGCTAAGTCCGCTAAGTCCTGGTAATGAGGTTGAGTAGTCCTGCGTCATTGTAAGAAGTTGTGTGGCGTTTAGTGTCAAGCCAAAGCCATCACCATCAAGACTGCCATAGAACCCTTTTATCAAAGGCTCACCATCAACGATTAGTCTGTCTTGGTCAAGAGTTATATCTGCGGTCAAGATGAAATAGAAGGACTGTTCAAGGCTGTTTCGTCTTGAGATATTGTAAAAGTCCTCGGCATTTGCAATTCTATATGGATTGCTTTCGCTACCATTGCCACCAGAGAACAAGTCAAATTCAATTCCACCCTCTGGCACATCAAACTGAATGGACTCACTGTATAGGTAAAGTTCTCCAGTCGACGCCCTATCATTCTGTCTCGCCTTAAGTGAGAAGGACAAGATTGTGCCTCTCTCCTGTGGCATATAGAAATTATCTGTCGTGCTTGTAGTTATAACCTCGAGGTCATCCATTATAATCTCTATATAATACTCATAGTCTTCGACATTATTGCCATTGTTCCAGCTCCACTCGAACATATAGTTCTCGCTATTCCATACGATGTCTATAAGCTCCTTGCCATTTTCGGTGATAGAGGTGCTGTTGATATTGAAGTGCAAGCTGTCGCTGTAAAGCAAGAGTAATCTATTGACTGTACTTGCCTCTTGACTGTCACGTACTTGAATAGTGAGGCTTGTCATATCATTTGTGATTGTGAAGGTCTTAGAAGTGCTATTTCTGTCAAGGACAGCTGTGTATGAGCCAGTTCTTGTCGTGTAATCTATAGCAATCTCATAGCAAGAGTTGTCGCCTGCAATCGTGATGTATCTAAAGTAATCGCTAAAGTCTATGATGGTTTGCTCACCGCTCAAGCTTATCTGGTAGTTACCATCAAGCGCTGTCATCTTATAGACTGAGCTGATTTCAAGCGACTTAGAAAGAAGTCCACTACCTGAGTACATCTGAACAATAATATTGAATGGACTAACATCATTTAATTGTCCCTCATCTGGCGTGAAGGTTACAAGTATGTATCCACTTGTTGCCGCCGATGTGCTTGCGGTATATTCATACGTTCCGGTAAGCTCAACTGAATAATTTTTTCCGCCCTGTGAGTAGTTTGCGCGAATTGTCGTTCTTGCTGACGCATCAGCGCTATTTTCTTCGGTCACAACCGAGCTACCATAGTTTGAAGTTGTGATATAATATACAATCTTACCTTCTGAAATGCCATTATTGTTTACGCTGTCACTTGGCTTAAGCACTGGCGCCGGCGTTCTTGTAATAGGCTGAGTCGTGCTTCCAAGCGTCTGCGCTCTTCCTCTAAGAACTTGACTATCTTGACCTTCGTAGTAAACGCTGTCAGTAATCAAATATCTTTCATTTTCTATAGTTGTTATCGACCTTATGTCACTGCTTGCTATACCACCAAGCGCAACAACCTCAATCGTGTAATAATCATAGTTTTGACTGATATAGTCGGCGTCAAGGCTGTTGTTTGTTGTGTAGTAGATATCTCGGCTTACATAGCTGTATGTGGTGTCGAACTCGTTTTCTCCTAGCACAAGGTTATAGTAGTTTACAGTGACTTGATAGATGATTTGACCACCATCAAGGCTAACCGAACTTGTGCTAATCGGCCAGCGTACATTGCCTTCGCTAACATAAGGCGAGCCGTTTACAACATTGAGCATACTTGCTGAAATTTGCGATATATCAGATGAGAAGAGCATTGTTGCAGGTGTCAAACTTCCATCCTCGCCTTCGGTATAGAAGGTCCAAATAAAGTCTGCACCGTGGCTTGTCTGCCCAGAAGGCACTGACGCCTCAACCTGTCCGCTGTTACCAAGCAGATATGCATAGAAGGTTTCTGCGGTAAGCTCAGAGCTATAAGCAACATTGCCTGTTGTTGCATCAACAGAGCCTACACGGTAGGTTAAAGTATTTGTTGCGCCTTGTTTTAAGATGTTTGAATAGTAATATCCATCACCCTGTCTAAGCGAAACGTCGTTTGCGAGCAAGAAATGTAGTGATTGGTCTTCAGTGTAGTTAAAGTCAACACTGTTATACCTTACTTGCAAGTTGTTATCGGCAGTCGAAAGCGTTGGTGCGCTAAGCTTGTAAAGGTTTTCTATAGCATACATCTTACTTTCAACGTTGATGGTGTTATAAGAAATCGAACCGTTAATTGAAAGCACAATGTATTGATATGCGCCTTCCCTTGGAAGGTCAATAATAGCAATACCATTATTTATTTGAATGGTCCTCTGTGCAACACCAGAGCCCACAGCAAGATATCTCATAAGAATGTAATTTCTGTCATTTAATGTTGTTGTGATTACCATCTGTCCGTTTTGGAAAGATATACTGTCTGTAGGAAGGTCTAGATATCTTATGTTGAACACCGCACTCTTGCCATTTGGTACATAGCCGTTATCCTCAGAAAGTGCGTATATGTCGGCTCGTATTGTGGTGTTGACATCTATAGGCTGGTCTTCATACATTGTATCAAAGAGGTTTCGTAGCGCCGTCATATTTATCTTGAAACCAGGGACTTCGTGTCCGTTCTCTACATCGGAAATTATGCCTTCAAGTGGAGAACTGTTAAGATATATTCCCCAGCCAGCGCCTTCAGAATAAACAAGGTCTAGATCAATTCTGCGGTCAATATAGATTACACCCGAAGTGATGTGATAATTGAACCTTAATATCATTTGATAGTGTGTTACATATTGATATGAATAGGATGTTGCATTGCCCTGCTCATCAAAGTCTTCGGCAATATAGGTTTGAACGCTTCCTAGTGTTGCATAATAGTTGTTTGCGTCATCAACAACCTCAGAAGATAGAGTTACCGATGGACTTGCTGTTATAAACATCTCAACTGAATTTGAAAATTCTGAGTCGATATATCTTTGCAAGTTGCCTCTTTGGTAAACTGACACCGAATACTCGCCTGCTGGCAATTGGTCTGCAAAGTCGCTTATCATAATACCGCCACCTGCAATACCTCTATTTGCCCTGCCTAAAGCGCTTGCCATATCCTTAAAGTTTGTCGCATTTGTTGTTGACAAGTTTTGAATGGTGTTTGCATACGCCTCTATTAAGTCGAAGTATGACGCCTGGGTTGCTGTCATAATATTGCTGTTATTGTTTTCAATCGTTATGTCAGGGAAAAGTTGATATCCTATTACTGAAACATCATAATAGGTGCTAGTTTCTGCGCCAGAGCTGTCAAGCACTGTGAAACGAAGGGTTACCATCTGTTGACTTAGGTTTGATGTATGGAAGTAAAGCGGAGCGAGATAGTTTACGTCACCCATTATGTTGTATAGTAGCTCTTCGTGAGAACTTGCTACAAAATATTCTGTGATAGTCTGCATAAACTCGGTATTTTTGAATGCTTCTTCATTAAATACTATTCGCCCATTTACAACATCAAGTGAAAGTGGCTGTGTATATCTCAATGCTTGCGTCTGATTTTCTGTGTCATCTGAAGCTATTACAAGAAGGTTTGAAGAAACCGCTTTAACTGTTATATTATAGTTCTTGCCTGGTGTAAGATTTGCCTCTCGAAGGTCAAAGGCAGATGAGTATGATATCAGACTGTACGACTCATCATCTTCATTTTCGGCAGAAGTGAAGGTGATGTAGTATGCAGTTGGGGTATATACACTTATATCTGCGAGGCTAGCATCTGGTAGCCATTGCCATAAGAGGTTGTTATCTTCAATTCTTAGATAATTTGAAGTAGTCGTATCATCGTTGACTTTATTGAGTTTTAATAATTCAAAACCTTGTTTAGAATATTGATTGAACACCTCTCCTCGCCCAACGCGTGCAACTTCAATGTAAAATCTACCAAATGAATAGTCTGCCAAAAGCTCGTTTATGCTTATAGCATAGCACTCTGTTTGAGTAACATTTTCTAGAGTCCCGTCATAGGTCTTTGAGAAATACTTTGTTTCATCATCATTGTTTGTACACCAATATCCAAGCAGCTCTGATGCCTCTAAAAATTCAACAGATTGAGATACATATGCCTGCAAAGTGCTATCAAAGGTGTAAAGTCTCACTGCAACGCCGATTGTGTCATCATCTTCCCTCTTTTCAAATAGGAAGTAGTCATTTGCCATATCAGCTCTAGCTCTGCTTGGCGCTACATCTATTGTATAGTCGACCTCAAAAGGTACAAAGTCAGACCTTATATAATTCTCTCTACCTACCGCAATTTCAAAATTGTATCTCTTCTCTTCAAGAGGAATATATTCTTCTATTGATGAGAAAAGTTCAAGTAAAGCTATTTGGTAAGTTGTTGCACTGCTAAGCTTATTTGCAGTAAAGTTGAAACGATAATCTTGTCCTAAATACTCCAATTTGACAATAAAGCGTAAATCTGTATTGTCATCTGGATATATATCTACAATCAAGTAGCCTTCGTCAGATATTTCAAGCGAGCGTATGCCTTGAAGTTTGGTGCCCGATATCTCAATCGCGTTACTTGAAGGAAGCATCTTTGCATTTGCATCGTATGCAATAACGCTTATTGTATAGTAACCATATTTATCCTTAAGAAGTCCTTCTTGCATAAGGTCAAGCTGATTGTTGCTAGCGCCATCATATACAAGTTCTTGTGCGATTATTGTGTTGTTGACCGAAATTTGAACTAGGTAAGAACTGTTTACGCTATTTGTTATTGTAAGTAAGCCATCTTGACTGACTCCCATTCTAGTTATACTGCCAAGTCGATTAACTACTATTCCGCTTCCCTGCGATGTAATATAGCCTGAAGCGTGCACGCTTACTATAATAATGCTACTGCCTTCACCTAGAAGCGCTCTATTAAGCCTCAAATAATAATATCCAGCTTGATTTGTAAGGCTATAGTTTGCTGTTGGCGAAGAAGTCACATAGAAGACATTGTTTTCAGTGCCATTTATGATAGAAACTTCAAAGTAAACGCCCTCTTTGTCAGTCCATCTGTCAGCAAAGGTCATAAGAAGATAGCTGTTTAGCCTATTTTCAAGCGCCGACGAATAAACTGTATCATCAACAACTTCATATTCTATATTTTCAAGTGGCAAGAGCTTTTGTGTGGTTTGAACTTCGCTCTGCTTGTCACCATAATAACCGCGTGCCTGACCGTCAGTGAGAGTAAGGATATACGACGAGCTGACTTTTGCAAGCACGGTTATATTTACACTGCCATCGAGGACAACTCCTATCTGGTCTTCTATGCTTTGAATATTGTATGAGGTCTCGGTCGTATCAATTGTGTAGCTATCCTCGCCATTTGTTATAGTTAAGGTGTAGGAAATAGGATAGATATTGTTCCCGATGAAGTCGTTTGCAATATTATTCCAAGTGATGTTATCTCCATCAATTGTAGCAGAGAAGGTCATATCTTCAAGGTCGACAAGCTCAAAGGTAGTGACTATTGAGTTATAATAGAATTGCGACTGGCTATTGTTCTCGGCTATAACTTGAAGAGCAAAACTTGTCGAGTCAAAATCGGCAAGGTTAAAGCTTCCGCTTTGGCTTGCTGGAGTATAAGATACATTGTCACTGCTACCATTCACTTGCACTGCGCTAGTGCTTGCGATATCTGAGCTTAATGTGAAGGAAACAACCGCTTCTCCACTTGCATTTGATATCGTGATAGTTTGAATTGAGGCAAGCTCTTTGATGTTTATAACATTTGAATTTTCTGAGGTCAAATATTTGACATTCTTGCTTCTTACATAGACGTCTTGTCCATTTAAGAATGAGTAGTCACCAAGATTTGCAAGGGTTATTGAAACCGTTGTGTAATCTTCTCGTGCAAGAGCCCCGCCAACATATATATCATAGGTTGTGCCTTGGGCGACATCGCTCCAGCTCAGTATTAGGTCAACTGGATTGAAGGTTAAAACTGGCGCGTCAAGTTTATATAAGGTAAGGCTTGTACCGCCTGATGTAGTTGTGCCGTTCGCTGAAGGCAAAACATAGGTTTGTCCTGAGAAAGAATTTTTGAAGGCGCTAAGCTCTACAATCACACTTTCCGCTTGGTTATATGCACCGCTAAAGTTACTGTCAGATGCGCAAAGGTTGTTGATATATGTTTGAAGGTCAAGCGTCAATGCAGTGCTATCTATATATTTTCTAAAGTATGAGTTGCCATTTGCCTCGTTTGTGAGAGTGAGCGTCAAGTAGTAGCCCTCAACCTCGCTATCACTATTTTGCCAGCTTAAAATGCCATCGTTAAAATCAATATTGGTTGGCACGGCAAGGCGTCTAAAGTTGATAGTTCTCTCAACGCCATCTATAAAGTAGTCATTCCCTTGATTTTGCCCTGCAACAAAGAAAAGTGTGAGCGAGAACTCATTGTCATATACCGATTGGTCGATTATATTTATAGAGCTTGCATTGTCGCTATTTACTACCTGCCCGTCAAGCTTTATAATAGGATAGCTTGCATTTGCTATCATTGTAACTGAAAGTTGTTCGGCAGTTTTTAGTCCGTAACTGTTTGTAAGCTCAGTCACTGTAAAGTTTGGCTGAGCAAGTCTTGTAACTGTAAGCGCAAAAGGCTGAGAGTCAGTGTGCAACGCACCATCATATCTTTGTCCAACAGTTGCTACCACTTCAATTTGGTAGGTGTCAGCGTCTGTAAACTGATTTACCAAATTGTAGGTTGCTTGACCGCTGTCATTGTTATAATAAATTGAGCCGTCAAGTGAGCCGTCAACATAAACTTCAAAGCCACCCGCATACAACGGCGCGTCAATTATAAGTTGATAGCCATTTTCATCAGAGAAGGTAACATTTGGAGTTTCAATCTGCTCGTAAACTAAGAATCTATCTTCAAGGTAACCATTTTCGTCATAAAAATCGCTGTCAAGATAGCTATCATAGTTTATTGAAGTTGTCCTAATTCTAATCACGTAGTAGCCAAAGTCGAGCGCCTCAATAGTTTGTCCTTCGCTTGTGCCTGCGCTTGCAACTGGCTCTAAACTGGTAATTTGATAGTCTTGATTTGCCTCATAGATGTCATAGTAGTACATTGCGCTATCGTTATCAAGAGTGTTCCAACTGTAATAGCCGTTAGTCTGTGTGTCTGCTTTTGAAACAATATCAAGCACTTCGAGCGTCTTTTCAAAGGTTGATAGAGGAGCTTTTTCAACGCCATCCTCATTTCGTCCAGCCTCTACACGAATGATATACTTATTATCTTGCGGAGCATAATTGTTAAGGTCATCAATACTTAAGTTTACATAGCCAAGGTTGGAGCTTTGCAGTGGGTCGCGAGCCAAGGTGCCATTTATATAAAGGTTATAATAATTTGCCTCATACACTTGATTGAAAGTAAAGGTTGAAACGCCATCCTCTTTACTGTATCTATGAGTTATGCCGGTGATATCATTTAAAACCTTAAAGTCAAAGGTGAAAGCATCTGAGGCGATGACTTTCTGCGTGCTGAGCGAGCCTTCTACATAAGCCTCTACACTTCCATCTGACAGATTTGGAATTGCTTTGACAGTAAAGGTGTAATCGCCTGCGCTAAAAGCTGAAAGGTCAACCTCGCAGGTCTGCCCTTCAACGACAACGCTTTGCTCGCCGAAGGAGATAAGATATCTATTGTTATAATATACATCTTCAAAATTAAAGATTGCCTTTCTACCCTCAAAGGCAACGGTTGCCTGAGGTGTTGCAAGTTTTGCAATGAAGTCCATTGTTGTAGGCTTGCTATTTAGGTAAAGCTCTTCACCTGTTCCACCTATTGAGCGCACTTCAATGCTGTAAAGCCCGCTTTCAAGTCCGTCAAACTGGATATTAGCTATCTCGTCCTTTTCGATTGTTATGTACTGCGATGAGCCAAGTGATACCTTTTGAAGATAGACAGAGTAGCTGCTTGCATTTTCTATCTCACTAAAGCTTAGATAGCTTGCGTTGCTACTAAAGTAATCTACCGTAGGGCTTTCAAGCTTGACAAGAGTAAGCGCTGATGTTGTTGGAAGGTCCACCCCATCCTTATCCTTTGCAACGACCTTTGCAGTAACGCTCTGCCCGTTCTCTAAATTCACATAGTCATAATCAAAACTATTTTGCTCTAAGTCTGAGTAAACCTTGATGCCGTTTAAATATACATCGTAGCTTGCATTTTCTTTTTCTTGCCAACTGATAGTTGCCATTTCATTTCTAATTTGGTCGCTTCCGCTTATTGCAACCTCTTCAAGTAAGCCCATTACGCCGTAGTTTACAATATATCCTTGGCTTTTTTCTGAAGGGTCAACATACTGACCATACCCAATCGCAGTAAGTTTAACGTAGTAAGAGCCAATCTCTTCTAGCTGAAAACTATTGCCTGTTGTATACTCTGTAAACTCGAGCGCGTTTTCATCTATACTCTCTAGTCCTGTAATATTTGCAATTTCAAGTATGTAACTTTCACCGTAGACAACGCTGTTGTCAATGAAGGTGTATGATTTATCCCATTGCATAAGCCCGCTTTCATCTACGGTCGGTTTTATAGGGGTTGAATATTGATTTTTTACAACTACACTTGCTTGCGTAAAAACTTCGTCGCGATATTGAGCGAAAATTATGCTTCGTCCTGCAGTCAATGCGACAAACTGCCCGTCTTGTTCTTGCAGAACCTCGCTATTTGACGAAACAAGTTTTACATCACTCTTATTTGCTCCCTTAGTTATTGTAAGCTCATCATAAAAATCCATTGTGTCACCAATTGACACAACATATTCTTGACTTCTGAAATTTCCGCTTACGCTTGGATTACTACTACACGCAGTAAGCACGATGGCAGTAGTAAAGAAAAGCGCAAAAAGTGCAAATACCTTTTTCATATCCCCTTCCTTAGTATTTTCATAATAACACTTTTTTAGTCTTATAAGCAAATGTTTTGTCAAATTTTGCCTAAAATTAAATTAAATAATTTAATAATATATTATACCAGTGCAGAAAAAATTTATTTAAATCTTAATAAAAATAAAAAAATATTTTTAATTTTTTCTAAAAATTATTAAAAAATAGCTAAAAAATCATTAAAAAATAGCTAAAAAATCAAAAAAATCATTAATTTTTAATAATTTATATAAAAAAGACCAGAAAATTCTGGTCTTAATCTGCATCAAAACATCGTGGACTTTTAATTTTATTACTTTGTCGCATCAAATATTAAGTTTAGTTAGTATAGCTATTTGGTCTACAAATTTATTTTTATTTAATAAAGCTTTTTTATTACAAATTAAATTACTATAAAACCCTTAAAGGCAGGCTTATTTCATCTTGACTTTGCAAAAGCCTTTGGTTTGTTGTTAAAACTAAGCCAAGTTTTTGCGACTTTTTGAGAAGTGGCGTGTTTTTATTTGTCTGCTCAAAGGACCTAGTAAATCGCGCATTACCGCCAGTGACATAGGCTTGACCTTCATTGATTTTAGCGTAATAGGTGTAGGCGCCACTATCGCAAAATTGTAAAATTAAGCACAAATTGCGAAGGACATCAACCTCTTCTTGCTTAGGACTTTCTCCAAAAGCCTTTTTAAGCACCTCGGCGCACTTTTCGTTCATCTGCTTTATAAGCCTTTTCTCCCTGTCATACCTATTGCCCTCGTTTAAAAGCCCTTGACTAACCATTTTATCTTTTTGTTCTTCATTCTCTTGTATTAAAATCGAGCTTGTATATCTCTGCCCTTCGCCAATGGCAAACTTTACAATATCTTTTACTCCCTTTTTGATTTCTAAACTATCTAAAAGAGTGTCAACGTTCCTTTGATTTTCGAGCTCTTGCGGAAAATGTTTCTCACTTGCCACCCCTTTACCAATATCGTGAGCAAGCAGTATTAGTTTCATTATAGACTGCATATTGTCAGGCAAAGAGTCTGAATAATAGGTGTCAAAAAAGTCTACAACGCTCGCCGTATGCTGACCAACTGTCCAGCCTTCCCAAATACCCGCCTTTTTGTCATATAGCGCCTTGCACTCGGCGTCCTTGCTGGCTAGCCAGACAAGTTCCCATCCGCTCGCTGAGGCAAAAAACTCTTCAAACTCGGCAGGTATCAAATCAGAAAACCTCTTAGTCGCCACCTCTTCAAGTTGCATAAGATTTTGGTAGTACTCACCAAAGTCGCGTTCGGTCATAATCTGCTGAACATTGACAAGATGACAAATGTCTATCTTTTTACCTAGCGTAGCACTATTTACAAGGTATTTAAAACCTGCAATATGATTGTTTGCAATCCAAGCAGACACATAGCGCCCATTTAATGAATAATATTCATCATTATAAAAGACATCCTTCCCATCCGAAGCCTTGTCTAGCACATCAAACGGAACAACTCGTAGTAAAATCCTTGTATTTCTAGCGCTTATATAGTCCCTAACCAATCTTTCGAAGGTTTTATCGTCTATATCAAGGTTTCTAAGTTTATCAATGTCGCCATCACTTTTTAATTTACTTTTTACCTCTTCAAATCTCTTCTTTGCCTGCTTAACAACATCATTTTCTTTTCTAAAGCTAAGCAAAGGCGTTGCCTGCTCTCTTAAGACAGGGAAAATGACACTATAATAAACATCTTTATAATCAAAATTGATAGGAAGAAGATTGGATACTGAAAAATTTGTTAAAACTCGAAACGCCCTTGCAAGCCTTGGCATATCCTTTTCACTAATAAAGGATTTTTCAAAGGTTAAATCAAATATAACATCATCTTCATTTATGCCTACTATCTTATGTAACTCTGCCTTTCCGCCTTTAAATCTCGCCCTTATTTCGGCAAACTCGGTGGCAATATCCTTTTTGGCTGTATAAAGCCCGCTCATTGAAGATACATTCCTGTTGCCAGTATTGTCGCCACTGTTATCTAAATTTCTCACAGAAAAACGCTTGCCGTCACTGTTGGCTCTGCCGTGGTATAAATCGATGTCCTTTAGATACCTGCACACTCCAAGCTCAACAAGCACAGCTATTGCCTCTTGTCTAAGTTGTTTGTCACTTTTTATCATAAATACCCCTCTTTACAATAATTTTACCATAATTTAGATATTTTTTCAATACAAAACCTATAAAAAAACATTATAACACGTATTTTACGTCTATGATGCCTTTTATCTTTGCTTAATTTCAATTACAAACTGGTCGCACCCTCTAAAACAAGTCTAAAAAAATGTTTTCTATTGGTAGATTGGCAGATGTCACTCTTGTTGTAAAGGTAATTGTAAAGGTCATACTCTCTTGCGGAGGAAGTGTCAGCTCTTCTCCGCTTGTGTAGTTTGTGTCACTTTGTGTTATATCAATTACAATATTTGACTGCTCTTGATTAGTAAAATTTAAGCAAGCCGTCATATTTCTATTTCCATCAAGGTTTGTCACGGTAATCGTCAGAGTTATAGGCTCTAAATTATCATTAAAAGCTATTGGAAACTCAAATAATTCCCTGCCTTGACTACTTGCACTATACTTATCCTCAAAAGGTGTTATCTCGGTCCGTGAATTTTGCCCCCGTGCCGATACCGAGGCGTTTACATCAGTTGCCTCAATCGACAGCTGTGGGGGAGCTGTAAAAGTGATTTCGCCACCCATGTTAATGTCATCATCACTTGCAGGTGTCTCTATCACTCCTATTACCTTGCCAAGGATGTTCTCTACCGTCACATAACTTGAATCAATGAGAAGATTATTATCGCCTTTCGTGACATATCTCGTCTGCCCTTCAACCTCATCGATTTCCACTATTCTACGGCAGTAATAGTTTGAGCTATCGCTATAAGAAATTACTACTATATCACCAACCTGCAACTCTTGATAATCACTTGTTGTGATAACCGACTGGCCTACTGTTAAAGTTGGCTCCATACTGCTTGACTTTACATCATAAAGTTTGTAGCCATCCTTAACCACCCACTTTGCATATAGGTCAATCTGACTTTCGCGACCTTTAGCTATCAGGGTGATTTGATTTTTAAATTCGCCGTCAGTAAACCAGCCAGCAAATTTTAAGTACTCACTTGGCGCTGTCGGGTCAGAAAGCAAAAACTCCCGTCCGCTTGAAAGTGTTGCAACATTATTTGGCGAGTTTGTGCCTCCATCAAGGTTGTAATTGATTGTCCTTAAAACACTTGTTTCAAATTTAGCATATAAGGACAGCTCAACCGTCAATTGTTGCTTAATAAAATCGGTGTCAGAAAAAGGGTACTCAAAAGTTTGGTCATCATAATACCATCCGGCAAAGTCATAGCCATCTTTAACAGGCTCGGCTGGCAAAACAATCCTTTCAAAACCGTCTGTTTCAACGCTTTCATAGGTCTGCCCGTCAACTATAAAGTTAATCTTGCCACTGCTTTCTTCTCCGCACCCTACAAGTATCAAAGAAAAAGAAAGCAGTAAAATAAAGAGCAAGCTCGTAAGTATAACTTTAATATCAATTGTTTTTTTCATAATTAAACCTCATATAGATATTATAAACCTTGCTTTTTAGCTTGTCAATTATTTATAGTAAAAATGATGTAATTAATCATAAAATACGAAAGATTAATATTAATTAAAATTTATATAATCCAAGTGATAACCAAAATAACTCGCACAGTAACAACAATAATTTTGACCGCAAATGTGCGGTCTTTTTTTATTGCATAAAACCCTCTATTAAAAACTTGCTTATACAAAAGCCTTTATTAAGAATAAGAACAAAAAAGATGCAATAAAAAATATCGATACAAAACGTATCGATACTATGAGTGACTGTGGCTCCCCAGGTAGGATTCGAACCTACGGCCTATCGGTTAACAGCCGAGTGCTCCACCACTGAGCTACTGGGGAATAATTAATTGGTTATTTAGTTGTATCTTTTTATTTGTGGTGTTATTAGTCGCACTCGGCTATTAACCGTATCGGTTTAATTCCGCTTGCGCTCCATACGCAGGACTTCGTCCTTGGCGCCCAGCTCGACTGCTCCACCACTCAAGCTACTGGGAAATAATTGATTGTTGTTTAGTTGTATCTTTTTGTTTTTTGTTGTTGTTAGTAGCATTTTCATCGAGATTTTACACCTAAATTTGCGACCGGCCATCTTTAAAACACAACAATTTCTCATCTAATTATTGTAAGTGGGCTTATGTAAATCATCAATGCTATGACTGATGACTTACATATTTCTTACAAAATAAAAATGAGGGAAATATGAGGCAAACATTCCATAAAGGAATGATTGCTCTAATATAATAGCAAATAATTTTTGGTTTGTCAACGAATTTTTTGATATTTTCAAAAAAATATTGCAATTTAATTATAAATCAAATAGTTTTTAGAAACACGCAGACGCTATCCACAATATTATTATATTAATCTTTAAAATCTATTTGTCATATCGCAATCCTTTAAAGACTGGCTGGCGCATTGCACCATCGCGAGTGAGCATCATATACTGCACGGTGCACACAAGTTCTGGTTTCACCCAAACTATGTCGCCTCTCACCTTAAAATGTGGTTTTGACTGATGCTTTAGTGCAAAGGCGAGAATTATACCTTCCTCTTGTTTTGAAATATTGACAAAAACCTTGCCTCTAAAGGTTAGTTTATCATTCTTGTACTGTCCAAGAATTAGGTCCTTTATCTTGCCTTCATCACTAAGCACTATACCGCAAATCAAAAAGTCTTCATCCTTTAGGTTTTTAATCTTTATCCAGCTTTTACTACGCTTACCAATCTCGTAGACCGAATTTTTGTCCTTTGCAACAATGCCTTCAAGCCCAAGCTTTTTAGTCAGATTAAAAAGGGCTTTACCCTTGCCTCCCACGATGCGCGACACACTCAAACCCCCACCCTCCTTTACCACCTCGTCAAGAATTTTCTTTCGCTCAAATAGAGGAAGGTCTACTATTGCACGCTCACCCTTTTGCAATATATCATATGCCACAAACTGCACACTATGCCTCTTGCTTTCAAGCTCTATTTTAAACTTGTCGGTAAGCAAACTCCGCTTTTGTAAAAGGAAGAAGTTGGGGGAGCCATCCTCATTAAGCACTACAAGCTCGCCGTCAAGCACGCACCTTTCCTTGACCTGCTTATATAGGTAAGCAAGCTCTGGATAAATGGGCAAAAGTTCCACGTTTCTCTTGTTGCGAAGAGAGGTTTTGTTATCCAAATAGGCAATACATCTTATTCCGTCAAGCTTAAGCTCAAATATATAGTTATCATCATCAAAAGGTTTTTCTTGCGACTCTAATAGCATTGGCGACACATCTTTACTTTTAAATAGGTTCATTTACGCCTTCTTTTTTATCTTGACAAACTTGTCGCCATCAATCTTTTTCACCTTTTTTGATTGCGTCACCTCATCTACACTTCTTTGGAGTGCTTCCATAAGGTCGGTTATCTTGATTGTCTTTGAGCCGTCCACCTTTCGCACCTCTTTGCCATTTGCCTTATCAAGTATCGCCTGCCTTAAGCGGATATTGTATTCATCTTTATACTCGTCAGGCTTAAACTCCCCTTCCATTGATGAAATTAGGTTTTTAGCAAGTGCAATCTCTTGCTTTGACAAACTTTCTTCTATACCACTTGCTTGATTTGACTGCACTTCATCATAAAAAAATAGGCGCGAAAGAATAAGCGAACCCTCCTTAACCCAAAGCGCCACAACACACTCGCTTGAGCCTAGCATCGTCTTGGCAATCCCCACCTTTTTCTCGTCTGCTAGCACCTTTTTAAGTAGACAAAAGGCTTTATTTGCGCCCTTGGTTTGCGGAGAAACATAATACGCCTTATCAAAGAAAATCGGACTAATCTCGTCAAGCTTGACAAATTTTTCAATGACTATATTTTTGTCTTTTTTGCCTTTCAGTTTTTCAAGCTCGGCGTCAGTAAAAGTCACATAGTCCTCATCGACCTTATACCCCTTTATTATATCGCTGTTTTCTAGCTCCTTTCCGCCACACTCCTCGCAGGTCTTTTTGTATTTAACCCTTGACCTCGTCCTCTTATCAAGCATATTAAAACCGATATCATTATTTTTTATCACATTTGTCAGCGATACCGGTATGTACACAAGCCCAAACGCAATAGAAGTTTTATAACTTGCCATATTTCCACCTTTATATATAGTGTGTCCAAAACTGTGGATTTTATAGATAAATTGTTTTTTTGCTAACCCTAAATTTTGAAAAAATCAAAAATTTGATGTCAAAATTTATAAATATATGTTACAATAAATTTACAAGAGGTGTTTATGAAGAAAAAAGGCGCAACAAAAGATGCCGTAATATTCTACGCTATGGACGAACTGGGGCATTGTCCTGAATATCTTTGGGCAAAATTTCCAAGCTATGCAATCTTGCGATGCAAGGAAAACAACAAGTGGTACGCAGCCCTTCTTGATGTGCAACGAGATAAGTTAGGGCTTGAAGGCGAAGGCAAAGTTGACCTACTTGACATAAAAATAAGCAAAGAGGACAAAGCAAAATATATCGGTCAAAAGGGTTTTGTTTATGGTTACCACTTTGGTGGTGATAGCTGGATAGGAATTCTTTTAGACGGCAGTGTTGATAAAGAACTTGTTTTTTCACTACTTGTTAAAAGTTACCAGCTTGTAAAACCTAAAAAGCACATCAAGTAATGGCTAAATTTAAAATTTTAAGTGGTAAACAAGTTTTTTCGTGCATAGAATAAAAATGGCACACCTTCTATTGACAACGAGACAATTATGTGCTATACTTAGCTCCTAACTTAAAAGGATATATAATGAACAAAAATTCAAACAACACAAAACAACAAAAGATTGACTTTGAAACAGCTTTAACTCTTCCAAGCGAGACCAAACTCTTAATTCCAAGAAAGATTATTTTATATAAATCTTGCAATATGGCTTTAAATGACGAAAAGGATTCTAAAAAACGCAAAATGATGGCTAATATCAACAATAGACTATTATACGCAGATAAAGTTTGTGGCTATGCCGTACCCGGAATAGAACTGACAGTGCGAGAAATCGAATATCTTTTCACCGAACGCGACTTTGAAAATGGCTACCTAATTCAAACTTCACAGTCCGCACAAGAACCTGTTGAAAGTGAGAGACAATAATTTGCTAATCTAATAAACAAAATTTTTTCAGCCCAAAATCACAAAAAAATACATTTTTTAGAAAACAATAAAGTTATAAAAATTTTCATAACAAAATTCATTTTTTAAATAATAAAAACTAGAAGCCTTGTTTCAACAACTTCTAGTTTTTTATATAAAATACTTTTTATCCACACTCAAATCTTATTTCGAATAAACAGTATAATTTTTGCCCCCAATCGCCTCGGTTGAAACCTTTCGAAAGTTAGTTGAAATATAACTATTCTCCCCCGCCTCAAGCAAACTTGTCAAAACTTTGACGGTTGTGATTGAAGTGTTATTAAATAAACTTCCGCACGCTGAAGTTGAGGTTGCATTGGTATATACATACTCGCTATCTATAATAACTTCTGTTAAATTTATACAATTATTGAATGCAGAACCTTCGATTGCCTTTAAACTTGATGGCAGACTTATACTTGTAAGTCCACTACATCCATTGAATGCGCTAACCCCTATACTTGTTAAATTTGTACAATTACTTAAGTCTAACTCTCCTGTAAGTCCACTACATCCCCAAAAAGCATTGCCGATACTTGTAATGTATGAAGGAATAATAGAATTTTTACATCCAAAAACCAGTCTATTTGTAGCTGTTTCTATTATACAATTCCCTTCGCTATGATATACATTATTGCCACTTTCAACAGTCAATTTTTCAAGCCCACTACAATTAGAAAATGCATAAGTTTTTATACTTTCAACACTTTTAGGAATGGTAACTTCCTTTAAAGAACTGCAACCATCAAAAGCTTGAATTCCTATTTCTATTAAACAAACACAATCCTCTAAATTAATTGAAGATAAATTATTACATTCCTTAAACACACCACTTCCGATCGTTATTAAAGTCTCTGGCAAAACAATAGTTTTTAAAGTATCGCTAAAAAGCCCATCCCCAAATTGTGCTCTTGTTTGTGGCTGCGCACCTATTGTTGTTACAGTGTAAACACTCCCTTCTCTTGATATTATAGATGGGATAATAATATCAACGACTCCTGCGCTACAACTGCTAACCCCCACTTTCCCTTCACTATTCGCAGTATAATAAGCCAAATCATTATTAGCCTCTTCGAACACTGCATAATATGTTGTGGGCATACCACTTTCATAAATAAAAGTATATTCTGGTAAAGTTGAAACAAGTTCCCCTGTTGTACTATTCGCACGCCATCCTAAAAAGTCGGCGTCACTTGTCCCTGTAAAATTTGCAATCAAAGTTATTTCAGAGCCAACTTCTACAATTCCACCCTTCGCAGTTCCAAAGTTCTCATTTGATGATATCGCTGATATTGTTTCAGTTATTATCTGCCTATCTATATTTATAGTAATATCACTTAAATCAATAAAAGTTTCACTTGTGGTTGACATCTGCAAAATTAAAATTATACTTTCTGGAGTATCTTGCGATATAGACTCTCCATCCGTTAAAGTTGTGGCTGGTATTTGAGAATTTTCAAGTGTCACCGATACGTTTTGCTGAACCATATCTCCTGTTAATGACAATGTCGCATTATATATATTGTTTGAAGTGTTGATTATGTAAAAATAAAGATTAAACGAACCTAATGTATTTGTATCAAGATTAGTCAAATCCATATCAAAATTTCCATTTATATATCCTGGCATAAATGAAGATACACTAGCTGGCTCACTATTATTGTCCTGTTTTATTTTAACATCTTTGATATATAAACTATCATCCACAATATTAAAAGTGACATTTCCGTTCATTGTAATTGTCTGCGTCTCGCCAATTGCCCATACGCCAATTATGAGCATTGATAGCGCTATCACAAACATTGATATAGCTGAAAATAATTTTATCCTCAAACTTTTCATAATTTTCTCCTTTGTTTATTCTTTGCCTTATAGTCCTAATTATCCATCATTTTAAGACAATTTCTTGTTATTTTATTTTAACTTTATTTTATAAAATTGTCAAATAAAATAGCTTTTTTATGGGCTTGGGTGTCATTGACACCCTTTTTCTTTAAGTTTTCTCGGGCGGACCAAGGTAAAGTTAAGCAACAGATACACTCAACGATAACCGCCCAGCGTAAGGCTGGCAAAATAAGTTTGCCGGACCAAGGTACAACAAAATTACAGATACACTAAACGACAATGATGCAAACTAAGTTTGCCGATAATGGTCCAACCTAAGGTTGGGGCGGGCACGCTGCCTGTGTTCCAAAAAAAGAGGATTTATTTTGGTGCTTTGGTAGACCAAGGTACAACAAGGCAACAGCTACACATAACGACAATGTGCAGCACCTCAATTTCTTTCAATAAGGTATATCAAACAATGCTGACCCAAACTAAATTAGTTCCAATCTTTACTACTCTATCATTTCTATTTAAAAAACACAAAATTTAAGAATAAAATAAAAAAATTAACAAAAACACTTGCAAAAATAGAAAAAATATGTATAATTGATAATGCAAATCAAAATTTGCGATAGCGTTTTTTTACAAAATGCAAAATCAAAACAATAAATATGGAGAGATGGCTGAGCGGTCGAAAGCGGCGGTCTTGAAAACCGTTGAGGTGAAAGCCTCCTGGGGTTCGAATCCCTATCTCTCCGCCAAACAATTGTCGTTTGAACTCAAACGGCAATTTTTTATTTTCTTCATCAGAGATTTCTATTTCTTTCTTATAAATTTTCGTTCCATTGTCATTATTATTGTCATCATCATTATCATTTGGACGATTATATATTTCTTCTGCAGGATTAAGACTTGTGTTGTAAACAATTGTAATTTTGTCATCATAAAGCAATACTTTCAAAATAAAATTGTTAAAGAATTCGTTTTTATCTATTTTGTTGTCAAACTGTTTTCTTGCATATACTTTTAAAAAATTTACAATTTGTTCTTTTTCAAGTGGTT
>CAMLSW010000014.1 GCA_946484195.1 uncultured Clostridia bacterium
TAATTCAAAATTTTATTGAAAAATAAAAAATATTAATTATTAAATAAAAAAATCAAAAAGATGTCTAAAAAGGCATCTTTTTTAGTAAATTTAATGATATTTTATTAAATTAATAGATAGCAAAATTTCAATTAAAATATTTATTTTTTATAAATAATTTATTTGTTGTTTTTATGTTTATGATATGATATAATTTTATAGGAGAAAAATATGATTTATACAAGAGAAGAAAATGTTATAAAAATAAGAGATGTTTCACAATTTAATATAGAGCATATTCTTGAATGTGGTCAAGTATTTTGTTATGAAAAGACAAAAGAGGGGTATATAGTTTTTCCGGGCGATAAGTATGCAAAAATAATAGCGGGCGGGGAAGGCTATCAGATAATAACCGATGATGCCAATTATTTTATTGATTGGTTTGACCTTGACAATGATTACAATCAAATTAAAAATAAATTGAATACCTTTAAAATAATGAAAGAGCCAATAAAATATGGCTATGGCATTAGAATTTTAAAACAAGATTTATTTGAAATGCTTGTTTCATTTATAATTTCAGCAAATAATAACATAAAAAGAATAAAACTTATTTTAAATAATTTAAGGACAAGGTTAGGCGAAAATATAAACGGAAGGCATACTTTCCCTTCCTATGAAAAATTAAGTGGGTGCAGTGAAGAGTTTTTCAAGGAATGCGGGGCAGGATATAGGGCGTCTTATCTTGTTAAGGTTTTAAAGCAAATTACGCCAGAGCTTTTAGAGAGGATGCGCTCGCTACCGACGAAGGAACTTAGGTCTTGGCTTATTGGACTAAGCGGAGTTGGACCAAAAGTTGCCGACTGCGTACTCCTTTTTGGCTATAACAGGTTTGACGTTTTCCCAGTAGATACCTGGATAGTGCAAATGTACAATAGTTTTTATAGCCCGCTTGAAAATAGGGAGAAGATATCCAAAAATCTTGTCGATGAGTTTGGTTTGCTTTCGGGGTATGCTCAACAATATCTCTTCTATTTCCAGCGCTCCTTTATTGGTGGAAAATCGTAATTTTTTACATAAAAATCAAGTTTTTTAAGCAAAATTTTGTCGAATAAGTTAAATTTTCAGTTTTGAGGTATTTACATACCTCTTTTTCTGTGATATAATAAAGACAAGAATTATAGGGAGGCGTTATGACTTCATTATTACTTTCAGCATTTGGAACCACTGAGATTGTGCTAGTTTCGGTATTTGGAGCTTTATTTCTTGCAATAGTGATATATTATTGCATCGTTCCATTGAAGAACTTTTTTGTGGCACTGTTTGCTGGCTGTTATATACCAAGTTTTAAATTAATAGGCTTAAAATCACGAAAATTAAATGTAAAAGACATTACAGAGGCATATATTCAAGCAAAAAAATCGGGCAACCCACTTTCTTTAAGCGAAATTGAGGCACTTGTAGTTGCTGGTGGCAACACAATGAATGTTATCAATGCTATGAAATTTGCCGAAGATTCTGGTTTGAAACTTGATTTCAAACTTGCAAGTGCCATCGAAATTGCGTCTAAGGACTGTCTTAAACAAGTTAAAGACGCAATAAATTCTCAAGTTGTAAGCGTTGAAGATATACGAGGCTTTTCTAAAGACAAGATAGAGATAATCGCGAGCGCTACATTTTCTGTAAAATTAAATCTTAATAAGTATATTAATGGTCTTGGTCTTGAAGATTTGAAGGGTGGAATTAAGGCTTGGATTATGGAAAACATCTCAAAAGCAAAGAATAGCGAGGCTATCCTGGCAGAGCCAAATCAAAGTTTACTTTCAAATCTTGATTTGCGAGTGGTTTCACAAAAATCTATGTACGACGTTCTTGATGTAAACATATCTTCGATAGATGTAGGCAGAGACCTCAATGCCGAGAATGAAATTAAGATGGCGGAGAAAGAGAAGGTGTACGCTCAAATTGAGGCAGAAAGGCGCAAAAACTCGGAAGAGATTAAAGAACTTCAGATGAGGACAAAGACAGAGGAGATGAAGTCGGCAGTTTTGCAGGCTGAGGCAGAAGTTCCGCAAGCCATCTCTCAGGCAATCAAAGAGGGCAGGTTCTCTGTTATGGACTACTACAAACTTATGAATTTGCAAGCTGACACCGCACTTAGACGCTCAATCATCAGTGATAGTAAGAAGAATAATGACGATGAAGGAGATATGTTCTAATGAGCGCAACCGCATTAATTTGTATTATATGCGCCGGCGTTTTACTATTTTTTATACTGATGATTGTGCTTATACGTAGGTCGAACAAGAAAAGGTTTAATAAGCTTCAAGAAAATATAAATAAATATAAGCAAGAAAATCAAGAGTTTGATAAAAATAATAAGATAACCTTGTCTAAGGAAGCAGAGGAGCCAAAAGAGCAAGCGCAAGAGGAGAACGCTCAGCCAAAGGAAGAGCCGGTAATTGAAGAGTATATAGACGATAGGTTTTTAAGAAATCAACCTCAGAGAGAGCATATAAATAGAAGGACAATGCCGGCACGAAACCCCAATTTGCAAATGCAAAATAATAGAAATTTTAAACAAGATGATTTTGAGCGGTTTTTAGATGAGCACGCCTATTCAAGAAGGATACTAAATAAGGACATTTTGTCAAAGATAAAAGACCTTCCGCCAGAGGTAAAGGCTGTCATCTTAAGCAATGTTTTTAATAAATATGACGATTAAATAGTAAAATAAATATAAATATTAAATTAAACGCATATCTTAAAGTGGAGGGGTATGTGTTTAATTTTTTTAATGAAATTAAAAATAAGGCAAGCGGAATTGATTATAACCTTCTAAATGAATATAACATCATAAATTTGTCTGGAAAGTTGCTTTATGTTGAAGGTCATCAAGGGGTGACAATAATCAATAGTGATATGGTTGCATTTAAGATTAAGAAAGGACGCGTAGTTGTCGAAGGAAAAGAGCTTGTTTTAAGCGAACTTACCAGTAATACCCTTCTTTTGCAAGGGGTGATAATTAAAGTGGAGATATTTTAAATGCTAAAAAATAGAACAAAAATAAAAGTTAAAGGGTTAAATCAAGAGCGGGCTATAAATAATCTTTCTAAAACAATAAAAATATACAATTTTTCACGAAAAGAGCACAATGTAAGTGAATTTGAAGTGGATTACAACAATTCAAAACATATCAAAAAGATGCTTGAAGGACAAGGCTTAGAGGTCGTTTCTTTAAAAAGTCGTGGTCCTGCCTTTTTTATTAAGGAGTTTTTTAAGCGAGGAGGGTTGATTGCCGGCATAATATTTGCGCTTATCTTTTATATTTTGCAATATAGTTTTATACTAAAAATAGAGGTATGGGGTGGCGAGGCGTCGCAATGCAGTCTTGTAAAAAATTTTATAGAGGACAACCTTGACAGCAAGTTAAAATACAATATCTCTACCGAGGAGCTTGAAATTTTAGTTAGAAACAACTTTGATTTTGTAAGTTCGGTGAGCGTGGCGTTTGTAGGACAGTCCATAGTTGTAAACTTGAACCCATCACTGCTTCCTGACGAAATGGGCACCGGTTTTTCACCACTTGTGAGCGAGTATGACGGAATGATAACCGAGATAAATTTAATTCAAGGCACGCTCAATTGCTCGGTTGGTGATATCGTTCAAAAGGGCGATGTTCTTGTCTATCCATATGTGACCGACTCAAGTGGCAAGGTTTACGAAGTGGAGCCGAAGGCTGATATCACCGCGCAGGTTTGGCTGAGCGGCAATGAAACTCATTATGATTACAGAATTTTGACTTATAGAACGGGTAAAAGCAAGGTGCAATCGCAAGTGCTTCTTGGTGGACTTGTGATATATAGTAAAACTCCAGACATCCTTTTTGAAAACTATGAGTGCGAAATTTACACAAAACAGCTTACAAAAAACTTGCTTTTGCCTTTTAAACTTAAGAAAATTATCTATTATGAAATAGCAACTGAGGAGATAATTGAGCCTTTTGAAGAGGTTAAAGAAGAAATTATCTCAAAAGCACGTCAAAAAGCCTTGATTTTTTCTGACAAAAATGACATAATAATAGATGAAAAGTACACTTTGAGCGAAGGCGGAGGCTGTCATATAGTAGACTACGTGGTGACTGTCAGTAAAAATATAGGAGGATAACGTGCAAGTTAACTTTGAAAAAGTTGGGCTAAGATATAGGGGGTTGATACAAAAAATATACAACTATGCCTTAAATTACACCAATAATTACACTAAAAATGCAATAATTACTGTATCTTTTGCAGATGAGGAGAGAATTAGACAGTTAAATAAAGAGTACCGCAATGTCGACAAAGCCACTGACGTGCTTTCATTTCCGATGCTTGATATTGTATACCCACAAAAGCTGAAAGATTTTATACGAGAAATCTCGCCAGACGGCTCACTATATATAGGCGATGTTGTGATTTGCCCTCAAGTTGCAAAGAGACAGGCTAAGGAATATAGGCATAGCAAAAAGAGGGAGATTGCCTTTTTAGCCCTTCACGGATTACTGCACGTGCTTGGATATGACCACATTTTGCAAGAAGATGAAGTGGTTATGCAAAAGACCTCTCGAGAAATTTTAGATAACTTAAAGATAAAGAGGGAGAAAGATGTTTAAAGCGGGTTTTGTTGCAGTTGTAGGCTTGCCTAATGCCGGGAAAAGTAGCCTTGTAAATGCTCTTGTTGGGCAAAAAGTTGCGATAATATCATCAAAACCTCAGACAACGAGAGATAATATTTTAGGTATCATCAATGGTGATGACTACCAAATTGTGCTTGTGGATACGCCAGGAGTTCACCATAGCAAGAATGCACTTGATAAGGCGATGATGAAAAATGTTCGCTCGGCTGTAAATGGTGTTGATTTGATACTGTACCTCATTGACGGAACGACACTGCCAAGCGAAGAAGAGAGGCAGTATATAAAGCATTTGACCCTTCCGACCAAGGTCATCAAGACCAAGATTGACCTAAAAAATCTGAAAAATTTTGATTGTGACTTAGAGGTCTCTTCAAGAACGGGCGAGAATATAGACAAGCTTAAACAGCTCATACTTGAGTATATGCCAAGCTATAATGAAGAGCATTATATATATGATAAAGATTATTATACCGACAAGAGCGTCAAATTTTTGATAGCAGAAGAGATAAGAGAAAAAGCCCTCAACATTCTCCATCAAGAAGTACCGCACGGAATTGCAGTTGAAATCATACGCTTTTATGAGGAAGAAAGTATTGTCCATATAGACGCTGACATTATTTGCGAAAATGATAGGCATAAGGGTATGATTATTGGCAAAGGCGGGCAGGTTTTAAAGAAGATAGGTATGGAGGCAAGGTTGTTTGCCGAGCAGTTACTAGACAAAAAGGTTATGCTAAAAATATTTGTCCGCGTAGAAAAAGATTGGCGCAATAAACCCGATAAAATAAAAAGCCTTGGCTATTAAAATATAAAAAGGATACTAAAGATTGTAAATTTATTTGACTATTTTAAAAAAATGTAATAAAATTGACATATAAAGACAAAATAATATGTAGGAACAAAAGATTTTTAGGTAGGTGTAAAATGTCATTAAAAGTTAAATTAGTTTCGGTTATTGTTGCTTTTGTCATAATTGTAAGCTTATTGATGGTTGGGGTATACGCCGCAACAAACGTGACGCTTAACATTGGCGGTAACGTAAGCTTTACGGCTACATCAGTAAACGCGCTGATTTCTGGTAGTGTTGTTGGCACTGCAAGTAATCCTAGCACGCCACTAGAGGATATCTCTTTGTCTGCCGACACAACTGACGGAGCGGTAACAATGCCACCATCTTGGCAAAATGTTGACTTAACTTATGGAGACAATGGAAGTCCAATAACTGTAACAATAACAATAAAAAATAGAAGTGCTGATAGAGGAATAGATGTAACACTTACCGATAGTTCAAGCATTTCCAATGTTACAATTATAAGAAAGTGTAATGATAGCACGATAACCACCGTACCACATAACAGAGATATCGGAGGCGGTGAGATAGTTACCTACACCTTTGAATTAACCTTAAATAGTCGCAACAATCCAGCAAGCGGAACATTTAGCCTTGGTTTTAATTTACAAAATGACCCGTCTGTTGCTTAAATTGCAATGCAAGACGAGTGACTAAGTTTATATTTATCAAAAAATTTCAACTTCAGTTTCTAGTTGCACCTTATAGCGCTGAAACACTTTATCTTTAATAATTTTAATAAGTTGTAGAACATCATTCACGCTAGCTTTATTATAGTTTATAATAAAGTTGGCGTGTTTTTCTGATATCTTAGCTCCGCCACAGCTAAACCCTTTTAAACCGCACTTGTCAATAAGCTCGCCTGCATAGTAGTTTTCTGCGTTTTTAAAAGTGCTACCAAAGCTGTATCCTTTCGGTTGATGTTTTAGCCTAATCGTTAGATATTTTCTATATTCGCGCTCTATTTCGCACCTGTCTTTTTCGCATAAATTAAACTTTGCAGAAAGTATTAGGGTATCTTTAAAAGGGCTTTCTCTATAATGAAAGTCTAATTTTTCTTTTTTTATCCATTTTACTCTGCCTTTTGAATATATTTTTACTTTTGTAAGATGGTCAGTGATGTTACATCCAAAGGCTCCAGCGTTCATAAATAGGGCGCCACCAAGCGTTCCAGGTATGCTTGCAAGCTTTTCAAACCCTGAAAGCCCTTTTTCTTGACAGTATCGATAGAGCCTTGAAAGCATTATCGAGCAGGGCGCTATTATACTACCATCTTGCACTCGCACCTTGCACTCTAAAAGTTTGGTTGAAATGATATTGACATTGCAAGCCCTTTCAGTTAAAAGTATATTGCTTCCATTGCCAATGATTTTGAAGGGAAGATTGTTTATTGAAAAATAATCAAATAGATATATAAGCTCCTTTTCATTTTTAGGATAAAAGACATTTTTTAGTGTGACCGAGGTTTTTATCGTTGTAAGCTCACTGCTGTCAACATTCTCTCTATGCTTTATATTATTAAACACATCTTGCATAATATTTTTTATGAATTGCAGAAAAAATTGTGAAAAAAGCATTAAAAAATCATATATAACAATATGATAGAAAAAATAAAATCTATATATATGATAGGTGTAGGCGGTATAAGTATGTCGGCTTTAGCGCGTTTTTTGCATTACAGGGGCATAACTGTCTATGGGAGCGATATAGTTGTAAACGATGAAGTTAGAAGACTTCTGCAGGACGGGATTATTAAGTTTCAAAAGGGCTCGGTGCACTCTTTTGTAAGGCTTTGTGATGCCGTTTGCTATACGGGGGCAGTTGCACCAGACAATAGCGACTTAAATTTGGCAAAAAAGTTAAATAAGATTATTGTGTCACGCGCCCAACTGCTAGGAGAGCTTGCAAAAGACAAAAAGACCATCTCTATTGCCGGTACGCACGGAAAAACTACAACTACAGCGCTTATTGCGACTACGCTTTTAGTAAATCAATTAAATCCTAATGTACATATAGGTGGAGTGCTAAATAATATCAATTCCAACGTCAATATTTCGCAGAGCGACCTGTTTGTCACTGAGGCGTGTGAATATAAGGATAGCTTTTTGTCCTTGAATAGCAATATATGCGTTGTTTTAAATATCAAGCCCGACCATTTAGATTATTTTAAAAATTTTGACAATGAGTTTGCATCCTTTCAAAAATTTGTAGATAATGCCGATAAAAATGGCTATATTGTACTAAATAATGATGACGAGTATTGTCGAAAACTAAAAATTAGTTCAAAACGTCTGACATTTGCAATCGATAGCGACGCAGACGTAAAGGCAGTTAATATAAAAAAGGTTAAAGGCAAGATTTCTTTTGATGTGCTAAAAAATGGTTGCAGGCTAGGACGCATTTATATGTCTTGCTATGGCTATCATAACATATACAACACTCTAGCAACTATATGTGTTTGTCTTGCACTGAACATTCCTTTTGTAAAAATCAAAAAGGGCATTGAGCGATACAAGGGGGTTGCTAGAAGATTTGAAATTTTGTCGCAAAATAGAAATAGACTCTTGCTCCACGATTACGCACACCATCCTGACGAGATAAGGGCAATATTAAATCTTTGCAAGGATTTATCATATAAAAAGCTTATCACAATCTTTCAGCCTCATACATATTCGCGTACGAGAGACCTGTATGACGAATTTTTGTCGTGCTTTGATGACTCTGACGAGACGTGGCTTCTTCCAATTTATCCCGCGAGAGAAAAACCTATTAAAGGTGTGACTTCTTATAAACTAAAGATGGACCTTGCAAAGAGAGGTAAAAAAGCCAAATATTTTAATAATTTTCAAAAATGTTATGAAGAAATAGTGAAAAATAATGATAAAAGCATTATTTTTGCAATTTTAGGCGCTGGAGATATTGTCGAGCTTGCTAATATGTTTAAAAAAAGTAATTAATATTTTGTTGACATTTACTGAGTAGCTATGCTATAATAAAAGAGCATTTGACGAGTGACTAATCGTTTTAAAGCCAAATATTATAGTTAAGTTTGCTGATATACCTCAGTAGGTAGAGGGCTGCCTTGGTAAGGCAGATGCCCCGGGTTCGATCCCCGGTATCAGCTCCAGAAAAAGCTCACCCTATGGTGAGCTTTTTTGTGAGTTTTTGTTCAAAAACTCACAGACGAATTTTATTCGTCTCTGGAGCTTATCAGCGCTCGCTTCGCTCACTGAACAGCTCCAGAATTTTAAGAATACATTAAGCCTGGAGCTTATCAGCGCTCGCTCCGCTCACTGAACAGCTCCAGAATTTTAAGAATACATTAAGCCTGGAGCCTATCAGCGTTCGCTTCGCTCCCTGAACAGCTCCAGAATCTATTTCAAAATCAAATAATACTTTTTTGCTAGTTGAGCTTTTCGTGAGTTTTTTTGCTAAAAACTCACAGACGAATTTCATTCGTCTGTGGAGCCTATCAGCGTTCGCTTCGCTCCCTGAACAGCTCCAAAATAATGATAAATTATCAAAACTTATTTGTTAACGCCTAGCTTTTTTGTGGGTTTTGCTAAACATCTCGTACATATAGTAAATAACAAAATCTCTCTTGCTTGGAGTTTAACAGTGCCTGTTTCATTTTTAAAATCAAAGTGAAAAAATTGGCACTTTTAAATTTGCTTTTATTTTTTAAATAATATTTTTCAAAAAGCAAGCAAAAAGGCATATAATCAATTTATATGCCTTTTTTACTTTATTTTGAATAAATATAATAATCGCCTTCTTCGGTTACTACATAACCGCCTGTTGTATTTAAAAACTCGTTTGAATTTGCCACATCATCAACAATGGTTTTCAAAACCTTGATTGTTGTTGCGTTTGAAATTAAGTTACCACAAGCACTTAAATCAGTTAAAGAATTATACACAGCTGCGCTTTCAATCAAAACAGATGTTAAACTATTGCAATTATCAAATGTTCCACTTGAAATATTTGTTATAGTGCTTGGAATAACAATGCTTTCAATGGCTAGATCTGAATAAGCTGCTTCATCTGAAATTGGATTTGTAGCAATATTTGTTATTTGGTAATCGTCACCTTCGGTTATAAGGTAATAATTGCCATAGGTATAGGTGATTGGCAGGTCATCTTCGGTGAAACCATCACTAAATATAGTTTCCATCAATGACATTTGCTCTTCGTAGTTTTCTTGTGTGATTGTATACTCTGCATCCTTTGTTTTCATTGTAAATGATGATAAATAACCTTGACTTACCTCAATAAATGGGCGCATAAAAGCTCCCAAATGGGCTTCTGTTACGACATCGCCTGTATTTACAACATAGCTTGTCAATCTGATTTCAACGGAAAGGTTTTGACTTGAAGAGTTCGCGGTTTGTATAAGATTGTCAAAATATGTTTCAACCTGACTTGCAGAAACAAAGGTTTCTTCAAGTGTTTCACTGCCAATTGTTGGCGTAACATAATATTGACCTGAAAGATAAGTTAAATAATTTTTGCCTTGCTCGAAAGCTATAATCTCGTCCGTGCTATTCAACTTAATAATTCGCTCATTGCTTTCAGTATCATATAGCGAATATGTGGCAGGGATGACAATATCGGTTTCACTTCCATAGTATGACGTTAAGCTTCCCTTAAAAATTGAAACATCTTTATAAATTGCCCTTTGGTTTACGTCTGCATAGATGGTGACGTTGCCTTCTGGCATCTCAAAAGAGTAGGTTGACGTTTCGCTTGCAAGCACGTTTTCTTGGGTGCTACCTTCAACAATATAATATACTCTATCTAGTTCATAGACATAGTCGTCTGTCATCTCACTAGCAACAACATCAAATGTAACCCTGTCGCCTTGCTTTGCCTCAGTAGTTTGAAGGGTGATTTGTGCGTTTTGTGCGTTGGCCGTAATGGTGAAAGAGTCCTCTCCACAGGCAGTAAGCATAACGCCAGATGGAACAATCAAGCAAAGAGCAAATAAAAACCCCAAAATTTTTCTTTTCATATTTTCTCCTTTAAGTTATATAAGCTTAGGGAGTACGATAGACAAGATTTATAACTTAATTTAAGTATAATAAACTATATACTTAAAAGTCAAACAAATAAAATTATTTATAAATGGTTTGTCGCAAAATGGAAATATCAAGATTTTTTCAAAACTTATTAATTTAAGTTTAGTAAAGATTTGATTCTAAATAAATCAAATTGACATCTATTTACAATGTCATTGCTTTGTTCTCTAAGTTCTTGCATTAAATCCATAGCAACTTTGTAGCCATTATTATATGTTTCTTCATCAATCTTGCCTTCTTTTTTTGCCATTTTAAATTCGATTTCATCATCAAGGCGTATATAATAGCCCATTTCAGTTATGGTAGGGCACTCCATAGTTACATCTAGATATAAATCATCGTACCAAGGCATACCATTTTCTACACCAGAACCATTATTGACATCAAAATAGAAACAAAGAGGTCTATTTAATGTGTCAAAGAAAACTCTGCAATTATATTTTCTGTCAAGCATAACATACTCAAGAATAGAATAACCCTTATCTAGCCCCGTGTACTTTTTACCATTACAAAAGGCGGTTAAAGGTTTAGAAATATCTTTAACATATTTTAAAGCAATATAGCCGTTAATTTTTTCGTCTTTTTCAAGGTACCATTCTTTATCAAGAACTTCTCTCATATAAATTTTATCAATAAATTTTTGTCTCATATTATCCTCCCGGCAAATTAAAGCTAATATTGATACTTTAATTTGCAATTTTACTTAAAAATGATAGCATAAATAATTATAAGTTGTCAAGAAATACGCTTTAGTTACAAATGCACGTTTATTTAGAAGATTTACACAACAGAATCACTTTTTAATTCTTATGACGCAGGGCGAGCGAGACCAATAAAGGCGACATCCCTGGTTTATTTTTTAACATTATTTTAAAAACAATAAAAATATCTTATTTGTTATAAGAAATAATGTTATTTTTTTTGACAAGAATATGTCTAAATTGTATAATAAAAGAAAGAATAGAAAAAACTAAAGATAAAAATATTAGGAGGAGTTTATGCGAAGTTTAAAAGTTAAACTGTTTTCCACAATATCAATATTTGTAGTCGCACTTGCATTACTTATTGTAGGTGTGTGGGCGGTAGGTGAGACGCAGACGATTACGATGAACGGCAGTGTCAACTTTGAGATTGCTGACAAAAGCCTATATGTAAAAGATGTGCGTATGCAAGAGGATAACAACTCTGCACCATATAGTCTAAAAGACCAAGGCAAGTTATTACCAGGTTTTATCAACGGCAATTTTGATATGGATTTAGGTGATTTTACAAATAGTTACGGCTCTTTCGCGTTGTATTTTGATATAATCAATACAATGGATGAAACAACAAGTGAAACCTTTGCCTACACCGTAGAACAGCCAACGGCACCAAGCGGAACAACTGTCAGCGTTTCAATTTTGGACACGGACGGCACAACACTAGAGCAAATACCACAAGGTACAGTTAAGCCATCAGAGATTTCTGATAGCACTCTCGTCACTGCAACAATTAAACTCACAATTGCCTCGACTTCATCTTCGTCCGTTGATTTAAGTGGAATTACAATAACTATCAATCAAGTTGTGCCAGAGATTTATGATTATTTTACCTTTGAAATAAACGAGGATGGACAGACAGTCACACTTACTGACTATAACAAAGACTTATCAGACAGCACAGATGTAGTAATTCCTTCTACAGTTTCACAAAATGCAAGTGGACAGTGGACTGAGGGAAGTACTTACACTGTTACAGCGATAGCAAGTGCAACATCAGCTGGTAGTGGAGTGTTTTATTTCAGTGGAATAACAAGCGTAGAATTGCCGTCAACACTGCAAAGAATAGGAGATTATGCATTCTATTGGTGCAGTGGACTTACAAGTGTAGACTTAGGAGGATGTACTAATTTAATAAGCATAGGAGATAGGGCATTCGATGGTTGCAGTAAACTTACAGGAAAATTAGTTTTACCATCAAGTTTAACAAGTATAGGGAGTAGTGCATTCTATGATTGCAGTGGGATTGCAGGAGAATTGGATTTGAGTAATTGTACAAGCTTAACAAGTATAGCGACTTCTGCATTCTATAATTGTAATGGAATCACAAGTGTTAGTTTGCCATTTAGTATAACAAGCATAGAAAGTAATGCATTCCGTCTTTGCAGTGCAATGGTTGAAGTCTATAATTATAGCAATTTAAACATTATAATGGGAAGCAATGGTTATGGATATGTGGGAGCTTCTGCAAAGGTAATATACAATGCTAGTGACTTAACGGGAGAAAAGCCTTCGACAAGAACACAAATAATAGATGATATATATTATTATGTTTATGGGGAAGATTTTATAGCATTAACACCTAAATTAGTTAACATAACATCACTAACACTAGATAATCATACAACTGAAGTGAATTCACGCGCATTTTCTGATTGTGATGGACTCACAAATTTAGACTTAAGTGGTTGTACCAGTTTAACAAGTATAAAAAGTTATGCATTCGAAGACTGTGATGAGCTTACAAACATAATATTGCCATCAAGTTTAACAAGCATAGGGGGTATGGCTTTTTATGACTGTGGTGGAATAGAAACAGTAGAGTATAAAGGAACATTATTAGAATGGTTATCCGTTTCGATAGCTACCGGAGGTAATCCTTGGATAATTTCTTCACATAAACTTATTATAAACGGAGAAGAAATTACAAATTTAGTCATACCAGAAGGAATTGAAGAAATAGAAAGGGAGTTATTTATATACTGCAATGAGATTACCAGCATAACCTTGCCATCAAGTATAACAAGTATAGGAGTGAGTGCATTCCGTTCTTGCAGTGGACTTACAGAATTAAATTTAGGAGAATGTACAAATTTAACAAGAATAAGAGATAGGGCATTCGATGGTTGCAGTAAACTTACAGGAAAATTAGTTTTACCATCAAGTTTAATAAGTATAGGGCAATCTGCATTCTATGGTTGTAGTGGACTTATAAGTATAGAATTGCCAAATAGTTTAACAGATGTTGGGGATTCCGCTTTTGACAACTGTACAAATTTACAACCATCAGCAACTGATCAGGGAGTAAAATATTTAGGGAATGATGAAAATCCATATTTACTATTATTGGATGGAACAGATATAACAACCACATCATATACAGTTAATTCAAATTGTAAAATTATTTATAATGATGCATTCCGTCTATGCAGTGGGCTTACAAGTATAACTTTGCCGTCAAGTATAACAAGTATAGGGGATAGTGCATTCTATCGATGCAGTGGACTTACAAGTATAACTTTGCCGTCAAGTATAACAAGCATAGGGAGTTTTGCATTCAATTCTTGCAGTAAATTAACAGAAGTAATAATTGATAGTGAGTATGTTTACACAAAGGCGACATCAAAAACAGCGCTGGGCAGAATATTAGACTATGCCACAACTGTTAAGGTTTTGACAAGTTTAGTAAGTGATAGTCACACGTATATTAATGCTACAAACTTCCCTAATGTTACTACTGAGGTGATTGACGGAAAGAATTATACCGTTTATTCTAAATAATAATTAAAAACTAAATAAATGTTTGAAATTATACAAAAAATAAACAGGTCGTTGCAAATTAAACAAAATATACAAATTTTAAATAAAATTTTTACCTTTAATTTAAAATAAAAAACGCTAGGTGTTTGTCTATCAGCTTTGATAGATTACCTAGCGTTTTTGTGTTAATATTGTATAAACATTGTATGAAAAAATGAATTTGTTTTAATGTTGTTAAAAAAATATGTTGTTTAGATTATTGGAATTTGTTTTTAAATTTGTTTTAAAGTTGTTAAAATTGCAAAAAATATGTTGTTAGATTGTTGGAATTTATTTTTAAATTTGTTTTAAAGTTGTTGTACTTTACTTTGACAAAAATTTATTTAATATAATATAAACAAATTTATCTAAGCATATTTTATTAAAATTGACTTTAATTTTATGTTTTTTGTGTGATTTTTGCACTTTTTTATGATTTTTATTTAATTTTTTGCATTTTTAATAATTTTTAGTTAAATTTTATTTCGCAGGATTATTTTTTCGAGGTTTCTTCTTCGCCGTCTTTTTTCTCGCGTCTAAAGCACATAAACCAGTCAAGGCAATATTGATTTGGATCTTTGCTTTCAACGCGTTCTTTAGCAACCCCGCAAGAGCCAGCGGTTGGGATGATAACATCATCTCCTGGTTGCCAATCTGCAGGGGTAGCGCAGGCTTCTCTATCTGCCTTTTGAAGTGCAATGATAATACGCTTGATTTCTGCAAAGTTTCTTCCAGTTGAAAGAGGATAGTAAAGTATGGTTCTTATTATTCCTTTAGGGTCAATAACAAACACGGCGCGCACTGCTTGAGTGGTTGATTGGCCAGGCTGAATCATTCCATACTTTTTAGCAATATCCATTTTAATATCTTCAATCAATGGAAATTTTACTTCAATATTCTTTTTATCTTTCCAAGTAAGTTCTTGTATTTTGCGTAGCCAAGCAATGTGAGAGTAAAGCGAGTCTACGCTAAGACCTACAAGTTCGGTATTGAGCGCTTTAAATTCTTCCATCATTGAGCCGAACGTCATAAATTCTGTAGTGCAGACAGGTGTAAAGTCGGCAGGGTGAGAAAATAGTATAACCCATTTACCTTTATAGTCTCTTGGAAAAGTTATTTCTCCTTGAGTAGTTACAGCTTTAAACGAAGGTGCTTCATCACCGATAAGTGGCATTCTTTCAAATTCGTCCATAATTAATTCTCCTTTTATTTGAATATAGCTTTATTATACAAAATAAACATCAAAAAACCTAATTTTTGTGCGAGTTTTATTAAAATTCACAAAATCAAAGGGTAAGGTTGCAAACTTTTGAAACTAGCAAAAAAAAAAGATAGTGATAAAGATTAACTCGTAGGGTTAAAACGGACTAATAATTAAAAAGAGAGTGATGCAAGAGCTTGTTTCCTAAATTGCATAGGGGCAAGTTCTTGTATTTTTTCTTGCAATCTTTCATTATTATAATACATTATGAAGTTTTTTACAACTTCTTCTATTTCTTCTTTTTGTAAATTTTGTTTTAGATATATACATTCTGACTTTAATATTGAGAAAAATGATTCAATTGGAACATTATCTACACAACTGCCTTTACTTGATATGCTTTGTTGTATATTGTTTTCTTTTAATAGTTTTACATATTGCCAATTTGTAAAATGCCAACCTTGGTCTGAATGAAGTATTAAATTTTTTCTTTGGTTATATGGTACATTTTTTAATGCTTGTTTAACTGTATCTAATACAAGTTTTAAATCTATGAAATTTGAAATATTGTAAGCAACTATTGATTTGTCATACATATCTTTAATCGCGCAAAGATATTTTAACCCATTAACAGCAAATATGTAAGAGATGTCTATTGACCATTTTTCATTAATATTAAAGCAATTAAAATTTCTTTTTACTAAATTTGGAATATTGTGGTGTTGCACTTTTGAATATCTATGAGTTCTTTTTATTGTTATTGATTTGATATTATTTATCTTCATATATCTTTGAATTGTTGAGTTTTCAAGTGAAATACCATAGAATTCTTTAATTTTCATTCTAACACTTCGTATACCCCAAGTATTATTTTTAGTATAAGTATCTAAAACTAATTGATTGTAACTTTCATTAAAAGCCTTGTATTTTGGTCTACCTAAATTTACCCAATCGTAGTAACCGCTTTTAGAACACGACAACATTTTGCAAAGTTTAGTAATTGAGAATTTGTATTTAAATTCATCAATTACTAAATATCTTTGTTTTGCTGATTTAGGTAGACAAGGAAATTTTTTAGTTCATCTCTAAACTCCAATTCTTTAATTTGTTCTTCTTTCGACATGTCTTTGTAGGTTGTTTTAGAATTTCTGGGTCTGCCTTTGCTTGGATTGTCCAGATGAGTAGCTTTCCCACGATTATCTACACAAGTGCCATATTTGCGATATTGCTCAATCCATCTTTGCAGCATACGATTACCTGGAATACTAAAGGTTCTTAATATTTCAGTCCAACCCATATGTTGGTCAAGATAGAGTAAAACAATTTCATTTTTTTTCTTGAATAGTCCATCTTTTGTTTTTTCTTTTGCCTTGATACATAAATCCTCCTTTTAAAGATTATACAAGAAAAAGAACATATTAGACTACAAAATCTAACATGTTCTCTCTTTTTTATTTGTTGTCCGTTTTAATCAAACAACATCAGATTTTATTCGCTGTTTTTTTGTTTCTTACATAGTGGGATTTTTATTAATCTCAATATGCTTGTTTAATTTAATAATGGTGCAGCATTTTCGCAATCGTGATATATTTCTTGTCACTAATTTTAACTTTAACAAGTATGTCAAGTTTTTCCTTTGTGCAGCATTCGGTTGTAAAATTATGGTACCGCTTATGTAGTTCAGTTGTTTTTGAATAATCATTGTCCGTTTTTTTGGACATGCATAATGTTAAAATGAGCATGTAACAACAGGAGGGAAAAATGATATTCTACAAATATACATGTTCAAATCAAACAAAGAACGTTTCAGCCAGTAAAGAAATGACTGACAAGTTAGTGAAACAAGATATAAATTTATACAATACATTTTGTGAAGAAGAACAAGATGATGAAATCTTCTTATTTATGGTTCAAGATGAGGTGGACAAGTTGGTTTTTGACGTTATTTTTAAAAAATCTCTTAATAAAGTTAATATGTTAGATGGGTTTGCTCATAAGTTTATTAAAAGCATGGGAAAAAGTTTCGAGATGATAAATAGAAATGAAATCAGCATCAATTCTTTATATAATGATTTGGAACAAGCAAACGCAGAGGAATTTGTGGATAATATTAACTCGATAAAATCAAGGTTCGATATTGATTTTGCTTTTCACCGATGTTTCAATGAATATATGATAAGCAAAAAGAATTTCAGCAAAGACGAAGTTTTGGAACTTTGTGATAAATATGTTTTAAATGATGAGATTAAAGAGGAAATTGAAAGAATTTATGCGCCTAGACAAGATAATACTTTTGGTGTCCCTGTTCACTATATTCTCAACATGGGCGAAAAAACAGGGCAAGATGCAGTTGAAGTTTTGATTGATGCCTTACATTCAAGTGGACGTATGTTACGAGATAAGTACACGGTTTTGCATCCATCTCGCTTACGATGTTGCGACATGGATTTGTTTTTTGAAATCTTGTCGGTTTTTAAAGTGAATGACGGCGGAGTTGTTGTTATATCATCAAATATAGAGATAGATGAAACAGACCGCTACTCAAGAGAGATGGAGGTGCTTGAAAAGATTTGTCAAGTATGTAAATTGGCGAGTAAAGACACAACCATAATCTTTCAACTCTCTTCAATAAGGGTGGGACAGGGAAATTACATAAAAAACAATTTGTCTAACTTATCCTTTATAGAAATCAAAGACATTGCAATACAAAACGAGATGGCTAAAAATTTTTTGTTGAGAATGGCAAGTAAATATAATATCGTAGAAACTCAAAGTTTACTTAATTTAGTTGAACCAAGCAAAAACTACGAAATATTTGAACTAGAGGATATGTTTAAAAATTGGCATAAAAACTATATTCAAACAGTTCAATTTCCACAATATTCCATGTTTATGAAATTAGAAAATCATTCTCAAGAAAAAAATACTCAAAATGATGGTTATACAGAATTAAATGGTTTGATAGGACTTGAAAATGTCAAAAAAATTGTAAACGATTTTATAAATTATCAAAAATTGCAACAGGCGTGTGAATATGAAAAAATGAAGATTATGCAATTTAGTCGTCATATGTGTTTTATCGGTAATCCTGGAACAGCAAAGACAACAGTGGCAAGGTTAATCGCTCAGATTATGAAGGAAGAAAATTTACTTTCAACTGGAAGATTGATTGAGGTTGGAAGGGCAGATATTGTAAGTCGATTTGTCGGCGGAACAGCACCAAAAGTCAAGGAACTTTTCAAACAGGCAATTGGGAATGTTCTTTTCATTGATGAAGCATACTCACTTTGCGATGGTAAAGACGGACTATATGGTGACGAAGCAATAAATACCATCGTTCAGGAAATGGAAAACAATCGTGAAGATATGGTTGTGATCTTTGCTGGTTACAAAAAGGAAATGCAAAAATTTTTAGATAAAAATTCCGGACTTAGAAGTCGAATAGCGTTTGAAGTGGAATTTCCAAATTATAGTGAAGACGAACTGACTGAGATTGCAAAATTATATGCCAAAAAGATGGATGTGGACATTTCACAATGTTTAGATAAAATAAGAGAGATTGTTAAAAATAATAAGGACGACAGAAATTTTGGGAATGGAAGATTTATAAGAAGTTTGCTTGAAAAGGCAAGAATGAAACAGGCAACAAGACTTGTAAATAACAACTTGCTCTACACTTCAAAGATGAGAGAACTATTGCCAGAAGATATTGAAATGCCGGTTGTCAATTCAAATAAATTCTCTATGGGTTTTCATAGTTAAAACTTTGGAGAATTATTAAATGTATGCTATAATAAAAATGGAGAAAAGTATGTTGTCTAATAATAAAAAACTTTCGCCACTTTGTATTTTAGAAGTTTTAAAAGAAAGTAGCGATGAAAATCATCCATTAAGGCAGGAACAAATAATTCAAAAACTATATAATAGGTTTGGTCTCGAACTTGAAAGAAAATCTGTTGGGGTAACCATCGACAGTTTGATAGATTTCGGCTTTGACATTGTAAAAACAAGAAATGGTTGTTATTTAGGTGAACGTGAATTTGAAAAAAGCGAAATCTCATATTTGGTGGATGCGGTGTTTTCAAGTAAGTCCATTGACAGCGCACATGCAAGAAAATTGTCGCAAAAACTTTCAAATTTTTTAAGTGAGCATGAAAGAAGAAGATATAAATATATCTACAAATCTGACCAAATTGTGAGAACAGACCAGAAACAACTTTTTTACACAATTGATATCTTAAACGAGGCCATTGAAAATGGCAAACAGGTGGAATTCAATTATAACCGTTTTTATTTTGACAAAGAAAAGAGTAAGAAGAAAAGTCAAAAGCGATATGTGATAAATCCTTACTTTATGATAAACAATCAGGGCAGATATTATCTTGTGTGCAATCTTGACTATTTTGATGATATTGCAAACTACTAGGTTGAACTTATATCAAATATAAAAATCTTAGATTCGCCAGTCAAGCCTATCACTAAACTAAAAAATTGCGAAAATGGGGTTGATATGGCAGAATATGCCAACCAAAATATTTATATGTTTCACAATAAAACGGTTGATGCAACTTTGAAGATTTTAAGCGAGTATTCAGCCGAGTATGTCGCCGAGTGGTTTGGCAAGAATGCCAGATTTTATATGAAAGACAACATTTTGTATGCTGATGTCAAAGTGAATGAACAAGCACTAATTTATTGGTGTTTGCAATATGGCGAAACAATAGAATTGATCTCACCAAAAGGGACAAGAGACGAAGTTATAAACAAGATAAACATAATGAGAAAAAATTATAAAAAGGAGAAGAATAAATGAAAAGGAATAAAAATAATGAGCTAATTAAAAACACTTTGTTTAGTATGAAAGATTTGCTTGATGGTAAAGACGATTACATTATGATACCTGATTATCAAAGAGGGTTTGCTTGGGATGATGAATTTATTACTTTGTTAGACGATATTAAAAACTTTAGATTAAACATTTCTAAAAATAATAAACAATATTATCTTTCAATGATAACCATAAACGAGTGCAATGACGATGCGATAAAGCGTGATGAAAACCTTTCCGGCAAAAACTTATTTTATATAGTGGATGGACAGCAAAGAATCACATCGCTAATAATTATAATTGTTACTATGATTAAAATGATTGAGAAAGAAGATAGAAGTTTTCCTAAACTAGATGAATATAAAGAGATACTAAAATTAAATAGTAACAAATATTCGTTTTTATACAGCAATCAAAGAGAAGATGCTTCAAAAGATTTTTTTGTGGATTATGTATATAAAGATGATAAATCAGTGCTTGCAAAGGATAAATATTCAAGTTATATAAAGAAAGCCTGCAATGAATTGCAAGAAAGATTGAACAAACTTGATATAAAAGAGATCGAGGAGATTTTGGTAGATATAGTTGAAAATTTTGTGTTTACAGTCTATTATATTGAAGGTGATAAGTTTGATGTTAGAATTTCATTTGAAACGATGAACAATCGTGGTAAACAACTCTCAAATTTAGAGAAACTAAAAAATCGACTCTTATACTTAACTCAATATATTACTGATGATAATGATTCAATGGAGTTAAGAGATAACATAAATAAGAATTGGGCTATCATATATGACAACTTATCAAACAGAGACAAAATTTTGAGTGACGACGATTTTTTGAGAGCACACTATTTCATATATTTTAGAGTAGATAAAGAAACAAGTAACAAATATTTTTCCGATTTAATGAATGATATATTTTCGTTTGATTATAAAAGTAAATTTAGGAAATTGGCTGAAGATAAAAAATATAATTATATAAATGATTATTTAGACGACTTAAAAAAATATTCAAAATACTTTAAATTAGTTTCATTTTGTGAATCAAGCGATTTGAATGTTTCAGATAATGAAATGTCTTGGCTTAAAAGATTTAGAAGGTTGGAATCAAGTTTGTATTTAAAATCTTTTTTGATGTTTTTTATGAATGCCATAAACAATGTAGCAGACAGGATTAAATTTTATGAAAATCTTGAAAAATATATTTTCATAAAGAAATATATTAGTTATAAAGGAAACACATCTTTGTCAATCGATACGCTTATCACTACTTTGAAAAATTCAGGAGCAAATTGCCTAAAAGAATTATATAAAAAAATTGAATTGAGTCCAAAAGATGTGCAAGAATATTTTTCATCGTTTTTAGAAAAGTTTACAGACATTGAAAAAAGCAAAAACCTGTTTTATGATTGGAATTATGGATTAAGATACTTTTTATTTGAGTATAATGAAAGTATTGCAAGTGTAAAAGATAATTCCAGTGGCATTGATTGGGATAAATTGGAAAGAACTTCTATTGAACATATTTTGCCACAAAACCCTAAAACTGAATATTGGAAAACAGCATTTAATAAGTATATCAATAATGAAAAGAGATTAAAGACCATAACTAACTTATTAGGTAATTTTGTTCTTTTAAAAAATGCGTCACAAAATTCTAAATTAAGCAATTTTAGTTATCCAATTAAAAGAGGAATCGATTTGGATCAGACAAAAGATGCAAAAAGATTTTCTTATTCAGATGGTTCTAAATCACAAAAGTTGTTGGCACAGGTTAAAAAATATCAATATTGGACAAGTAAGCAAATTTATGAGAGAACAGACGAATTATTAAACTTTTTATATGAACATTGGCTTAAAGAATATATTTCTGGAAAAGACAAAAATGTAATATTTAGTCAGTATCAAAAAAGATTAGGGCTTAAGCCAGAAAATGATTATGAAACAATCTATGAAAAGTTAGACAAGATTGACCTTACACAAGAAAAAGAAGAAGCGTATAGGCATTGTGATACTAATATCTTAAATGAAGATGAACGAGTTACAAAATTTAGAGAATATTTTTCTTTAAATTCAGAAGATGATAGAAATAAGTGGACAATAAATCAATCACAATTAAGATATAAAGAAAAACGATTTGTTGGTAAGTATATTAAAGAAGATGAAATATTCATATTTGCCTATAAGATCAATAAAGAAAAAATCACCTTAAAATACTCTTTTAATGATAATACAATGGTGATTGAGGGGGCAGATGATAAAAATCAGGAACTTAAAAAATTCCTTGATGGTTTTGACAGATATTTAGTGCGTTCCGGATTACAGTCGAATGCATCAATCAAAACTTGTTATGATGTCAAGGCATAATCTTGATAAATTGTTAGACAATTATAAACAAATAGAGGATTATATATGAATTTGGAAGTTGTTTTAGGAAATATTGTTGATGCAAAAACTGATGCTATTTTAAATTGTGCCAATAGCTTTTTGGAGCGAGGCGGTGCTGTTTGTGGTGCAATTTTTGAAAAAGCTGGAGTAAAAGAATTAGAGCGGGAGTGCAAAGAGATCGGATGTTGTAAAATTGGAAAGGCTGTTATAACAAAAGGCTATAACTTAAATGCAAAATATATCATCCATGCTGTTGGACCTATATATCGCGGTCGAGAAAATGACGCTGATTTGTTAAAGCAAGCGTATTTAAGCGCACTTGAACTTGCGGATAAACACGAGATAAAATCATTTGCACTATGTTCTATTTCAACAGGGATTTTTGGTTTTCCAATAGAAAAAGCAATTCCTATTGCTTTAAATGCTATACACAATTTTGAACCCAAATCACTTGAAAAATGCTATATGTATTGCATAGATGAGAAAACTTACGATTGTTTTTTAAAGGCAGAGCAGAACTACAGAAGAACTCATAATCCTTTGAACAAAATGCCTACAAAAGTGTTTGTGGACTATATAAAAAACAATTCAAAAATTTGTCATACAGATGATGAATTAAAAGAGCGGACAAAAAATAGTGAGAAGCAGTTTGAGCTTATGAAAACAATTACGTGGGAAGAATTTGAGAGTCTTTCAAAAGAAGAACTGGAAAGAATACCTATAGGTTGGATTTATGACTGGACGCATGTTTGTGGTGGTGGATATTATCATCAAGCCAAAGTGGAAGAGTTATATAAAAAGTATAACTTGCCAACTGAATTTAACGTTCTACTTTATCTTAAAAAGTTTGGCAAATAAAATTTGATATGAAGTTTGCAATATTTTGATGCAACACAAAAATAAAAAGGAGAAAATATGATTTTAATAAATAGTTTAGAAGATTTGGAAAAGTATAAATATCAAACAATTCCTAAAAAACAAGACAAAAAGTTTAAAGTTAAAACTTATAAATTTATGGAGAATGATAAACTTGCCGACGTGACCTTTAATATTGAAATACCCTTCGGTTTTTTGGATTTGCAAACAACTGATACTGTAAAGGTTACTAAAAGAAAGAGGACATTGCCAAATATTGAGTTTAAAGAGCCAATATGCTATGCTTTTGGGGCAAACAATATTGTTGCAAACGAGAAATTTAGAGTTGGAAGAATATATGTGAATAACGCTAAATTTTATAAAGACGCTGAAATATATAGCGAACTGCGAGCAAAAGGTAAAGTTGAGGCAAAGAAACTTGAATGCGTTGATGTTAAAGTTTTATGTGGAGAGATGGTTTGTGATGATTTAATTGTTGATGACATAACTTGTGGAAAGTTAAAAGCGAAAAGTTTGATAACATCGCATAATCAATTTGAAAACATAACCGCTGAAAATGTCAATATGTTTTATGATTTGATGCGAAACATCAATCGTTGATTTAATTTTCCCATTTTCATATCAATATATGAAAAATAAAATATTAACATCTTAATAAATATGAATAAATTATTGCATATTATAATAATTTGGCATTTAGACGTGTGCTTGTCTTGATACAAGTTGGCTCGCTAACGCTTCGCCAAAAGACAAGCACACGCACACAATAAACTAACAAAACAAAAAAATCTTTAATTAAAAATAACAAAAACTTGTATTTAAATATATTGCAATTTAATAAAATATTTCCGTAAACAAAACGGCATCTAAAATGAGAGGCTGGCAAGGGGTAAACCCTCTTTGCCAAACGCCTTCTCATTTTTTTACGATGCCGTTTTTTGTATTTACTCCTTTTCTTCGCCTTTTGGCTGGTTGTTGTGGCATAGTTCTCACAACAATTCAAGGGAAATATATATTTTAGTTTTATTTTAAGATTAAGGTTTTACCTTAGTCTGTTTTCTTTACACAAAATATATATTTCTTTTTCCTTGACTTGTTGTTTACAGGATTTGTATAGCAAAAGATAAAATATTGGTCGAGTAAATATAAAACAAATATTTTTTCGTGTAATTAAGTTTTGAATTTCACGAAAATATTTGTTTGGAAGTTTTACAAAATGTTTCAAAACAACATCTTTTCTAATCATTTATTCAAACTATGCTCTTTTTGTTTGTGCCAAAAGGCAAATAAAAGGAGTTTAATATGAAAGAAGTAAAAAAGAAAAAAGGTATTTTAGATGAAAACACGGTTATTACCTTAGAGAACATTGAAAAGTTATCTCAATGTTTTGCACTTTGTGCATTGAAAGGCATTAAGAAATATGCATATAGTGCAACACCAAAAGTTGAGAGATTACAAAGTCAGTTAAAGCAAGATATTTATTGTCACAAAAGATTAGATAACAATTCAACAGCTTATCTTTCATAGTAAACTTAAAATCTTTATATATATCTTCTTTTTAATTTCTTTCCAATTCTCTTTTGTCTTCGTGAATTATAAATTTATCATTTTGTTGTGTTCTTGGTTTTCCCATATAACTTTTATAATAAGGAGTAAGGTCAATTGTTGACCATTTTCCATTCAAAAAAACTTCATTCCACATATGTGGTTTGTTTTTTAATTCGATTACATTTTCGTCTTTTCCTCGAATTATCTTGCAATCAACACCTATTAAATCGCAGAAATCTTTAAAAACAATTGAAAAAGATTGACAAACTCCTTTATGCAATAAAACAGGAGCGTATTTTTCTCCACAATTGATAAAACAGTCTTTGTAAGGATATTGAATTGATGTAAAAGAATTGTTATTGTTTCGCATTTGAAGAATATCATTATCATAACTAACATTTGCAAAAAACCAATCATAGAACCTTTTTATAAGTTCTTGTTTAGTTATAAACTTTTCACCACTTCTTAACTGATGCAAAATGCGATTTAATTCTTCTTTATATTCAGTTTCTAAATTTTTTCTCGCAATAGAAGCCTTTTCATTAGTTTTTATTGTTTTTATTTCGAATTTCATTTATTGATTAACTCCTTTTTTATTATATCACAATCAAAGATAATTTTAAATACTTTTTCAAAAAATTTTATAAATTATCTAAGGCTGTTAAAACTTATTGCAGAATTTTTAGGCATCAGTGTAGATAGAGTTTACAGACGAAGAAGAAAATTCAAAGATAGATATGCAACGCTTTGTATGTAAAAATCAAGTATTCCACGATAAAAAGTGGAATATTTTTTGAATATTGCCTTAATTTTCACTCATTCTCGTGGCTATATTTAGAGAAGAATAGTAAAAATCGTGCAACTTTTTACCAAAAACTACCACTTTGTTTGGGTTTTGTTGGGTAAAACTACTAGTTTTGTACTAGTTTAGTTCCTTACAATTTTAATTCTTTTGTGCTATTCTCCCATTGAAATTAAATTAGACAACGCAAAAATAGCAAGCCGAGTATATATGAAAATGTTTTTACATTAGGCATCCGTAAGCACAAAGTACGGCAGTGGTTGCATTTTATGGGCGTAGGAGAAAAAGTATCTCTATGTCTTTTTTAATTCCAAATTTTACAAAAAAAGGAGTTAAAGAAATGCAAACATTAAAAGCCGAAAATGTGATAGATTTATCACTTCTAAAAGAAGATTTTTTCTTAGAAATCTTAAACCTAATCACAAAAGCAAAGGAGGAGCAAAATGCATTATCCAAAAAGCAAGGTGTATTTTGACGGAAGTCATTACATCGCTATTCCTCACACCACTCAACCATGGGAAAGAAAGAAAGGAAAAGTTAAGAAAGATAAGATCGAAGAAAAAGTTAAGAAAATTTTGGAAAGTAAGAAAAATAAAGTTAAGAGCGAACAAATTAAAGAAACAGTTGAAGAAATAGATAAAGAGATTAGCGATATTGAAAAGTCAAAAGAAATAGTAAAGAAAGTTCTAGATAAAGAAAAGCGGAATCGAATTGTAAGACTGACAAGGCTATATAGAAAAGTAAATTTGCAACAGTGGACGCATTTCTGCACCTTTACCTATGATAGTGAAAAATTAAATGAAGAAGAATTTAAAAAGAAACTACTAAATTGTTTAAGGCATCTATCTAGTCGAAAAGGCTGGAAATATATTGGAGTTTGGGAACGAAGCCCTATAAATAATAGACTCCACTTTCATGGAATATTTGTAATACCAAAAATGATTGACGAAATAATTGAAACAAAAGACTACTCCACAAAGACTCATAAAATGCAGATAACATACCAAAACACGTTCTTTTTAGATAGATTTGGTAGAAACGATTTTAAAGAGATTGAACATAGTTCTCTTGTCTATCAAGCAATTTCATATATTCTCAAATATATTAGAAAGACTGGCGAAAGAGTTGTCTACTCAAAGCATCTGCAAACATACTTTATCTCGGACATTTTAGAAAGTGATATCGTTTGCACCATAGGACAGGAAAACCGAAAACTACTTCTCTTTGATGACTTTCTTTGCATTGACGAAGGTGTTGTTATGGGTAAAGTAAGTCCAGAAGTCATCAGTGAAATGCCAAAAAGTAATTAAAGTCTTTCGAGGTCGAAGTTTAAACGAAAACTCACTCTTGTCAAAGGTAAAATGCATTGTTTCACAACCTTTGACAATAGTTTAAAGATTTTCAAGTCAAAAATACAAATTCGTTTCCGTTTGTTTCGCCCCTGTCGAAAGGCAGAAAAATAGAATAAAAGGAGATAAAATGAAAACAGCAGTAATATACGCTAGGTATAGTAGCAATAACCAAACAGAACAGTCAATCGAAGGACAAGTTCATGTCTGTCAAGATTTTGCTAAACGAAATGATATAATTATCGTAGATTCATACATAGACCGAGCAATCTCTGGCACAACTGACGAACGAGAAGCGTTTCAAAGAATGTTGAAGGATAGCAACAACAAAAAGTGGGACTATGTGTTAGTCTATAAACTTGATAGATTTGCAAGAAACAAATATGAGTCCGCAATTCATAGAAAGCACTTAAAAGATAACGTAGTAAAACTTCTATCTGCAATGGAAAACATACCTGAAACACCAGAAGGAGTACTACTTGAAAGCCTGCTTGAAGGTATGAACCAATATTTCAGCGAAGAATTAGCACAAAAAGTAAGTCGTGGCTTACACGAATCACGAATGAAAGGACATTGCATAGGCTCAGTGCCGTTTGGGTATACCAAAGAGAACAAAATGTTAAAAGTTAATGAAGATGAAGCAAGTATTGTTAAACGAATATTTGAAGATTATGCAAGTGGCAAAACAATACTTCAAATTTGTAGAGATTTTGAAAGAGAAAATATAACCAATAAAGGTAGGAAGTTTATACCAGAAACCATAAGACACTACTTAAAGAATGAATTTTACACAGGATTTTATAGATTAAATGGAAAGACTTACGATAAAATATATCCGTCAATTATCTCGAAAGAGTTATTCCAAAGTGTTAAGGAAAGGCTTGATGCAAATCGTTACGGTTGCCGAAAAGACAATCACGAAATATTTAGGTTGAAAGATAAAATATATTGTGGGTGTTGTGATAGAAAAATGTATCCTGTATCTGCAATTTCTTCAAATGGGCAAACAATACGATATTACAAATGTATTACTACAAAGAAAAGAAATTGCCTAGTTGGAAATATAGATAAAACATTTATTGAAAGTGTGATTGATAAGTTTTTAATATCTCAATTCAACATTCCAGAAAATTTAGAGCAACTATCTACAAAAATCTATGAACTACACAAAAACAGAGTTGGAAATAACAACTCTCTAAACACACTAAAAAGCGAACTACAAAGAACCAACACCGCTATTTCAAATATTATGATTGCAATAGAAAAAGGAATACTAACCGACACAACAAAATCTCGCCTTGAAGAACTTG
>CAMLSW010000015.1 GCA_946484195.1 uncultured Clostridia bacterium
TAAATAAATATATATAATTCTATATATTTTGCTAAAATATTTTGAAAATCCCCCCACATTATGGTAAAATGCTTATATACAAATTAAAGAGGTGTTAAGTATGGTTCAAAAAAGAATTTTTAATAGTTTCTTAATTTCTTTTGTCCTAATTGGTCTATTGTGTATAGGGCTGGTTTTTTCGAAGTCTAATATAGGCTCAAGCTATGCCGACCCACCATCCTATCAAGAGATTGTAAACAATGTGCAAAGCTACCTTAATGTTTCACCTAATGGCACGACTGGTAGCGTTGATAACACTATCTTTTTAATGCAAGGCGGTTCTACCGGAAGTACGGTTAATGTTGGCATTGCAAATGATAGCACACATATGATTACAAGTCCAGAGGACCCTAGCAAACAAAACTTCGCATACGTGTCAAGCTATGACGCAAGCGGGAATGCCGAGCAGTACTACTACTTCTCTTTCCCTAACAGCTTATCACTCTACTACAACTTAACAAATAGCGATGTTCAAGCTGGACAAACCTCAAACAACCTACTTCAAGGGCAAAGCATTGACACCTATGCCACCGAAAATGGTGACAACGCCTTCACGGTTAGCGGTATTGGAATTACACCTCAAAAGCTTGAGATATCCTTCCTTCTTAACACCCTTGAGGATAGCCCTGTATTTGAGGACAACAAGGTTGTTCTAAATCAAGAGGGCGTTTACACCCTTGTGATTGATGTAAACTATTACTACACAAACAATGGCGGTATCTCTTTCACCCCTGGCGTTGATACAGTTTACTACACATTTTTGGTTTTCAACTCAAATACATACTTCAACAACACCTCGGGCTTGCCAAACCTTACGCCATCGGCAAACATACAGTCAACCGCACTTGCATCCTCTAACACCTACTCAAGATATTATTTTTACAACTACTCTTATGCTGGCGACGTGCTTACTGACCCAAGCGCACTTGCCTCATTGTCATTTAACCCAAGACTTTATCAGCTGACAATCACCTACACCGACCTTAACGAAAACACTCACACCTCAAGCATTGTCTATAATAGTGGCAAGTTCTCGCAAGTTGACGGAAACGGCAACGTGATAGCGGAAGAAGACTACTTCGTTCAAACCTACCTTGAGGGTGATGACGGAAAAGTGATATTCTTAGACCTTGGCTATTATGACATCTCACTTCAATACCTCTACATTTCAGAAAAGGACGGCGTTGAGACCACCTACGAGCTTCCACTAGAGCAGATGCAAAACACCGTTCTTCAAAATAAAAACCAAAGGCTTTACGTATATGGCTATCAAGCGGTCTACTCAGATTATTCTACAATCGACCCTACCACAAATCAACCTCAATCGGTTGAGCTTAAGACCTTCAATCTTGACGACCTTATCTTTGAAAACGGCGCAGACATCACAGGTAAAGTCAATAACTACCTTAGCAACAACAGTTCTATCATCGGCGATGCAAGTGCTGGGACAAGCAACCCTAAGAACTATATAGGCTCTAGCTACAAGACGGTGACCGCGCCAACACAGTTTGACATTGACCTGCTTGAGACTATGGCACTTGAATATATAAATAGTGGCGCATCTCCTGCATCAACCAACCAAACGCCTATCAAATTTTTGACAAATTCCGCTCTATCAGTTGCAAACAGCAGAATTTACACACTTTCTAGAACAATTACTGGTGGCAATGCAACCTATAGCATTGTTCCTAGCACGCCAGAGAACCCAAACCCTACAAACTTTGAAGGCTTCAATCACAATGACCCAGGTCTTTACCTCTATATCGTGCAGTACACCTATGACAACTACCTTTCACCTACCGGAACACTGCAAAACATCTATTACCACTACCAAATTTTCTTCTTTGAGGTTACAAACACTATACCATCTGTCACAGTCATAAACGATGACCTTGAAGAAATCTACTCAAATGGCTACACAAATAAGGGCGTTTACATCATAAATGACGCGCAGAGCAATATCTATGACGCAAACGTGACTATAACACTTTCGGCTAGAAATTACTCAAATGGCAGTTACTATTTCCAAAATCAAGATATAACCACCCTTTCAAGTTATGGCATCCATTATGGATACTTTGACCCTCTTGAAGATACCGAAGAAAATGAGGTTTATAACGAAAAGATTGGTGGCAAGTACGGCGTTTATATCGACTCTAACAGCGCCTATGCAAACGCCTTCTATACAATAAGCATCTACTCTGCATCCATAGACACACCAAGCACCAAGACCTTCACCATTGATACAAACGAGATTAGCGGTGTTAGCGCAAGAAATGTTACCTTCTCATCTAATACAACCTACCGAATTGGAAGCACGCTATCAAGCTATAACACCAATCAGCCAATCGTATTCTCTTGGGACGAAAAGGATAGTGGCGCAACCACCTACGGCTATGTAAAATACATACCTATCACTGCTATCAACTACTACTCGTCACAAACCAACCAAGCAAGCCTTACACAGCTTCTTAACTACTGGCTGGATGAGGGCATACTTCCGGTGTCATACAAGATTGACTTCTCGCTTGCAAATCAATCCTCTTGGTCGGAGTATAGAAACTCCTACTCTTACACGACAACGGTTGACGCAACCTATGTTAAGTCGAATGCAGGGTTCTATATCCTTGAGGTTTATGACCAAGCAGGCAACTCGACCTTTGAAATCTTCTTGATAGATGACACAAGTCCGCTCTTTGTCCTTCACGTTCAGTTTAACAGCGAAACGCGTGAGATTATGACCAACAACCAAAGCATTTCAGTGCCAGAGACTGGTACTAGAATGTGGGTTGAGTGGGCAGGACAAAAGGCAATCTATCTTGAAAACTTAACCGATTATCAAAATATCACACCTTATCTTTATAGCGAGGACTACGAGGCGGATAGCGTTAGACTTAGCGAAAAACTTGACGGGTTCTTTAACTGGGCTAATAATGATGACATCTACAGGGCAACGCGTATCACTGTTGGTACTATCACCTCTGGTTCTGAAAGCGGTCAGATAGCAACAGGCATATCAAGTTACAACGGCTCTTACCTTCTTATAGATATTGACGAGGTAAGCTATATGCGCGACACAACCTCAAGCTCATACATCCGTCAGCAAGGTGTCTACAGCTATGAAATCATCTTCACAAATGAAGAGGATGAGGCAATCGAAGGCACCTACCGCTTCCTAATTAGAGACCACTCTAACACCCTCTCGACAGGCAATGAGCAGTATGACTTCTTGAACAATCCAAGTGCCTTTTTAACCTTTAATGTGACAAGTGATGACTCAAAGCTCTCGGTACTTCGAGGTGAAGGCGAAAGCCAAGAACAACTTATCTTCTCAAGTTTCAATAACACCGGCAACCTTTACTACTATGAAGAAGGCGGAGAGAGAATTTACACTCACCTTCCTTACATTGACCAGACAGACCTTGAGCAAAGCGACCTAACCTATAGATTTGCCTACTACTCACCTGTCAATGCCGACCAAAACTTGATTATTTCCTTTATTCCACTTGCTGAGAACGGCTCACGACTTGACTATGTAACTTTGAAATACTATCCATATGTTAAAACGCAGTACGAGCTTAACGACACCTACTATTATTACTATGATGTATCAGACGAATATCAAGAAATACCAGTTTATCAGAATAGCAACAACGTAAACTATGAAGCTGGCGAGGTTATCACCTTTGACCTTGCTCTTGGCACGGGAGCCCTTCCACTTGCTGGGCGCTACGTCATCGAGAGACAGTATGTTGAAGGCAACGACACCGACCAGTATGACTACTTTAGACGTACCATAACCTTTGACGTTGACGACTTTGGACTTATATCACAGCTTGAAACCGTGAACAATGGAGAGGACTCCTCTCTTGAAAGCATAGTTGGCGGTGATATAGTGCTTAGTATGTACAGCGGTGAAGGCAACAGCTCAATCGAAGTTTCCTTCCCGTCATATAGCGAGGATACAGGACTCAACAACGGTTCATTCTATACGAGAGAAGAGTTTGACTCTGAAGATATCATACCAACCTTCAGCGTTTCAGGAAATAAACTTCCTATGAGCCTATATGTTCCAAAATATAAGTTTACTACCTACTCCGTTTACGACGAAAACACAAACAGCTACTCAGTTAACTACAATAATGGCTTGTCTTACTACGGCAATACCTATTACAGCCTTGGCAGTGACAACCTTTGGCACGTATACTCTGAGGGCGTTGAGATTGTTGACGCTTTCAACACTGAAGCAGAGGCAGTAGCCTATATTCAAAATAACGCCTCAATTACTGAATATGAACTTCAAGTTAAAGTTGAGGCAAATGTTGTTGAAAACGGACGAAATGTAACAAAATACTACTACTCAAACGGCTCGACAGCTAACGGATACCTACAATTATATGAGACCTCCTCAAATGGAATAATTGGAGAGGATGCACAGCCAGTAGACTACTTCTACCTGCAAGGAAGCTATGTAGTGACCCTCTATCAATCATATAATGACCCTCAAAATTCCTTCTATTCCTTCTATAAGTTCGGCTTTGAGATTATCTCGCAAGAGCCAGAGTTTAACTTGCTTGACGCAGACGGCTATCAACTTGAAGAGGTAAGCCCGGGCGTATATTACACCAATACCGACCAACTTACTGTTCAATGGGAAGTTCCAACTAGCAATTATGAAGCTAAGATAAATGAGAACTTCGATTATATCAACATTACCTCCTCAGGTGTTTTTGACCACAGCGATGAGATTGTCTCAAATGGCAATGTAAGGTCGTTTACAATCGACTGCTCACAGCTTATAAATGTTGCCGGCTCTCAACTTAGCATTACTATGGAGTTTGAAGGTCACAACTCAAACTACTACCGTCAGACCACTAAGACCATTTACTTTGATAGGTCTGCACCGCTTGACAATATCACAAACCTTATGGCAAACACCGAAACGGCAACTGGCGTGTTTACTACAAACTATCAACAGCTTAATATGCGCACCTATCAAGACTACAAGGGAAATGACCTTGAGATAAGCGCAAGCAATATCGGTGATATTAGTAATGCTAGCTACTCTTACTCAGTAAGCACTGGCAATTTTAGATATTATAGTTATACAGTTACAACAGACTTCTTTAATAGAACGCTTGTTGACACTTTAGCAAATGCATCGCGTAACACCTATGGCACTCAGTACGTCTACTATAGAGCGGTACCTGCACTTGACTCCTACACTCAAGTTGACCGAAATTCCTTCTCTGAAAACAACTACTATATCTTGTCAACTGAAGGTAGTGAGGACATCGTTTGCGGTTACTACGAAATTGTTGAGCGTGACTATGCCGGCAATATGACGGTATACCTCGTCTATGTGACAGACTCCTCATACGAGGACGATGAAAACATCTCTGATATTGCCCTTGTCTACACAAACAGTAACCACAGCGAAAACAACTATGTTTACAATAGCGATATAACAAACGGATACAATATCTATTCAAATAGCGGATTTACTCTTAGTCAAGTTTCTTATAACTCAGACCCTTGGAATGTCCTTTACGTGCAAATCTACGGGCAGAGCCAGGTTAGATATATGACTTCGCCTTGGCTTGAAGATGGATACATATATAGGGTTTCGATAAGCTCACAAGGCATCTCCTTTGAGCAAGTTGCCCTGTCATCAATCTTTGCTGGAGTGGACTCATCAAGTTATAAGCACCAAATCACACTCACCAACAGAACGGCTGGCACTTCAAACCTTATCTACCTATCTATTATGGACGCCAACATCTACACCGAAAAGGTTGAGGACCCAGAGCGAACCTCTGCCGTGCTCAACATCTCAGTGCCAACGCCACTCCAATATCAAAGCACGACAACAGCCTATGTTTTCCCGGTAAATATCAAGATTTACCAGTATAACGAACTTTCCTCGGCGCCTGATGGCTACGATATCTTGATGGAAGCAAATCAACTTGTCTATGGCTCTTGGACGCCACTTGAAGAGTATGAAAGCGCATTGTCATATATTAGTTTTAACTATATTAATAATGCCTCTACCCTTCAAATTGTCATCAATCTTGGAGCAAATTCTTCACAAAAGGTTAAATTTGAAATACTTGACAACTTCGACAACCTTACAACCATCATTCAGCTTGCAAATGAGGTTGCCTATGATGAGATTAGTGGCATTTCAACCATCTACACGATGACAGAGAGCAATGGTGACACCACCTACCTTTCAGAAGGAGCACTTTCCTTCTCATACAACACCCTTCTCTACTCAATTGAAATCTTAGATAGAGACGGCGTTGATATAACAGACGGCTTCACAGCTGTTGACCAAGGCAACAACATATTCACCTACACCTTTACGCCGACTGGCGCAAATGTTTGGGATGACTACTACTGCATCAACATCTATGACAGCGAAAATGGCGACTATATCAGAACCTTGCACCTTAGAATTTACAACCAGCTTCCATATCTAGCTTATCAGACAAGCGAAGTCTATAACGGCGGTATAGTATTCCTTGACCGCAACCTGCAACCTTTCGAGCGCTCCGATTATGGAGAGGAGCCTAACACCACAGTTTCCTTTAATGGCAATAGTTACTCAGCAACGGCATCGTCGCTTACGACCTACTCACCAACTGTTAGAGTAAGGTTTAGAGATGGTCAAAGCCTCAACTACTCAGGACTTAACTCCTACCAAGATGGCTATGGCTACAGCGTATATTTGTCCACGAACAATGGCTCCTCTTGGACCTCTATTAATGACAAATACTCAGCTACAAGTGGCTACTCGCTCTCTGGCGTTGGCGAATACCTAATCTTAATCATTTATGACTCAACCGAAGTTTTCACAAATCAGTGCAGAATATTTAGAGTAAGCATACTTGATTACACCACATCCTTCTATTACATCACTGTTGACGGACTTCCTATTGAGCCAAGTGATATGGTCTACACCGATAGCACCGGTCACGAGTATCACACAAGCTACCTCGTTTCAGTTGACTACGCAGATAAGGCAAACCGCCTTCAAGTCAACCCTAATGTTGAGCGTGACGTAATTCTCACAGGTCCTACCGTTACAAGCACAGGTACAAATGTCTACGTTGAAACCTACTCTTACGAGTGCAGTCAATCGCGTGGCGACTTTGCTATTATCTACATAGCTGAAACAAACAATATCGTCTCAGAGTTCACCTATGAGTCAACCTCTGGCGGTGTGACCAATATTAGGTCAAGTTCAACAGAAGTTGTTGTTGACGGCGAGGATGAGAGACAGTTTGATAGAATTAAAATCAACTTCACCTCTTACTACGGCATTGCACAAAACAAAGTCAATATTGAAGTGCTTAAATACTTTAATGGTCAGTACATCCAAATCACGCCAACTGTTTATACCAACGGCATCACAAGTTATATCTATCTTGACAAGGCGGGCTCGTATAGAATTAGACTTTATGACTCCTGCTCACCTGCCAACGTGCAAACCTTCAACGGCAATGAGTACTTTGATTTAATCTTCTTAAACAGCGTGCCATTCATCGTTACCTACACCGACACTGTTACCGGCGAGCAAGTTGTCTCTGAAATGGTCAATAATGCGGTATATAACGGCGATGTAAACCTGTCGCTTTACAATCTTTCAACCTATTATCGTCCTGGTCGCTACCCATCAATCAAGGTTAGGCGCAACGGATACAATTACACAGGCTATACGCTTAGCAACAATGTCTACACCTTCTCAAGCCCTGGCTACTACACCATCACCTTCTCGGCTACCTCGCTTACAGGCGCTAAGGAGATAAGACAAGACCAGTTCAGCTTCACTATTATGAATGAAAATGAGTCGCGCTACTCCTACACCTTCAGTCAGTATAAAGACTACTACGTTGAAAGCGTGCTTAAAGATGGCGTCGATATCACACAAGATTTGATTGATATTGGCAACTTTGATACAGTGCAAATAGACGGTAAGACCTACCTTTCTGAGCTGTCACTAAGCTACCTCGATGAAAAGACAGGCAGAGGCAAGTATCAAATCACCATCAACACCGCCGACCCAACCTTTGCAGACACTACAAGTAGCTCTTATACCTTTGAGCTGTGGCTAAACAATCAAGTTCCACCACTCAATATTTCACTTGCTGAGGGCGACTCAACAACTGGCACAATTACTATAACCTTTAACGTGCAAAACTTCTATAACGCAATGGGTGACTGCTATATTAGAATAGGCTCATCATACTATTACTTTACAGCAGATAGACTTGCAAATTATAAAGACACCTTCACCATCAATATTGAAGAAACTGGCACCTATTACGTACAAGTTTACACGATGAGCGGAAACCTGCTCTACTCTTATAAGGTAATTAGGTCTGAGCCACTCAACACCTTTGCAATAATTGCGATAATCTTCGGATGTGTTGCCGTAGTTGCAATCATAATCATCACGATAAGACTACGCAAACGTCAAAGGGTTAAGTAATTTAAGCCTGAACGGATTAAGAAAAAGTTTATAATACAAAAATTTTTGGTAAATGCAAGTAATTAAAACAAATCAATTAAAAAGTTAAAATAAGCATAGGTTAAGATAAACTTAAGTTAAAACAAAATAAAGCAAAGCCTTACACAGTAATTAGCTTAGGTTTAATTCGAGATAAATAATTTTTAGTAATTACCAGCTTAACAAAACACAAAAAATGAGTTTACTTTTGTTAACCCCTATGGTTAAATTTGTAAACTCATTTTTATAATAAAACCTTTAAATGATATTAATCTTAAAATTTCAAAAAACTTCATAAAAGCGATAATTATCTTATTGGATTAAATTAAAAACCATCTTTAATAAAATTTATTCATTTACAAATAAAAAAGATGTTCTATTGAGCAATTCACTCGTTAGAACACCTTTTTTTTAGCTTACTTTATTAAAATTTTGGTTAAACGCTCAAATCACAATTACATTGCAACGTTGATTTTAATTCCAGGTCCCATAGTAGATGCAATGGTAACATTTCTGAAATATTGACCTTTTGCAGCTGCTGGTTTTGCCTTTGCAAGAGCCTCGATAACTGTGTTGAAGTTTTCAAGAAGTTTATCCTTACCAAAGCTTACCTTACCAATTATAACGTGAACGTTATTGGTTTTGTCGAGTCTGTACTCAACCTTACCTGCTTTTGCATCGCTGATTGCCTTAGCTACGTCCATAGTAACTGTTCCGCTCTTTGGGTTTGGCATAAGACCTTTAGGTCCAAGAACTCTAGCGACACGTCCAACAAGTCCCATCATATCAGGAGTTGTGATACATACATCAAAATCAAGCCATCCGCCTTGAATTTTTGTGATTATCTCCTCAGCTCCAACATAGTCTGCGCCTGCTTTAACAGCGTCGTCAGCCTTGTCACCTTTAGCGATAACAAGAACTTTCAAAGTTTTACCTGTACCATTAGGAAGGATACAAACACCTCTTACCTGTTGGTCTGCGTTTCTTCCGTCAACGCCAAGCTTTACGTGAAGTTCAACTGTTTCATCAAACTTAGCCTTTGGAAGAGAGAGAAGTGTATCAAGTCCGCTTGCGATATCGTATGATTTTTGTGTAATAGCTTGAGCGCTTTGTGCATATCTTTTACTTACTTTCATAACCGCCTCCTTAGTCTACTACAGTTACGCCCATACTACGAGCGGCGCCCTCAATCATAGACATTGCAGACTCAATAGATGTGCAGTTAAGGTCTGGCATCTTAGTCTCAGCAATTTGTTTGATTTGAGCTTTTGTGATACTTCCGACTTTTGTTTTGTTTGGTACTGCAGAACCCTTTTCAAGACCAATTGCCTTCATAATAAGAATAGCAGCTGGTGGAGTTTTGAGTACAAATGAGAAACTTCTATCTGCGTAGATAGTTACAACTACAGGAATCTTAAGTCCTGCTTGAGAAGCTGTCTTCTCGTTAAATTCTTTTGTAAAGGCACCAAGGTTAATTCCGTGAGGTCCAAGAGTTGAACCGACTGGAGGTCCCGGAGTGGCTTTACCTGCGTCAAGTTGTAATTTTACAACCGCAGTAATCTTCTTTTCTGCCATTTTTTACCCTCCTTTTGTGGTGATTAGAGTGGTTGCAGTTCCGCTCTCCCACAATTTATTTTTGCAGTGAAATTTTCTTATCGAGTTAAATGTGAAGCTTGCACCTATTATCAATAGATTAATAGTAGTTTTGAAAACAAGTTTTTTATATGTTATTTTGAAAATAAATCCCTTAATTTTCAATTTTATCAGCTTTAAACAACACTGACATAACTATTGTTATCTATTGCAAATCAAGTGTAAGAGCAATTTAACACCATTTAAGATAATTTTTCTGCCTTTTGGTAGTTTTATGTCTTGCCAAGGACAATATAACTTCAGCTAAATTGCTGGCTATATCTAAAAACTAGAAATTTTCATAATTTCAAAGTTTTTTAAGTCTTTGTCTATAATTTTTTAAGTCTTTGCTTATAAAATCATTTAAAGTCTTTACATTTAAACAAAATTAGTATAAATTTCAATAAAATCTTTAAAATTAATTCAACTTGCGAAGTTGAGATAGCTCTACATCAACTGGGGTTTCGCGGTTAAACATTTCAACATTGACTGAAACAATACCGCTATCCTTATCTATTGCAGTCACAACACCAAACTGTCCGTTGAGTGCGCCGTCAACGATTTCAACCTTGTCTCCAACCTCAAGATTGGTCTCAACTTTAATCTTCTCAAGCCTAAGTTTGATAACCTCACTTTCAGGCATAGCAAGTGGACGACCTTTTGGCCCTGCAAAGCCTGTGATACCTCTCGTTCTTACAACGTTATGCCAAATATCGTCGGCGTATTTCATTTTAACGAAGATGTAGCAAGGCATAGATTTTCTTTGAACAAGTTTTTTCTTGCCGTTTTTCTCTTCAACTACGTCTTCCATAGGTATGATGATGTCAAATATTCTATCTTGAAGGTTAAACTTTTCGATGACTGTCTCTAAATTCTCTTTTGCGACATTTTCATAGCCTGAAAAGGTGTGAAGAACGTACCACTTTGCTGGCAAGCTGTCTACAAACTCCTTATAGCCCTTCTCGTCATCATACTCCTCGGCAAGTCTTGCTTTTCTCTCTTCTTCGCTCTCAACGTGACCTTGTGCAACTTGAACGTTTTCTTGAGCATTCTCGGCTTCGCCCTTTCCAAAGTTTTCCTCAGTTGTCACATCATTTAAAGAAAGGTTTTCATTTGTCATTAAATCTTTATCTTCCATACACAACCTCGTTTTACTTTCTTAATAATCCCATAAGCTTACCAAGCCCAAAGTCAATTCCAAAGATGATTACAGCAAAAATAAGCACAACTACAAGTACGACGCCTGTCTTTTTGCAGACATCGGCAAAAGATGGCCAAGTTACCTTTTTAAGTTCTGCAAAAGTCTCGCGAGTTTTGCGTCTTAAACTTACCTTTTCTTTGCCATTTGCCTTCTTTTTCTTGTCAGCTTTAGCCTTATCTACTTTTTGCTTATCTTTTTGAGAAACTGTAGCTTCCTCTTTTTTAGCCTTTTTGCTTTCCTTCTTGTTTGTTTGTGAAGGCGCAAGCTCTACGTTCTCACTTTGATTTGCGCTAGACTGCTCTTGATTTACGGTATCAACTGCTTCATTAACTGCAGGAAGCTCGGTTTGGCTTGCAACGACTTTATTATTATTTGTCTTTTTCTTTTTAGACATAAATCCCCCTTAGGCTTATTTGGTTTCTTTATGAACTGTTCTCTTTCCACAACGAGAGCAGAACTTCTTGATTTCAACTCTCTCAGGGTTTGCTGTTGTGTTCTTGCTTGTAGCATAGTTGCGCTCTTGGCATTCAGTGCAAGCAAGGATAATATTTTTACGTTTTGGTGTTGCCATTTTAATCTCTCCTAACAAAAAACTAACACCTCGTCTGAAGTGCTAGTTAAATAATATCACAAATGCATAGCATTGTCAACAATTTATTGGATATTTTTAATTGTTTTTTAAATATTTTGTATAAAATCATCAAAACGTCACCCTGCAGTACCTTGCAAGCGGATAACGTCTAAAACTTTTGCAAAATACCGTCTAAAAATTTAAACGATAAATGACATCTACTTTTAATTTTTTTGCGACATATTGACATTGGCGACATATTGACAACTGCCTTGGATTTTTATATGTCAAAACAGCTTTTTACAAATCTTTTGGCGAAACGCTAGCCTCAATGAGCATAACATAATCGCTAGGATTTGCCGCCCTTTTGACGCTTTCAAAATCGGTTGGACTGTTAAAGTCTAGGTCATACTTTTCGATATAGATAAAATATTGTTTCAAAAATTCCTTAGCATAAAGGAAAGCCTCTTCAACAATTGTGCCATCGGTGGTCAGCTCAAGGTCTGGAAAAAGCACACGGTAGACGCCGTTTTCTTTATCTTTAATAAATACAGCTGGATAGACATAATTTTTCATCAAATAACCCCTCGAGGTGAACAATTTGCTTTAGTTCACACCATTACTTATATTAATCTTAACACAAAAAAATTAAATTTCAAAACAAAATGCGTAGATTATCAAAAAAAGATGTCGCCCCGCTCATTTTATCTAAGCAAGTGACATCTTTGTGTAATTATTTGTAATTTCTTAGCACTACCAATTTAAACGATTTTTGTAAAAAACTTTTTAGAGGATTTATAGAAAATTATATTATTAAATATTATTTATGGCTTTTATTTTTTTGACTTTGATAACTATTTATTTTTAAAAAATAGTTTAGCCATTACGCATTACGTTTCCAATAGTAAGTACTATATTTCCCAATAAAATTATCAGCGTTTAAACTAGAGTCTGTTACGTCAACAGATGTTCCTATTATTGCACTCGCATAAGTCGCCACAAACCAACCTGTGGTGTTAGGAAAAATAACCGACTCTAAAGCACTGCAACGTTGGAAGGCGTAACGTCCTATTCTCGTTAAACTTGTACAATTACTAAAATCTATTCTTGTAAGCCCACTGCAAGAATCGAATGCAGAATCTCCTATTGTTTCTAATTTTGTACAACTACTCAAATCTAAGCTAGTAAGAGTACTATAACCAACAAATGAGTTATCTCCTATACTTGTTAAATTTGATGGCAAAACTATACTTGTAAAAATACCATAAGCGAACGCCCAGTCTCCGATTACTTCTAATTTAGCACAATTACTTAAATCTAATTCTCCTATAAGTCCGCCATAGAATGCATAATTTCCTATGTTTATAACATCACTGGGTATGGTTGAATTTTTGCATCCTAGCACTATAGTTGATGTTGCCCTTTCAATTAAACAATTCCCTTCGCTATAATATACACTTTCACTAGTTGCTCCATCTACCGTTATACTCAATAACGCCGCAGAACAACTTACAAATGCACGCTCTCCTATACTTGTTAAACTATATGGCAAAGTTAATCTTGTAAGACCAGAAAGATGGAATGCATAATTCCCTATGCTTTCTAATGTTTCAGGAAATGTTATACTTGTTATTCCACTATTATAAAATACTCCGCTTGTACTTGATGTTGCACCTGCTATTGCCGTAACTGTATAGGTAGTGCCCTCCTGCCAAACACCATCAACTAAGTCAACTGTTGCTGGGATTGATATATCTGCACTATCTGCCAAACTTTCTTCAAAAGCTGTAAGTGAGACTGTTTGTCCATCCTCGTTTACTTCAAAGGTAAAATAATCATAGACCTGTGGAATGTACTCAGTCAGCGGTATATCGACTTGGTCTAAGTCAACTATGCCTGCAGAGGTTATCGTTACATTTAAAATTATCTGTCCTGATATGTCGGCAGTTGCAACTTCTGTTAGTGGCACTCCATCACCTTCAATTCTTCCGCTTGCAATAACTGTGCCATTTGATATATCAAAGCTAGTATCAACTTCATATATTGTTGTGGTGGTGTTTACAACATCTATTATTAAATCAAAATCAGAATCTACATCAAAAGAGCCTAAATTTAATTCAAACGAGCTCTTTACAAAACCTGGAATGAAATTATCTATTGTTGTGCCTTGCTCCGACGAGCCTGCATCTCTAATACGAATATCTTTTATATATAGATTATTATCAGATATTGTAAAATCTACATTTCCGTTTAAGTTGATGTGTTTTGTCTCTCCCACTGCCCATACGCCAATTATCAGCAATGTAAGCGCAAGGACAAATATTGATATTGTGAAAAGCAACTTTTGCCTCAAACTTTTCATAATTCCCCCATTTGTTTAGTTTGCAATAAACCGCGTTCTATTATTCTTATAATTAAGTTTTTATGATATACTTTTATATAGTTTAGCAATATAAATAATAAATTGTCAAGTAAACTACAAATAAACAACAAAATTTAAGGCTCTTAACAGCAAAAATACACCTTAAAAAATCAAGATGTATTTTAAATGTTATTTACTTAGGTGGACCTTCAACTTTTAATTATCCTATCTCCTGTTTTTATACAAGTGAGGTTTATGCTGTATTTCTTGTTTACTCGTTCGAAGAGATACAGCGGAGCGACGTGCCTCGCAGGGTCAGAGGTCCCGCGGGCGCGAGCGGAGCGAGGAGCAAACACAAAAACGTGAGCGGGTCATAGTTGGTAAAACAAAACAGCACCCAAGCATTGGGTTTGGATGCTATTATTATTTTTTCTTTAATATGCTCTAACGGACCAAGGTACAGTTAAAGAACAGGTGCAATAAACGATACTGATCCAAACTAAGTTTGGCGGACCAAGGTAAAACCGAATAAAAGATACAACAAACGATACTGATCCAAACTAAGTTTGGCGGACCAAGGTAAAACCGAATAAAAGATACAACAAACGATACTGATCCAAACTAAGTTTGGCCGCAACAGTTTTTGTATTTCTTGCCACTGCCACAAGGACAAGGGTCATTTCTGCCAACTTTTGGCTTGTCATTGTATACTGTCTTTTGCACTTGAAGCTTTTGTTTCTGCTCCTTCTTTGCACGCTCCTCTGGCGTAAGCTCCTTGCCAGTAAAGAGTATCTTAACAGGCTCTGGTTGCTTCGGTGGCTCACGTCTTATCCTTGCATTGAGAAGAGTCTTGCAAGTCATCTCCTTAATCTTTTCAATCATAGAGTCAAACATATCAAACCCTTCCTTCTTATAGGCAAAGATAGGGTCTTGCTGACCAAACTGACGCGATAAAATCTCGTCTTTCATAATTTGCATATTTTCAATTTGACTCATCCAATTTATATCAACCATACGAAGAAGAACGTTTCTTTCAATATCCTCAAAATTGATGCCAAGCTCCTTGACCTCATCCTCGCGCTCTTGATACTTTTTGTATACAAGGTCAAGCACCTTTTCGGTGAACTCATTTACATCACACTCTTCAACAAACTCCTCGGTGACGGTGTTGCTTTCCTTGTCTAAGATGCCGTTTTCAAGCTCCTTATTAAGTGCCTCTAAGTTCCAATCATAATAAGGAATATCATCATTGATAATCTTGGCAATCGACGCGCCAACCACCTCAGGAAGCATTTTCATAATCTGGTCGTGAACAGGCTCGCCATCAAGCACCTTATTACGCTCTGAGTAGATAATCTCCCTTTGTTTATTCATAACATCGTCAAATTGAAGAACGGTTTTTCTTATTGAGAAGTTTTGAAGCTCAACCTTGCGCTGAGAGTTTTCAATATACTTAGAAAGTTGTTTAAGCTGGATAGGTGTTGAGTCGTCAAACCTAAAGAAAGCAAGCAGTTTGCGAAACCTATCGGTTGCAAATCTCTTAAATAGGTCATCATCAGGAGAAAGGAAGAAGACACTTGACCCTGGGTCACCTTGACGACCAGCTCTACCACGAAGCTGATTGTCAATACGCCTTGACTCGTGGCGCTCTGTTCCTATTATATGAAGTCCGCCAAGCGCGATAACCTCTTCTTTTTCCTTATCTGTAACCTCTTTATGCTTTTGATAGAGCTTGTTATACTCCTCTCTTGCCTTGTTTAGTGCCTCGTCATCGACATAGTTGAAAGCGGTGGCATAAGAGATTTCTTCTTCGCTAAAGCCCTTATCTCTCATCTCCTTAGTTGCTAAGAACTCAGGGTTACCGCCAAGCAAGATATCGGTACCACGGCCTGCCATATTGGTGGCAATGGTGATTGCCCCTTTTCTGCCCGCCTGAGCGACGATTTCGCTTTCTTTTTCATTGTTCTTCGCGTTTAACACTTGATGCTTAATACCCTCTTTTTTAAGAGCGGATGAAAGCATCTCAGACTTATCAATATTGATAGTACCGATGAGGGTTGGCTGACCAGTGGCAACGCAATCTTTAATCTCGTCGATAATCGCTTTAATCTTGCCCTTTTCTGAGACGTACATAATATCAGGATAGTCAATCCTACGCTTTGGCCTGTTGGTTGGAATAATTACAACGTCAAGGTTGTAGATTGTTCTAAACTCACCCTCTTCTGTCTTGGCAGTACCAGTCATACCAGAAAGTTTACTATAAAGGCGGAAGAAATTTTGGAAGGTAATCGTTGCAAGGGTTTGGTTTTCGTCGCGGATGTCGACACCCTCTTTTGCCTCTATTGCCTGGTGAAGTCCAGAACTGAAACGTCTACCTGGAGAGAGACGACCTGTAAACTCGTCAACAATGATAACCTCGCCATCTTTGACGATATAGTTTTCATCGCGGTGCATAATAAAGTTAGCGCGAAGGGCGTTGTTGATATAGTGGCTAAGTTCTATGTTTTCAATGTCTGAAAGGTTGTCTATATGATAGAACACCTCAGCCTTTTTAATACCTTTGTCGGTGAGGTTTATTTGTTTTGTCTTGATATCTACCTCGACATCAACGTCTAGTTTAAGTGACTTTGCAAACCTTTGAGCAATTAAATAGCCGTCAGTCGACTTGTTGCCTCGTCCGCTTATGATAAGTGGCGTTCTTGCCTCGTCAATCAAGATACTATCCACCTCGTCGACAATGGCAAAGTTTAATCCCCTTTGAACGCGACCATTTTTGTTTATTGCCATATTATCACGAAGGTAGTCAAAGCCAAGTTCGTTATTTGTAGTGTATGTGATATCGGCATTATATGCCTCTTTCTTTTGTTTGTCGTTTTGACCATTGAGTGCCACGCCTACGGTGAGTCCTAAAAATTTATAGACCTTACCCATCCACTCGGCGTCACGTTTTGCAAGGTATTCGTTGACTGTGACAACGTGTACACCCTTACCCGCGATTGCATTAAGGTAGGCAGGAAGTGTCGCCACCAAAGTTTTACCTTCACCTGTTGCCATTTCGGCAATTCTACCTTGATGGAGTGCAATACCGCCTAAGATTTGCACGTAGAAGTGGCGCATATTAAGAACTCTTGCCGACGCCTCTCTCACAACAGCGTATACCTCTGGAAGAAGGTCGTCTAGGCTCTCGCCCACCTTATACCTATTTCTAAACTCGTCAGTGCAGGCACGAAGTTGCTCGTTTGAGTAGTCTTTATATTTATCTTCAAGAGCGACAACCTTATCTGCAATCTTCTTTAACTTTTTAACCTGTGCTTTATTTTCATTACCAAAAAGTGCCATAAAAAATTCTCCTTTAAAAATTACTTTCTATATAATTTTAAATATTTTTGCTAAAATGTCAAATCTAATTACAATAATAATCAAGATAATGCCACATTTTTTTGTAAAAAAGAGTTTTTTTTAAATTTTGCTATTGACTTAATTTGTATATTGATGTAAAATATATGTAATAAAAAAGTTGTATAACTTAAATAAAGGAGATATTATGAGTTTATTATCATCTATTAAAGCAAAACTTGGCAAGCCAAGTCTTAAAAAACAAGCGGAGCAAAAGGCATATAGACTTGCTTCTTTAGCTGACGCAGTGAGAAGTGTTGACCTTAAGAGAGACACCCTTTCTGGCTACAATGCCTCAAACGGACTTCAAATCAGAACAGGAGAGAGCAATTTCCAAGATAAGACCGCTCAATTTGAGGGGTTTGCAACCGACCTTTTCGCAGAAATATTTGTCGGCAAAACCTTTGATGATGTGATTGCATTCGTTAAAGACCTTAAAAACTTCGCACCAGAGAGCGAATATATGAAGAAGATTGAAACTATCAACAAAAGACGCTCTCAAAGCATCTCTGATAAAGGTGCAAGAATATCTGCTGAAGGACTCTTCCAGTATTTTGCTGGCGCAGCGCAGGGACTTACTGCCGAGGACGCCTCAGCTTATCAAGCAATTGCAAGAAACACTCAAGCTAGAGCTAGAGCACTTGCATTTATCAAGGCAAACTTCTTCTCAATCTGCAATATGCGCTCACTTGTACAAGAGGATGAAAAGACCTCAATTGCAAAGTTTAAAGAGCTTTTTGCCATCATCAAAGAGTATTGCGATCAAGATATAAACGGCTATGTTATCTCAGAGTTTAGTAGCGAAAATGTAGACTCAAAGATTATCCGCTCAAGTGACAAACTTCTTAAAGGCGCATATTACGCTCAAAGACGCTCTGATGAGCTTGCACTATCAAGAATCAATAGCGAGCTTGCAAGAGCTGGCGTCATTGGCAACATTGCTCAAAATCTTGGCACTACAATTCAAGATTATGATAGAGCAGTCAATGATGTTGACTACTATAACCACATCAAACTTGCAAGAGAATATGCGTTGAGAGATAGTCTCACATCTAGTGAAGGTAAACTTATAGAGGCATTAGAATTTTATCGCTCCTCACCTAACTGTCAAGACAACGAGCTTGGCAAGCCTTGGGTAACTGGCAAGAAAGACGTTGCTTCACTTAGCGTAACTAGACAAAAGGCACTTATTGCCTCTTTGAAGAAAATAGCTCAAAGTATCGACCTTTTTAGCACTATGACCCCTGAAGAGATTGCACAGAGCACAAGCTATTATGACAAAGATAAAGACTCTATGTTTGCTTTCTATGACGCTGAAGGCAATGAAAATACAGATATTGCCTCTCAAACTCCTGAAATGTTCAACATATTCTCGGGCTTCGAAGATGGCAATTATAACGCCTTCCTTGCAACCATATATGAATATAACCAATCTCAAGGCGATGGTAGCCAAGTTTTACTTAAGGTTAAAATTGACGAAGATGGAAGGTCAATCCTCTACACTACCGCGCAAGAAAAGGTATTAAAAGGCGTTTACAGTAAGTTGACCGAATATGCTAAAGAGCAAATGGATAAAGATGATTTTGATGGCAACGCCCTTAAAAATCTTGCTTATAGCACCTTCAAACAATCTATAGACGATGTTAGACTTGGCAAACTTAGTGAGTTACTATTTGGAACTAGTTTGAAAAAAGGCTCAAAATTCACAGGCTTTGCTTACCTCACCGCAAAGCAACTTAACGCTCTTAACGAGTTTGTTTGCACCTACAAGCCAGTAAAGACCTTCTTTTATGAAACTGGGCTTAACGATAGTGACGTTGCAAACTATGAAGTTGATAGACAACTTATCGACAGCTTAACTCCAGCAAGGTCTGGAAATAGTTGCAAACTTAAGTATGTTATGAATTCTATGCAAAGAGCATCTATTGAACAAGGTAGAAAAAATCTTCTTGCAAGAGCCGCTCAAAATGACTACGATATTCAATCTGACGAAGCTACAAGAGCCACTCGCTTTAGCGACGCACAAATTGCTAACGATAGATTTGACTCACTTAGAGAGGAAATCGGCGCAGTTGAAGAGAAAGAAACCTTAAAAATCAGTGGTAAAAATGTTAGCACAGAGCGCAATAACGACGCAAAGACTAGAATTAGCAAGATGATTGAGCTTATTAAGAAAAATAGAAATCTTCCTCAGACCGCTGAAGAGGTAAGCTCTGACACAAGACGTGTAGGCAGTATCAACGTTGCAACTAAGGCATCTAAAAAGACAATTACCGCTACTGAGGCTACTTCAAGATTTGTAAGACACGCAGAGGAAACTACAGCCGAATATACAAGAGATAAAAATTCACTTGCAAGCCTTTCAAAACAAGAAAAGGCAGACATTTACAAGAAATATATGACACCTAGTGACTACGAGAAAGTTAGCGAGTATGTTGATGAGATTGATGATACCATCTACGCCCTTGTAACTACCGAGAAATACCCTAAGAAACGCACTGCAGGCAAGAAGAAACCTCAAGTACAACCTACCGAAGTTACAACAGATAACGCACAAAACACTCAACCTGCAAGCGAAGAAGTTTCAGTTGATGCACAACAACCTTCTGGCGCACAAGATGCACAGGCTGACGCTCCAACTGATGACGCTGAAATCGGACAAATACAATAATCCTAAAAGCATAAGTTTTCACTTATGCTTTTTTGTATAAATCTGATTATTTTTTAATGAAATTTAATCTAAAAAATAGTTTTTGAAAATTTAACCTAAAAAGTTGTTTAAAAACAAGGTTAAACCTAAAAAATAGCTTTAAAAATAAAATTTAATCTAAAAAATCTATTTAATTATCATAATTTTTTAATTTTTTTGATATTTTTTACTAATTTTTAATGATTTTTACAGCATTTTTAATTGTATTTTTATTATTTTAAATATTTTTTACTTATTTTTGGCTATTTTTTATTATATAAGATGCTTTTTAAATGTATTTTTTGATAATTTTTTATATTTTTTAATGAAATTTTCTTTATTTTTTACATATTTTTCTTTAATTTTTTTATTTTCTATAAATTATGGTTATTTTTATGTTGTATTGCGTAACCTTCTTATAGATTTTTAATAATTTTCAGTGAACAAAACATTGAAATTCTCTAGGCTGAATTCTTACAAAAAATATCGAAAACTAGCGTTTTTTAACCCTCTTCGCTTGACAAAGATAATATATAGTGTTATTATATTATTAAGTATATTTTATTTAATAAAGTGAGGTTTATATGGCAAATGCATATCCTATTAGTGTTGACAACAATGTCCGCATTAGAGATGGTAAAAATACAATAGGTAAACGTAAACAAAATGTCAGAATGCTTGCAAGGAGCAGTAACCTTTTTGATTTTACTGTCAAAGGTGAAAATGGTCCTAGCTCAATTATGTCGGTATTTGAAAAGAACGGCAAGAGCTATGTAAAAATAAACGCCCTTGAAAAGTTTTTGGGCGCACATAAAGAGGCGTTATCTGCAAACCCTGAGCTTACTAAAATTTTCTCTGAAAACGGGCTTCAAATTGGTAGCAATGCAATTAATGTCAGTCAGACTGGCGAAGAAATCACTATCACCATCAAGTCTAAAGACGGCAAGCCTTATGTTATCACTGCTGGCCCTACCTCTATCTCTCTTGATTATGGCACTGGCAAGGACGCACAGCATTACACCTATCAACCTGAAGGCGAAAATTGCGTAGATGTTACCATTAGCAGAAAAACCGTTGAGAGAATGCTTACCTCTGAAAAAGGAAATGGATTGTTTCCACCTGTCAGCAATATAAGAAAAATACCTACCACCTTTATTGGTATGTATATGAAAGGTATGACGCCTAACTCGTCGGTACAGCTTGGCGACATTACTATAACCTGTTGCGTCTTTTCAAAGGACGGCACTCCTCACTGCTTTGTAAAACAGCCGAAGACTAAGGCCACCGATGATACCCTGTTTTTCACTGATGGGCGCTTTGTCACCTGCAAAGGTCTTTTAAAGCAGTACGACCCTATAACGAACAGCCATAATATTGTCATCGAGTCTGGCACAAAGGGCAATCCTAAATACTTCGCTTTGCCTATTGAAACAGATGGCAACGGCAAGGTGTCGCCTGACTTTATGCAAGGGTACATTCTAATGACAGACCCTGCAAACACTACCTTTGAAGCAAGACCTACTTTTGATGAGAATGGTGACATTATACGCACATTTAAAGGACAAAATGACGGCGGATATATAATTAATAAGGATATATTTGAAGATAAAGATAATAGAAAATACACATCTCACGGCTTTACAATCAAGCCAAAGACCTATGAGATATTTGATGCCCCACCTCAAAATACAAATGACGATGAAATTGAAGGCGACGGCGGTGCTGGCGGTGGCGGTATTTTTGTAGACCCAGGACCACAACAAGATGGCGGCGACCAAGGCGGCGGAAGTGGCATAGTTGGAGGCGGGTCATCTCAGCCAGAACAAGACGACCAAACTCCAAGTAGCGATGGTGGTAATGATGGCAACGGCGGAAATGACGGCGGTGCTGGAAATGGTGGAAACAATCCACCACAAGACGAGCAAACTCCATCACAAGATGGGCGAAATCCTCCGCAACAAGATAGTCCTCAACAACCTGCTCCAGACCAGGAACAGCCTGGACAAGACGGGCAAACTCCACCACAACAAGATAATCCTCAAGAGCCAGGACAAGACGGGCAAGAGCCTCAACCTAGTCAAGGCGATAGACCACCAGAGGGAGCTCCTGGATTTGTAGACCCTAGCGTTCCTCCTGAGGGCGCAAACCCTCCACCAGAAGGACAAGTACCTCCTGAATACGGTCCTTATGTTCCTCCTGAAGGACAGGTGCCACCTGAATATGGTCCTTATACTCCACCAGATGAGCAAACACCTGGCGACGGTGGACCTCAAACCCCAGGCGGTGGCGGTGACGGTCAAAACCCTACACCTCAAGGTCCTGGAGGTAACGGTGGCGGGCAAGGTCCAAGCGCTCCTCCACAAACCCCTGGCGACGGACAACAACCGCAAACACCAGGCGGAAATGGTGGAAATCCACAAACCCCAGGCGGAAACGGTGGCGGAAATCCTCAAACACCTGGAGGCAACGGTAGTGACGGCGGAAACGGCGGTTCTCAAGGTTCTGCACCACAAGGCCCTAGTGCTGATGGTGGCGGAAATGGCGGGCAAGGCGTTGTCGAAGGCGACGGAAGCGAGGATGACGGCGGAAGTGAAAGCGGTTCTAGTTCTAGTCAACCAGCTCAAGCACCTGCGCCAAAACCTAAAAAGGAACACGTAAATCCTTACCTTGCAAGATATAATGATCTCAACAGCGAAGAAAGCAAAGAAAAATTAAAGGCAAAAAATGATAGGTTTAAGGCAGGCCTTCAAACCTTCAACACAGTTGTTGGTGACACCCTTTCATATGTCGGCGCCTTTATGATGCTTGTTTCGCTTATTCCTGGAATTGGTCTTGCAACCTTAATTCCTGGTCTAATTATGGGCTTTGTCGGTCTATTCCAATCAACTTTTGCCGACAAACTTGTATTTAGTCCATTTAGAAAACTTCACCGTAGACTTAAACACTATGAGCAAGAAGAAGCCGAAGAGTTTGAATATCGCGACCAGTTTATAGAAAACGAGAAAGAACTTCAAGCTTATAAAGAACAATCTCAAGAGAAAGTTAGCAAACTTGAAAAGATGTATAATGCACCTGAAAATGGTGGCAATGAGTTTGCACACGATTTTGCACGTGTTTTCAACTCAAACGGCGTTGGCTTTGTAAGAGGTGGTGAGCACTCGGGTGTTGAACAGTTAAGCGAACTAGGCAACCTCAACAACAGAATTGCTATGACAAATATGCTTGACCAAATTGCAAAGACTAAAAACCCTAGCACTCGTCAAGCACTTGTTGAAACCTTCACAAACTCCTACTTCCAAGACTTAACAACAGAGCAACGTCAATCTATCAGTAGCGACCTATTTAGCCCTGAAAAGAATGACCAGCTTGTTGCCTATGTTGGCGCTCTAAACGAAACAAATACCGCACAAATCAAAGAAAAAGCGCTTGAGGATACTCAACGCGAGGCAATCTCGTCGGCTGACTCATATAGACTTATATACCTCGCCTCAACTAAAGAGCTATCAGAAGAGCAGAGAATTGAGATGTTTAAACGCTATGGTACCGATATCGTAACCAACAATCTACTTAGAAATAATGGCTCTTCAGAGGCGTTAAACGATATACTTGAAGCCGTGCCAGAAGAGTCAAGAGCGCAAGTAGCTCAGATTTTAAATGACTCGGCACAGAGTATGCAGACAAATATTAACCTTGTTGCTGATGAGGCAGAGGATAATGTGGCAAGACACGCCGTAGTTGATAAAATGCGTGAATTTGCTGACGCTTTTGTGTCACTCCAAAAGACTGGCGATAACATTAATACTATAAATGAATGTGAAAGTTCTGTTCAAGAGTATTTGACAGCTTATACCTTAAATTACAACTCAAACGGCAGTGCCAATGATGTAAGGTCAAGTTTCAACAACCAATTTTTAAATAACAATGACCATTTAGATGTAACCTATACCAATGAAAGAGCTATAAACACTTCAGTAAACAATTTTGTTGCAAACCTTAACGCAGGCTCTGAGGACGTAAAAGTGCTTTCGGAACGCCAAAAAGCAATCTATAGCGCAATCGAAAGAGGCGGTTTCTACAAAGAGATTGCATCATATTATGCAAGCGGAGTTATGACCGATGGCTCAATCCTTCCTAATTTAAGCAAAAAGGAAAAGTTAGGTTCTCATACGACAACCTCAATTGTGTACAAGATTGGAAAAGAGCGTTTAATTGATTTGCTTTGTGATCTAACCGGTGACCAAAGATTGCGTAACAAATTAAGCACCAAAAACATCTTCGAGATTAGTAGAGACTTTAATATTAGAATTACAAGCAGTGGTAACCCTCCACAAAAATCGATATCGTGCTCCTATAAAGCTAACGGCTACAGCACAGGAAAGGCAGAACATCTTGCAAGCATTGAGCCTGTAATGGCTGTGCACGATGCAGTTGTTTATTTCTATCAAAGCAGAAACGCCGTTGTAGCAAAGCTTGTAAGTGACGATTTTGTCGCTCAAGCTAACACCGATGTAAACAACAATGGTGTGCCAATCGCAAGCTACGACCCTGCTAAAGGCGTTTATACTAGAACTAATTATAACGACCTAACAAAGCCTATATCACAAAGTGAAAAAGATATTTTTGCTAAGTTTGGAAAAACTTACCCTGATTTTAACCATTTTAGTGATGAAGTTAAACGTAAAATTGTCTTATCAAAACTTGGTCTTGATGGACAAAGAGAGCGCATTGAAAAAGAGCGCGCCGAATACCTCGCAACTAAAAAGCAAGAGGAAGAAAATGTCGACAAGCAGATTGCTAAAGGCGGTCCAAAAACCGAAGAACTTAAACTTCAAAAAGCAAACCTTATTAAAGAGCGCGCGAATAGAGAAAGCGAATTTAATTTACTTCTCTCTGTATACGCAAAAGCTGACAATGCCCTCACAGGCGTAATCAATGGCAAGTTTAGCAAGGCTTACTCCGAGCTTGCAGTCACTACAGCACTTGACCCTGACGGCACACTAACTCACTCTCAAGACGATGTCTACAGAAAGGGACAAGAAGTTAGGTCAGCCATCAAAGGATACAACAAATTTAGGCAGATTGTTTCATCTCTTCCAATTCCTGAAGAAGACAAGAAAAAAATCATAACTGACGCTACTGAGAGTCAGTATAGTGGTTCAAGACTAAAAACTTCAATTGAAAGCGTACTAACAAATCATATAGAAGAACACACTGTTGATGGTCAATCTGCAAAAGATATACTAGAAACGCTTGTTGACAAAAAAGGCAACCTAAGTATGAGCAAAGTCAAGAAATACTGCGCTGAAAAGCACAAGCAGCTTGACAGCAGAACTCAACTTAACCTGACCGCGCCTAAACATATGCTTGGCGATGAATTCATTTCAGCACAGTACAAACGCGGTGCCAAGAAGGCTAAAAAAGGCGTTAGACAATATAACGACTACATTGAATTCTTTACTGAAAATGGCAGGTATGACGAGCAGACAAGGTCATCAGTACTCTACCCTGGAATGCAATTCTCAACCAAAGAGGAACTTGAAGCGCAAATCGCATCAGACTTTGCTATGGCTAAAACTAGGCGAGCTCAAAATAAACTCATCTCAAGATATGTAAGCGCTATGGGCTGTGAAAAAGAGTACAAAAAGGCTAAAAAACATATTACTGACAAGGCAAGACATTCTAAAGACAGTCAAGAGTACTTTACCCTTGCTGGTAAGATGCAAAAGATGGCTAGTGCATATGGAAAATATGCGCGAGTTTTCGATGATCTACTTTATAGCAACCTATCAGGCAGTTTTAATATCTTAGACAATTTGACGAAAGAGGACTGCAAGGCGCTTGGCATTGACTACAAGGAAGTTAATAAAGTTTTACAAGACAGCAAACTTTCAAGCAATGATAAGAAAGGCAAACTTAGAGCTTTGATGGCAGAGTATGAGCATTCGATAACGGTAGACGCTCTCCTCCTATCTGACCAAGTGCTAGTAGCAGACAGTGCAAGAGCAGGCACGAGCGAGGCAGACAGGCGAGTTGCTAGGGCAAGAGCTAGATACACTGTTGAACAAAAGGCGCTCAAGGAATTTGATGCAAAGTGCAAGGCAATTGAAGAGTTCTTAGAAAACAATAAAAGCTACCCTTACGCACAAGACCTTCTCAACGCCTTTGCAACTGGTGATGAAGAATTCTTTGCCACTCACCCAGAATTTGACACCAAAGGTCTTGAATTTGGAAGTCGCGATACCTACATTTTAGAGACTCTTGGTATAGACCTTTCTGAGATTGAAGGTAAGAGCAAGAAGTATGACCTACTTGGCAAGTCAGAAAGAAAACAACAAAAAATCAATGCTGAAATTAGAAAGAAAAACACAGAACTTCTTGGAACCTTTAAAACTACAACTAAGAAAGAACATAGTAGCGCAGCTGAACAGTCAGAAAAACAATATCGCAAGAAAGCCGAAAATGTTAATCAAGAGGTTAAGCCAGAAGAGCGAAGGTCGCACCTTGACAAACATACAAGTCCTTCACTTTTGACATCGCTTAAGGCGCTCGTTCGAGGTAATAGAGTTCGTGAAAATCTTGACAGAGAACTTGAAGAGCAAAATCAAACTGTTCGCGAGCGTGAAAATGCCAAGAAAAAGAAGAAAGAGGCAGAGCAAACTACCGAGCAATCTACCGAACAAGTCTCTAGCGAAGAACTTGAAGGCAGTAACGCCTAGAAATAATGAAAAATTTTAGCATAAATAGGCAATTTTAATTTATTTGCGTTCTTAATTATTAGTTAAAATATTAATTTAGGTATACTAAAATAAAATTAAAAAATATTAAAATAATTAAATATTTTCAAACTGATTTTATGATGATTAAACCGCATATTTTAAAGTTTGCAAAAATTGCTAAAATTTAGATTTGCTGTAATATAAAGAGCAGGGATAAAATTCCTTGCTCTTTTCATTTATCTGACAATTTAATAATAATTTAATTTCTTCTAGCTTGGCAATTTTGTTTGCTAAAAATT
>CAMLSW010000016.1 GCA_946484195.1 uncultured Clostridia bacterium
TTTTATTTATTAATTAAACAAATAATTAATTTGAGTTTGAAATATTAATTTTTAACTTAACTTTTAAAAATTGCCTTTAAAATAAGTCCAAATACAAAGCTGACGGTAGCTAAGAAAATACTTCGTAGTACCAACATTAGCATTGCCTTTTTTTGACGTTTTGCATCCGCCAAATATGTTTGTCCTTTTTTCTTAAGTTTTACACAATAAAAATAACCATTTTTACTATCTGAAACTACAAAATCAATATAATTTTGTAGTGACAGGCTTGTCATAATCTCGTCTATTTCATTGACAGACAGTACCATTTTACCACAAGTCGCTTTTGCTATGTCGTGCGGAGAAATAAGGTAGGTTTTCTTTCCCGAACATACCTTGCAAAGATATTTTAAAACTAACTTTTCTTTACTGTCTGGCATAAAATACAATTTCCCTAAGATATTTTCTCTCAAATAGACAAAAATATTACAATAAAAAAAGATAGGCTTTGCCCTAACCATATAAAGCCTATCTTTTTTTATAATAGTGACTGTTGCAGTAACGAGAGTGCTATCGGAAATCTCTGATGGCTTAACTGTACCTTGCGGTATTTGCTCTAGCGTTGTGCCGTCCGTGCCTAAAATTGAAACGCTGACAGTTGTTCCGCTTGGCGCCATTGGCTGTTCCACAGTGTAGGCAAACGTCTCGTTTGTCGTTTCATCCATTGTGTTTATTATGTCAAAATACAATGCGAAAGAGCCGTAACTATTTGTAAAATCACCTAAATCCATATCAAAATTGCCGTTGATAAACCCCGGCATAAACCTGCCTTGGTCTTTTAGGCTATATGGCTCGGAGTTGTTATCCTCTTGCATACGCACATCTTGGACATATAGGCTTTTATCTGCAATCTCAAAGTTGACACTACCGTTCATCGTAATCGTCTGCGTCTCGCCAACTGCCCATACACCGATTATGAGCATTGATAGTGCTATCACAAACATTGATAGGCTAGAAAACAATTTAAACCTTAAACTTTTCATAAATACCTCATTTACAAAAAAATAGGGTTATTTTAATGCTTGGGCGGACCAAATCATAGTAAAAATATAGATACAATAAACGACAATGGTCCGACCTAAGTTTGGTGCTACTACCCTGTATCTCTCCGCAAAAACTGACAATGTGGATGATTAAAAGGCATAAATATTTGCTTATTGCAAAAACTATCTATATGCTTGACATAAAGTCAAAACTTGTCTTGAAAATTTTGATAAAAGAATGCCCTTATGGCTCCTATAATATCATAGAGTCAAAGGACATAATTTCTGCAATGCCTAGTAAATACAAGATTGATGTTGAAGGGCTTGAAAATATATTGATTTATCTAGAGCGGCAAGAATACATCTCTATAAAATATGACGATGATGGCGTCTATTGTCTCTGCGTGCTTCCTTTTGGTAATGAGCTACTTGAGCAAGACGACAACAAAAAACGAGAAGAAAAGCCTTCTCGTCTTTGGATTTTTATTGTCATCAACTTTTTTGTCACTCTTCTTGCGAGTCTTCTAGGAGTAATGATTGCAAATATTCTAAACCTTCACTAAATACGCGAATGATAGATTTGCGCTCCATACTATAAATACCATCTTTACCTATAACAAAAGAGTCGGCGAGTCTGCACCCTGTGAAAGTGAAAATGCCTTTCATTCTGTCATATGACATCTTGTCTTGTTCAGATGGTGTACTTGAGCCTCCTGGATGATTATGCACTAAATACGCCTTTTTTACTTTTGCGGTTGAAACGTACAATGCGATATCACGCATATTAACTCCAACAAGTGTATTGTTGCCCTTTGCAAGGCATCTACCTTGTTCAACCTCGCCAGAAATATTGACACCAAAAACGTGGAGCTCCTCTTCGGCACGATAACGCAAAAGTTGCTCAACATAATCAAGGAAATCACCAAGAGTTTTGAGTGGTTGATAATTTAATTTTTCAGTTGTGTAATAGTAGAAAACCTCGAGTAGTGAGTGAATTTTTTGTGCTGCCATTTCGCCAATGCCTTTTACGTCCATCAAGTCCTCGACAGACGCTTCAAGTACGGTATGAACATTCTCAAATCGGTCAAGGAGACGATGGGCGAGAGGATTTACATCCCCTCGCGGAAATATGAAGAAAAGGATATACTCAAGGACTTGAATATTGCTCAGTCCATCCAGACCGACACGGTTGACTGTTTCAGTCAACCTTTTTCTATGTCCGTCGTGGATACACTTGCCCTTTTCATCTTTATCACTATCTTTCATAATTTTCTCCTTTTGTAAAAATTAAAATCATTTAGCTATTAGCAGCAGCCAGCAGGCTGGCGTATGTTCTTCCTGACCAATCTGTTGGGTATTTCGTTTCTGAATTATTAACCGCACTTCTTGATAGATTGAAAATATTGTTAACTAAATTTTCTTTGTCACCATTATTATCTAAAAGACTATCAAAACTATCTTTACTATACGATGTCGCTCTTTCAGTTCCACCAGAATTGTTAGTAAAAATGTATCGCACATAAATACTATTATCAGTATTATTATTAGTTTTAATTCCGCCAAAGGCGTCTCTACCCTTAGCTCCTTCAAGGCCTGCAATACCATTATAAGCTTTTATGTAACTCTCTTGAGCAAACGCGTTGCCACCATTTATCATTACACTACCAGCCTCACCACCAGCACCGCCGTCTCCAGCCTCACCAGCCTCGTAATTTCTTCTATAATTATTACCAGTAGCTACAGTCCAAGGTTGATCTTCTCCTCTTCCACTGCTACCTCCGGCACCGCCGTTTCCACCATTACCAGTTTTCAATACACCATTGTTTGTAATTGACGAGGCCGTTGCGTCACCATATTCAGTCAATATAATATTAAATCCATCTTCGCCACTGCCTCCATTGCCACCATCTTCTTGATAATCAGTAGAGCCTGCATTGCTACCATTAGATCCATCTCTACCATTAGAGGCTGAAATAAATCCATAATTTGTAATTTCAACAGGCAGCTCGCAATTAAACAAAGTCAAATCGTTTACAGCCGTACCCAGTAAGCCATCAATTAAATCGCCTAGTGATGTGCTCTTTCTACCATTATTATTTAACTTAGAGTTAATGTTTGCAAAATTTCTAATATTTAATATTACCCCATTATAATCAAAGTGACTATTTATATTAAATATCAATGGAGAATAATTAATTATTGCACCACTTGTACCTGTATGCTCAACTTTTGTACCATACAAATCAATATTTATAAGCGAAACATCATAGTTATTACCAGAGAATATTAAAGCTGACTCTCCGCTTTCTGCAAGGAATTTAATGTCCTTTATAAATGAGTTATTTAAAACTTCATATTTTAATTCCTTAAATAAAGATGTACCAAAATATGAAATATAATAACCATTACCAATTATATTTACCCCACTATCGATTCTAAAACCTGCTGCAATGTTATTAAACGAAATATCAGAAAATAGTATTATTGAATGTGCAGGCTCCATTTCAACGTCAGGATCTGCAGTAACACGACTAGTTATCGTATCTGTACCAGTAATTTGAACATTCAGATATCCAACACGTGGAACCCTGTTTAAGAAGAAATTCAAAACAGAATAGCCATCGGCATCTTCGCTTATATTATAATTTTGATTTTCTCTTAGGTAAACAACATCTCCATCCTCATCAAAATCAAAATCAAAACCATCCATCTCTGAATACAAAATATCTAAAGTACTTGACACACTTCTTAATTCAGATAATGTTTTCTCATTTGACCATTGATAATCATATGCTGTGATTGTAGTCTCATCTCCATTTAATTCATCTATAGGAGTATAATCGCCTCTTACATATATGTAATCATTGCTTGTAAGACCTAATATATTCATATCTGTAATGTAAGGCATATATCCATTAGCAGGATCTAACATTTGCGATAATCTTATTGATTGTCCTTCTATTGATGTATAAATTAAAGGATTTGTGCTTGGCTGTATTTCATAAGAGCCTTGATCTCCGCCACTATCATAACCAGCATAATAGCCCGGCTCAAGTATTGATCCATCTTCCATTTCTATACCCGTATTAGTATACATCAATATTATATTACCTGCACTATCTTTTATAATAAAACTAATTTCTCCACTTTCACTAATTCCGACATTTAAATACACAAATGTTCCTAAATCATCAACATAATATTTTATGTCATTATTTTGTATGCTATTATGCGTTTCATCCAATGTTGCATTGATAATAAACTGTTTTGCAGGATCTGAGGATGGTGAACTATTATTCTCGAGCACAACACTTATTGTTTCTGTATCTTCTGGTTGTAGTTCATAAGCTGGACATACACTAGCCCCAAATCTTACTAATCCTTCACCTATATCTTCTGTTAAAATTCTACCTCTTGATACTGTAAACACATCTTCAGTAGAGCTATCACCTGTTACACCTTCAGAAAATACATAGTTACCAATACTTATCTCATAAACTATGCTTACATTAGATTCAAGCCCATCGTTAAGTATTAATGTATAACTAGTTATATTTCTTTGATAACTTTGAGTGTATTCAATGTTCGTGATCTCTCCAGTATAAACTCTTACACCATTTAGTTCAACATAATCTAATCCATCATATACGCTTCCATCAAAATAAATTCTTCTTGAAGTCTCATCATACCTTAGATAAGGATAACTTGATAAATCAACTTCATAAGTTTTGTCAACTGAATAATTTAAGGTAAGTGTTCCAGACAAACCTGTGAAGTTCGCTGTAACTGAACCATCCACAATACTACTAAAGAAATCGCTTAAAGTTACGCCGTCACTAAAACTATTAGTAATTGCATAAAGCCCTTGCAAATAATTTCTAATCAGCGCTATATAATCGCCATCAGTTGCGTCAGTTAAAGTAAAAGTCAAACTATTTCTACTTAAACTTACATTAAAGTTACGCCCATTTATAATAGCTTGATTAAAGCTGTTTGATATTCCCCATCCGCTTGTCACACTATAACTCAACAATGGAATATCATCAGAAGATAGTACAAGTGAATCTGAAGGTAAAGTGTTGAGATTAACAGTAAATGTGTGCGTCTCAGAAGTTTTGTTGACTGTGTAGCTAGGATCTATTGAGATATAATCTGTCGCACTCACTCCAAGCCCTTCGCTATCTTGAACCTTAAATAAACTTTCAACATAATAAGCCAGCTGCTCCGTTGCACTTGAATCTAAGTTGATATACGATATATTTAAAACTATCTTGCCATCTTCTAAGCCGATAGAATATGTATAATTTACTGAATTATAATTTATTGTACCTGTTATAGGTTCACTGGCAATTACTTCCCAGCCCTCAGAAATGTCAATAACTGGATCCATAGGCTCACCAATCTCAGGATCGGTTGGAACTTCTGGTTCTGTGACTGTCACATTGTAAACATATCGATAAATCTCTATATCATTAAATAACAATGAATAGAAATCACTATCTGCTTCTGTCTCTCCTATGAATTCAAAGATGTTCTCAAGACTTATTGTTACGCTGTTAGAGTAGATAACATTAGTATGAGAAGAATTTATGCTTGAACTATACCAATTATTTACATCTGCACCATACTCTAAATCTGCACTCCCACTTTGGCTACCTGACATATTAATATAACTACTATTAGTCTCTCCACGCAAATTGCCAAAGTACTGTCCTATTTCTTTTTCTCTTTCTTCATCTGACATTGTAGTGAAGACATACGTTTGATTTGCAAAACGCGCATTAATAATATTATTTAAATTTTCATATAAATTTGCCCCAAAATTATTGTCATCTATCAATGTTTCTTTATTAACATTATATATTTCTTCGTCTACCATTAATGTGGCATTTGGAATATAAACCAACATCTCATCTTCAACTGCAAAGAATAGATAGTTTTCTTCAAAATCTTCTCTTGTAAATTCGTTTATATTCAACTCAGGAATAGAAGGCTCTTGTGATGGATCCTCTGGTATCTCAACGCGATAACCTATTACCACATTTGTATATGACCTTCCACCAGGAGTTCGAATAGTATAACCTGAAATTGGCGTAAGGCTACCAATTCCACTTACTGTTATTCCAAATGAGTAAGAATCAACATAATAATAACTTAAATTTGACAAATCAAATGTAAGCATTGTGCTATAATCAAATTCAATAGTATAATTTATGTTTCCACTCAATTTTTCATAACTATAAATAGTAAAATACACATTTTCTTCTGTAACCCTTGTTACGCTTGCAGATAAACTTGAACTATCAACCCCTGAACAACTCAAATTAGATATGCTATAGTATCTAGTATTATTAACATATGGAATATCACCCAAAGGCGCCTCTATCTCATATTGGTAAATTCCTGCGTTAAATATTGAATTAACATTGTTTGCATCTGCTCGATAATAATTCTCGCCTGCTATCGTCATATTTAGACTTGCCGAGTTAGGACTTTCAGCACTTCTTGTATTATATTTTACATCTTGCGCACTTAACCCGCTTCTACTAGCACCAGTATTCCCAATCATTCCAATGTAGCTATCACTATAATTTGAAATGTAGTTATTGTATGAATTTGAGTAATCAAATGCTGAATATTCAGCATTTGTAACGGTATAGTTTCCTTTGTCTTTCCAATCATCGCTATCTTGACTTGGTATATCTGGAGGATCCCCACCTTGCCAGTTCCCTTCAACCCAACCATCATACTCTCTAGCTTGAAAATCTGCAAATCCTATAGTCGTTTGTATTTGTACAGGAACAACAAAACTGCTTGGCAAACCAAAACTATTATATGCATTTATATAGACAGTGGCATCACCTTCTCTTGTAGGCGCAACAAACGAACTATCAATATCAAATTTAACAGCATATATATTCTGATACAACCAATAACCTGGTGGCCACCAACTCCATTGCCAATCTGCCCAACTAATTCCACCTCTATAAATACGCTTGTCAATATTTTCAATATCAATCTTTGCTGTGATTTCATCCCAAGTCCAAGAATGTAGCTTTACTTGACTTTCATTGTCCTCAATATGGATCATCGTACCATTCATATAAATAGTCTCTTGATTTGGGTTGTTAGCCGAACAATTATTTATTGTACCATTCTCTAAATATCCCATTGCATAAGCCCAAACATTTCTTTGACTTGTTTGACATAATACTAGTTCTATATTATTTGACCCATTCATTTCCCAAACGAATTTTGTCGTTGGGCTGGTGCCGAGGGATTCGACGGTGCCTTCGTTGTAGCACTCGGTTATGTTTGCGTATGTTGCATAGGCTACTATTCCGCCACCATATGAAACGCCATTTGTGCTTCTGCCACTTGTCGCTCCATTAGATTTGTTGCCTGATTTGATTGCGCCAGAGTTGTAGCTGCCTTCTATTTCAATTCCGTCGTTACTGTAGCCTACAAGTCCGCCAACATAATAATCTCCTATTGCTGTTGACAGACTGGTTGAAGTTGCATAGCCCGCCATTACAGAAGTTGCGTTATAGCTATAGTTGATTGTGCTAACAACGTCAGTTCTACCTACCAAGCCACCAACATAGTATTGATAGTCGTTACTATTTCCGTTTATTGCAACGTTGATTGGTCCATAGTTAGAACTGTAATTAATATTAGTTTGCACCATATAACCAACTATACCGCCAACTGCCACAGCCTCAGTGTCTGAAACTCGTTCGTTTACATCTATCTTTATTAAGTTTGTGATAGTAGAAATGTCAGAATCAAACGCATCGTTTGCAAGACCACCCAAAATACCATAGCTTGTGTCGCCTACACCGCTTGAAACGCTGTAGGTACCTTTTACCGCAGTTGTTGCAAAGCCTGAAAGCGTCATATTATAAACCTTTGCGCTATAGATTGTTTGAGCAAGCGCGCCTTTGCCAGTTAAGGTAACATCAGTCAAACGCAAATTCATAACATTTGATTTTACGCTACTGTCGTCTTGACTTCCCACAACTGTAAACAATGATGTCTGCAGACCTTCGATTGTATGTTCTTGTCCATCAAAGTCAATAAGGGCATCTTGAACAGCTAAGCTATCATCACCGCTTGTTACTGTTTTTGTGCCATAAGCAATGCTTATCCATCGACCTTCACTATACTGAGTTTGGTCTATGTCAATATCATACATCAATGCATAGCGTCTAATGTCATAAGTTGTTTCAGTGCTTTCGGCATTTAGATATTTAATATTCAAAGTGTTTATTCTTGCAAGTTGTCCTGCGTTTGTAACTAAGAAATATAGATTATCTTTATTTTCATAACTTGCAAACGAGGTATTGTTTGGAAGTCTTTGATACTCTCTTTCAATCACATAATCATCGTACGTAGAGCCTTCACCTTGACTATTTGTATCCTCACTTGAAATAGTTGCAAATGACGAGAGTTTCATAAAGCCATATTTATGTGTAGGATAGCCGTAGTTAAACTCAAGCGTGCCCTTATCATAATCTAAAACATCATATATTTCCGGAACTACTCCATCCGAGCCAACAAGCGTGCCTGTTGTTCTACGCAAATCATAATCGTAATCATCATTGTCAACAAGTTCTTCTTCGGTAACATCATAGTTGACGCCATTATAGTCATAGTAAGAATTACTAATAACTGCAGAGGTTGGGATGCCACTATCCCCATCAACACCGAAAACCGAAACCTCGCCAGTTGGGTCACCTGATATTGTATAGTCGTTTAAATCAAGTTTAGCTATTGTGTAGTTATTTATAACCTTAGTGTAACTTACAATATCGGTTAATGCATAAAGGTTAGAAGAGATATAAGAGGTTATGCTTCCTGTTGAATAACTGTTTATGATAAGTTTATTTTGTTTGCCATTAGCTGTATTGTTGTCATCAAGTATTTGATTAAATACGCCAGCTAAACCATAGACGTTACCATTTCTACCACCGCGGTAGGTTATATCAACTGCGGTAGAGCTGTCAAGTATTTTACCAGAATACATATTAGCAACAATTCCACCAACATTGAGTCGTCTTGAGTCGCCAACGCTTATTGTACCCTTAATTTGAACGGCATAGACTAGGGCATTATCATACATTGAGTTTGCAAGTCCTGCAAAATTTGCTGAAGCACTATTCTCTATATCATCAATATTGACATCTGAATTTACAACAAGACCAGAGACATATGAGAAACCTGACAAAGTTTCAATCATAGAACGAGGGTCGTCTGTGTTTGTATCAAGATAATAGCTAATCTCACGTGAATTGCCGATGATTGCTATATTTTCAAGCTCAGAGACAGTCGCAGTGTTTGTAACTTCTCCTTCTTCGTTAATACCCGTTGCCACTTCAGCGCTTAATTGAGAAGAAAGCGAAGCGCTTGTGTCAAAATAGAAGTAAGTCATACCATTAAATTTATAAGTTGCATCCAAAACAGTTTCAGTACTTGTAATAGCGATAGGATTTAACTTATGTCCTGCCTCTAACCCTTCTCCAACATATATCTGCATAGTAGTATTGTTGAAAGCCGATATCATATTTAATCCTTCGCCACCTTCGTAGCTACTCTTGCTTGTGATTGCTCCGTTATAACCAACGCCATCACTAGAATAATTTGTGTTATAGCCGATATCGATGCCAAGTTCGTCGTGACATAATGAAACAGCATAGTTATAATAGTTGTCCACAAGGCTAGAATTGTCAGGAGTAACACCATTGCCAAAGAGCGCGTTGTTTGTTATAACCTTAGAATCATCGGTGTCTACAAAGGAGTTAATGCCCTCTTCATATCTTGTATTATGGCTAGTAACAAGCGAATAGTTGTTATTTGCTGATATCCTATAAGAGCTTTCAATTGTGCCAATTAAACCGCCAAAAGTGTATGAGTCAAGGGCAGTAAGTTTTGGCGTGACTGCCGTATCATACTCTACAAAAGCATCACCATAGTTATAGTTGTTTAAAAGATTTAAGTTATAGCCAGTTGTCACATTGGTCGTTCCACCAGCATAACCAATCGAACCACCAAATACAACTTCTCCTCCATTGCTCTTTTCGCCAAACACCTTAAGTGCACCACCATAGACTGTGTTTGTTAAGGTTATAATATCATTAGGGCTATCAAAAGCAACGTTGCCGACAATACCACCGAAGTTGATTGTTTCAGCATTTAAATAAGCTGCACCAATATAGTTTATTGTTGCATTGTTGAGACTACCGATAGCAACTCTTGAATTACTATCATTGTCGCCTACCGTATCGCCACCACTAATATATCCTATCATACCGCCAATTCTTGCATTTATAGGATTTTCACCTGAAACAACGACGAAATTTGCATTTGATACGATATTGTTATAGATATTGAGTGAAAGGTCATTTGTATTTGAAACGGTTGAATTTACATAGCCAATAATTGAACCTACGTAAAGGTCGCCAGAGCCAGAAAGTCTAATAGCCTCACCATTCTCATTTATTCTTGTAAATGATGAAGAGCCACCAGTAAAGGTAAATCTTGTCTCAACTCTACCAGCTATTCCACCTACATAGGCATTACCATTCATATTGACTGTGTAATCATCATAATCATCACTATTAAAGCTGTCTTGAGATAGATTATCTGCAGCCCCATTAGCTAAAATGCCTATATCAGCTACTTGATAGTTGATTGATGTAATATTACCTAAGGAAACCACACCAGCAATTTCACCCGCAAAACCACCTGCATACATATTAGCTATAGTGACATTATTTGATAAGAATAAGCCACCATCAAAGTTAGAATTGTATAGATTGACATTGTTTAATGTTGAACTGCTACCAATTGCACCAAAGATTAAGCCTGTGTAAAGGTTTGTGATTGTATTTGGCGCGGTTGAAGATATTACGATATCTATATTGGTTTGGAAAGTACCATCTTGGAAGGCACCAAGATAGTCTAGACCATTATTGTAACCGACATAACCGCCAATATAGGCGTCTGTAACACTGCCAATATCAACAATATTTAATTGAGGATTATTTTCACCTTCACTCGACACGCCATCACGAGTTATACTTGAAATGTTCATTCTGGTCTCAAGGGCTTCTTCTGTTCTTACAATCCTACCAAAATATCCACCAGTGTATATTGATGAATAACTTCTATTGTTACCATCGATAGTTAAGTAGTTGGATACTGTTGTTATATTGATACCATCTAGTTGCAAGATAGAATAAGTGCTAGCCTGTACTGCTTCACCCGCAATCAAACCTGCAATGACGGTAGTTGTCTTGTCGTTACCACTATCAGTTACATTTATTGTTACTAATGAATCCGCAGCATCAAAGCCTTCAGCCTTTATCTCTACATTTGAAATTGAAGAGCTTTCAATGCTTGGAGCAAGCAAGCCAAACATCAATTCAGCGTTGCTTACTTGAGAGCTGTTTGTTACTTCTACCGGAGAGGATACAGTCATATCAAGAGATATAATTGTTGCCTCATTTAAAGAGCTCATCGAGAACAATCCTGCGGTGTTTTGAGTGTTTGTTGTGAGTTCAATGCCACCAGCATTTACATACTCGACAACAACATTGTTTAGATAGAATCCAGGTCCAGTTGAAGCTATAAAGCTTTGATTTGAAATTATTTTAACTCTATGACTATTACCACTATCAGTCGTAATGTATTCATTACTACCGATGAGAGAACCTTGGAAACCTCTAATCATTAAATCTACATCAACTACATTTCTATAGTCTTCAAGATTGATGTCAGAATATGAATCTTCAATATCAGGGCTTGTTCTTCCTCTTACAACTATTGTATAATCGCTGTTTGCCGATTGCATCAAATTAAATGCATTCTCAACACTTTCAGCGTAGTCGTCAAGGTAGATATAACTTGACACTCTTTGATATCTGATTGTTGGAAGCAAGTCTTCGCCAGGATGCACCCAGTTTGCTGTTACCCAAACACCAGAATTTAAGAATGCCTGTTGAGTTGATTGATGTCCAACTGACGCACTACTATAGTTTGAAGGTGTTGCAATTGCATAGACATAATCGTTGCTATAAAGGGTGTTCTCTTCGCTTCCAATCTGTCCAGTAATGTTACCAACAATATTTAGATAAGTTCTATTGCCATTATAGCCATAGTATTCATAGTATGCGACAGATGGAAGGTCACCTTCTGCGTCTGGTGCAGAGCCTTCCATAGAACCAGAAAGTTTAACGAGGTTGAGATAGTTTGCATAGTGATTTGGAGAAGAAACATCATCTACCAATATATTTTGAGTTGTAGACTCCATATCTTCATACGCTGCACCTAAAATAAGGTTAGTCTTAATTGTGTGCGAGATATTTAAGCCGTCGTATACTTCAATATATGTATCTGTTGTATAATCATAATTTAAAATTTGATTTACTGCGTTTACGGCAAGCATTGTAATTCTATTGCCAAGACCATATGATACACCTATGATACCACCTGCTGTCATTACGCTCGTATCTCCGTCTTGTCTTGCCCTGACATCGCCAGAGGCATAAACCTCATTGATTAAATATTTTGTATAAATATTATCATTACTTGAAATAAGTTCACTCTCTGCTTGATATGAGGTCACTTCAGTCAAATCAATCGCACCAAAGATACCACCAGCATAAGAAGCACTCAAACTTACAACATTAAGTTTAGAGTAAGAAACTTCCATTCTACCACTGCCAGCATATCCTACAAGACCACCTATATACATCTGAGAATAACCATAAACGTTATTTTCAAGATAGAATATGTCTGTCGCTCCTCTCTCTACTGTTGCATCCCCATTGAAGATAGCGGTATAGTTATTTTCTATTAAATCTTGAGTAGATGAATCATATTGTGAGTAAATTCTGCTGAGCCCTCCAAAGGATTGTCCTATTACACCACCTGCAAAGTATTTTGTAGCTATGATGTGTGACTGATTTGAGGTCATTGATGCTGTAATATCAATGCCGGCATCTCTTACGTGAGTTTGATAGCCTGTTAAGCCAAACACACCACCAGCAACTTGACCTTGAACATAGACAATACCACTAACTCTAATGTTGTTTATTGAGTAATCTGATGCCTGCGTTACATTAAAAGCTCTTAAAGATGATACGAAGTGGTCAGCAAAGCCAACTACAGAGCCGGCATAAGAATACCTTTGCATTTCAGCCATAAAGGCAGAGCCTATCGATGTTGATATGCTTAGGTTGTTGCTTATATTATTTCTCATTGTTGCGAGAGTTGAAGCCGTCAGATATTCATTGTTGTTTGCTATATCAAATCTGTCAGCTACAACATTTGGATCTGTTACGACGATATTTTTAATCTTGCTATCACCAAAAGAAAGTCCAACAAGGCCACCAACAAAATTAAGGCCAGTTACAGTCGATTCTTCATTGAAAATAACTTCTACGCTTACAATAATTGAGTCTTTGATATAACCTGCAATAGAGCCGACCATCGACACATCACCCGCCATAACTTGATCGACCTCTAAGTTGAGATTGCTGATAAGTGGTGAAGAGCTTGAAGCATTACGTTTTTCCATTGAGGCAAATAGTCCGTATGAAACTCCACTTCTCTCAGAGGCGATTGAAAGGTTTGATATTGTAAAGCCATTGCCATAGAGAGTACCAGAAAATGCCTTGGTTACTGACGGCAAGCTTATAGATTCGCTTATTGTCGAAAGGTCTATATCACTTACAAGCCTATATGTCCCCCAAATTGAATAGTCGTTGAAGTAACTATTAATATTGTTTGAGGTTGAAGTTCCAGTAACCTCAACGAAATCTTCTGCATCCGCTATTAAAATAGGGTTATTAGCTGAGCCAAGAGCTGTATTTATCTCTCTGCTTGAGTCTGTGAATTGAAGGGTTGCATAAGGAAGAATGTACTCACCTATATCATTTTGTCCTGTTGTGCCTGTATAATCAGAGTTTTCATCTATATATTGGACATATCTATGTGAGTATGATCTAATATCTGGCTCTATTAACTTAATTCCATCTTCTTCATTGATAGACCAAATACCATCGGTTGTTCCGTCTGCAATTGCAAAGCCATAGAAATAGGTTGAAAGTTCTGGATTTGGTATAAGCACAGCGCCAGTTGCATAGAGTGACTCAGTTGTGTTATCTGAGTCGTCCTCGCTACCATAGTAAAGCTTATTGAAGAAATAACAGTTGATATAGTTGCCATAGGCAAGAGGCTCGCCATCTGCGGTTATACCAGAGAAGTTCATTTGGTTAGACCTAAAGTTCTGTATCTGTGACGCAGAATAACAGGTCTCTATTGTTCCAGAGTTTTCATAAACAAAACCTGCAGCAAGATATACCCTTGATTCTATTGATGAATTTGAAATCAAGATATTTGAATAACTATCTTTAATATTGCCTGTATTATTGTTGACAAAACCAGCAATTATACCAAGGTTTGATTTTAATGATGAACCTTCATATGCGTATTTTGAATAATCAGGGTTATCATCATAGCTTTCTGGGTTTTTTACACCTTCAACATAACTTGTTATGACACTACCACTATTTGAATTAACAAAACCTGAGGTGTCATATGTAGTTGTATTCGATTGATTTTCCATATCAAGTTGTTTTGCAAAACTTGATGCGATTGAGCCAGTGTTTGAAAGTACAAAGCCTGCTATATCACCTTGACCTATAATATAGAAGGTGCCAAGTTCAAGTTCTGAAGCGTAGGTGTAGCCAGAGTTATAGCTATTACCTTGAGCGTCGGTTGCAAGTCTCTCAGAACCAAGTATTGTAATGCTGTCGCCACCTACCCTTGAATTTGTGATACTTCCACTATTATTAAGTACAAAGCCTGCAACAGAAGGTATCCAAGTTGAGTTTGGATTTACATATTGATATTCTGTTGTACCACTACCCCTAATAAATTGAACGTTAAAGCCAGATGGATTGCTATGTCTCACGGTTGCCGGCACATTTACGTTTGCAACCGAGCCTATTGCTGTCTCTTCAGTGTAGAAGGATACCACCTCACTGTTTGTGATAGTACCAGAGTTTGTAATGGCAAGACCTGCTACATTTATCTGCACATTGTTTGCAAGCTGAGCAAGGTCTAAAGTCAGCTGTCCACCATTATAGATGTTGACTCTAACATTCTTTAAGGTTGTACTCTCAAGCACCTCATTAAAGAGTGATATATTGAGCGTGCTTGATGTAGTTGTTGTTGCAAAGCTCTTGATATATATTGTATAACCGTTACCATCTAGACTTCTTATTAGCGAAGTGTTGAAAGCCTGGTGATTTTCAAGAACGATGTCGTTTGTCAAAATATAGTCATTTTGAGTAATTTCAGAGTATCCGCTTGGGTTCAAGTTCTCAAATTCAGACGCACTTGATATTGTAAGTGGAATATCTGGGTCTGAGTATGCAGCCACTGTAACAGTAAAGTATGTGCTATAGGTTGTAGGCTCACTGCCATCACCAAGAGTTATATAGGTTTCGAGTTTAAATTGCACACTTTCGCCAAGTCTTGTACCTATAATCATTGCCTCTTGTGAGCCGTCGTCATTGTCTATGAAGTCAAATCTAGCACCAGCTGTACTTGCATAATTATCAGTTACAGGTATCTCACTGCCATCAACCACATAGAAAAGTCTCTCTGATAGTGGTATTGGCGTGTTATTTGCAATATCATAGTTGATTGCGTACTGAATGCTTGTAAAGCCGTCTACAGTCTTTGTTGAAACATAGTATTGTTTGACTGCAAAATTTGCTCTTGCCTGCAGCAATTCTTGCACGCGCTCTACGCTTGCTGTGTCATTTTGGTCATAGTTATAAGTTTCTGGCAATAGACCATATTCTACATCAAATTGCCTGCTTACTCCAACCCAAACTTGCAACTGTCCATTATCAGCATTAGCAACCTGTATGTTTGATTGGTCAAGTTTAAAGTCAACAAGAACAACGCTAGCAAGTGCAGTCCTCTGCTCTTGTACACCATTGAGCGTTCTAGAAACTCTTGCAAGCACTGTAAAACTATTATTTGGAGCGCCAACGCTTGCATTTACTGTTGCGTTAAGAGTTGCAGTATAGGTCTTAATACGAGTTACAGGGTCTATAGTAGGTTCGCTAAGCGATGATATAGTAATTCCCTGCAAAGTATCACCGTCAAGGACAAGACTATCAACAACTTGGTCCTCTTGAACTTGAACGACAACTTCAACTGAAGAGCCTACAGCAAGGTAAGCAGTTGACAGACCGTCAATAGTGACTGTTGGTTCCGCAAGATAACTTACGGTTAAATAATAATTAGCGCTTGTAATCAAATTACCTTCACTTTCATAGAAGGATGCAGTGAACTGTAAAACTGTGTCAACATTGACTGTTGAGCTTACTGCCACCCTAAAGTAAATTATACCATTTGCCTTTTCAAGTGAAGTGTCGGATGGAGTAAATCTAATTGTATTTGCCCTCGTTTCTACATCAGCGCTTGTATTTCTCACAAATTTTGTTCCATCAACAGAAGATAACAATTCAAAGTTTACTGCGCTAGAAACAGTTGAACCGCTATAAGAAAGTTCTACATAATCATAATGAGCAAACGATGGATTTGCTGTAATCTGCATAATTGAACTGCTACCAGGTGAAACAACACCAACTTGAGCCCCTCTTGTATGAGTTGTTGCATAACTGCCATTAACAAGTTCCCATACTGACCTTTCTACTTTAAAGTTGGTCATATCAACGCTTGTGAAGTTTTGTTTGGTTAATGTCAACGTCAATGACCCCGTTGTATCAAGGCTGTCACTTTCGCTATCACTTATAAATGACACATTAAAGGTCATATCTCTATCAATCTGCATACGATAGTCTGCAAAAACCGAGAAGGATACCTCAAATATGAAACTATAAATGCCTGTCGATGAGTTATAGCTCTCATCAACGAGTGTTACCGTTGCCGATAAAATGTAATTGTCTGGGTCTTGTGAATAGTCGCTTGCAAGTGTATAACGATAGATTGTCACATCGCCACTTGAAAGCTCGTCTATTCTTGTTCTAATTAGAGCATCATTATTATAGGAAATTTCTGGTCTTAAGTTTTCTCTGTCGCCCTGAGCTGTGGTTTGCACTTCAACTCTTACTGCGCCGTTTGTAGAAGGCGTTAGTGGTATGCTTTCCCCAGAATAATAGAAGGATATAACTCCGTCAACTGGGCTTACTGTGAATGACTTTGAAAACTCACTATTGATTGCATCTTGATATGCTTGCTGATTATCATCTGTCACTACAATAGGGTTAAAGGTCAATTGTGACGAGCCACTATCGTTGTTTGCTGTAATCTTATAGATGGAATTACTAATCTTTTCATAGCTTACCGCATTACCCTCACCGCTTACAGCAATATCTAGAGTTAAGTTGATATCGTTTTGTGCAAGAGTGTATCTATTAGCTTGTGAGCCAAGATATACTCCTGTAACTTCATAACCAAAGGTGAAATCTCTTGACTTTGTCTTTTGAAGATAGGTCACAGAGCCTTCTTCAACATTGTAGGTGTATCCTGAATTGTCGGTATATGAGATAATCATCTGCGACATTGCAGGTATAACCTTAATATCAATATTCTTTTGATTACTTACATCGTGTTTTGATGATATTGTAAGTGTTACATCACCGCTCTTAAGTATGCTTATAGAATTTCCAATTATCCTTATAATTGAAGAGTCAGAAGAGGTGATAATTAAATTGTCTGAGTCTTGACTTCCCACTATCTGTGAAAGGCTTATAGTGTTAAGTTCGTTTAAATCATTTTGTTCGCTTGATGAAAGGTTATTTACACTTTCCTCTAATTGATAAATAAACAAAATTGCCTTTGTGCTGTCTACTGCAAGTGATTTGTAAAGGTCACCATCTTTAGTTGTTTGAATTTGATTTGAAGTAACGTCTGTAACTTTTTCATCTTGATATAAATCTCTAAAGTGTCTAAAGCCATTATTTACATAACTGTGGAAGTTTTCGCCCGATGCTATAAGGTTTGCACTATTTGAATTGAAGAATTCACTATTATATTCACCATTTGAATAATAGCTCCAATAGAAATCTGAGTCTGTGCTAACACTACCTGAAGTTGCTCCTTGTCCGAAAGTGCCTGCGTAGTTTGATATGCCATCAATTACAGCAAATGAATAGTAAATCGTAGACTCGCCAACAAGTTGCCCTGCGATTGCGCCTACAGTTGTACCAAGAAGCACTGAAACATTGGTCGTGGTAAAGGTATCAATATTGTAGTTGTATGCATAGGTGTGGTCTATAACTGAGCCATCGTTTGCCTGACCTACAACACCACCAACAACGCCGCCAACGAAAGAACTTTGTAATGTTCCTTCAATATTGTCTCTATCTGCAAGATTGTAGAATTCTACCCTTGAATTTTCAATACTGCCATTGTTTTGTCCTGCGATACCACCAACTGTGCTATTGCTTGCACTTATTGACGTTCCAAGAACTGATGACGTTGTAATTGTACCATTATTTACGCCAACAAGTCCACCTACAAAGCCAGTGCCTTGGTAAGAAACTGTGCTTGAATAGGTTTGATTTACATCAAGCGTTACATTATTTATAGTACCATTATTGACATTTGCAACAAAGCCTTGCCCTGTCACATCACCGCTAAAAGTGATGTTTCTAATCTCTGCTGTCTGACCAATTTCGCCTGCAAAGTTGTTGCCATTTAAGTTTATTGTAATGCTATCATTGTAGCCTTGAAGTCCGCCATTGAATACAGGTATTTGACTGCGTGAATTTGAAATGCTGAGGCTGTTCATAACTGTGTAGTAAAGCTCTGGATTGATGCCGTTAAAGCCATCCTCGTCATAAATTCTATATGCATAATCAAAGCTTGTACCATCTGCAACTGTAACCTTAATCTTTATAAGAATATCTGCAAAGTATACCGTCTCTGCCTCGTCAGTCAAAGATGTATTTGATAGGAAGAAGGCATTTTCGGTCAAATAGTCAAACCAAGTTTGATTATTGTCTCTTATTGAACCAAGTGCTCTAACACTTATTTGTCCTTGCTTAGCTATACCGTCTGTGTCAATATAATTATAGATGATGCTTTGATTGTAAACAGCATCTTCTGGCAATAGATAAACATAACCGCTTGTACCTTGCACTATTGCGTCGCTAAGAGATAAGCCAACCATTGAAGAAGAAACTTCATTATCTACGCTTATGAAGCTGTCATTATCAAGCACTGTGCCGTCCTCATCTGTCACCAAATATGTAACATTACTATTTCTTGCTGTTGTTGGTGAGGATGAAAGAACGATATAGTAAGGGTCTCGTTCACCTATTTCAAAGTATATGCCATCATCGTCACTATTTTCCCAAATAAGGCTTGTGACACGCTGAGCATTTCTTATTGTAATGTTGAGTGTCGTCCAAATGACATCTAAAACTTCGGTTTCGCCATCTTCGCCATCCAAAAGCAATTGATAGTGCACTTCAAGTTCGTCAAAGAAAGAGAAGGAACCAAAGTTTGAATTTGTCACAATATCAAAGCGGATAAATGAGTCAGTTATTGTGATATTATCTATTGAATATCTGCCGTTTTCCCAAGAAACAGAGTTCTCTGTTTCATATTTGTTTGTCATTATAGGATTACCACTTGAATCCTTTACAGTTGAAACAAACTCAAAGTTTTCTATATCCTTATAGGTTATGCCTGAATTTGCAAAGTTGATTGTGATTGTCTTTTTAGTTAAAGCCTCATCTCTTGTTGCAACTGTATCTGAAGCATAGAGGTTAACTTGGCTGTCACTTAGTGGAGTTACATTCATACGTGATGGTGATATGTAGCTTTCAATTAAGACAATCTTAACTATAGTTACATTACCGTTTGCATCGGCATCCTCTAGCGCGCCTTTACCAGTGAAAGTTAAAACAGCATATGTAAAGCCAACACCTCTTGTGATGATGCTGTTATAATCTGGAGCGAAGTAGGCAACATCACTTGTCTTTTCTATGTTTGCTCTTGAGGCATTTATAATTTCCATTATACCAGCTTGAGATGATATAAGGGCTTTAAAGGTTGCAAGGTCCATCGTGTCACTTTCTACAAAGTCATAGTAAGAAACATCGATGCTTGCTTGCGCTTGATAAACACCTGAAGTGTTATAAGAGTAAAGCACTGGCGTTGTTGAACCATTTTTAATCATTATGCTAGAAAGTCCATATAATGAGCCAGTTACAACATTACCTTCGCTGTCATATGAATAATTATTTGTCTTGTAGTCGGTCACTGAGTCGCTAACATCGCTTACGTCATATAATACTGCTGCATCTTTTAATGGCAAGAATATATCTATATCAAAAAGTTCACTTTGCAAGCCATTTCTATGACAAATTTGATAACTATCAAGGCTCGTTATACCATAACTTTCTCTTCTAAGAGTCAAAGTGATTGAGAAAGTTACCGAGTCACTTGTTGATGTGATATAGGCAGGATCACTTATCAAGACATTATCACTATTATTTACTATGTAAAGTCCTTCAACTGAGGTTTGTCCTTGAAGAACAAAGGTCTTTGTAATGTTGACATCAGTCGCTGATGCGCTTGAGTCTACTCTAAAGTCAGCATCTTCAAACACGAAATCTTCGTACGATACACTTTTTACAAGTTGAGCGTAGAAAGTGTTTGTAACATCTGGGTTGTCCTCGCTCCTAAAGGTAATCTCAATGCCTTCAAAGTTCTGCGTGTTCAAGCTTGACGAGGCTTTCATAAATATTCTATTTACTGACACTGTATTGTTTGAGCGAGTTGTGTAAATACCTTGTGCAGAATCATATTCGAGTGGAATTTGTGTCCAAATATTATTGTTATTTACATCTTGATACCAAAACTCTACAGGGCATCCATTTGCAAGGCCGCCCGTTGGAATATTAGGATTTGTTATTCTTAAGCTGATTGAATACCTGCTAGTTGCACCAATTACCGTTGTTGGCGTAACTTGAACTAAATATTCTTGACCATATGAGTTGCTGTATTCTGAGTAAAGAACTTGAGTTGTACCCTTTATATCATCGGCATCCTCACTTGATATTACAATGCCGTTAACCTTTTCTCTGACATTTATGTGAATAGGGTTTGTCTCTAGTGTTGAGATACTGTAGTCAAATTCACTATAGCCAACCTCAAAATAGACTGTAAAGTCGCGATTTAGGTTTACGCTAGAATTGTCAAGCGCCTTATTTGAATAGATTGAGAAGATTTTGTTTCCATCATTATCTTTGCCGTCCGCCTCTACAACTAGGTCATTTGTTTGACTGCCGTTATGAAGGGCATACCCTCTTACGTCAAGCTCTTGATTAAATTGTAGTTTTACGTAACCTATATAATTTAAGTCGCTCGCAATATTTGGTACGATTGTAAAGGTGTTATTATCGCTATTGATTAGCTCATAGCCCTGTGTGTCTCTGCTGTATGACCAAGAAAGAGCAAGCTCCTCTTCAATCTTGTCTACTACAGGAAGTTCAACCTCTGCGCTTACTCCAAGTTCTGTTGTTGCAATCAAAGTGATAGAAGTAAGGTCAGGATTGTATGAAGAGTCTATTGTCAAGATGTTGCCATCAATCGTAGCGCCACTTGTACCCTCGGCAAGAGTCCAAGTGATTGTGCGTCTGCTATTTTGTGAAGGATAGAATGTAAGAAGGTTGTTTTCTATAAGTTCAATGCTGTCTCCCCTTATAGCGTAATTGTTTTTCTTTGTGGTCTCTTCCTCTTTCTGCTCCATTGAGCTTACCTGGCTATAAACATCAACATATATCACTTTAGTCACGTTGCCTTGAAGAGTTCTAACCTGAACCTCGGCATAGCCGTCAGTAGTTTCCTCTTTGCCGGTGATGTAAATGATTGTTCTGCCATTTGCAACACTCTCTGGTCTGACGTCTATCTTATCCTCATAACCTCTTGCATCAGCGTGAATACTGGTATCATCGGTGCCAGACACTGTTACAGTTACGGTCTGTTCACTAGTAGAGCCTTCCACAAGCTGAATAGAAACAAATTCGGTCGATAAAGACAGCTCGACATTATTGCCACCGCAAGCTGTAAGTATCACTGCGCCGAACATACAAAACAGACTTAAGAACCCGACAAAAAACTTTTTCATAAAACCTCCTCGCATCATCTTTTGACTTAAGATAATCTTCAAACGCGACTATTTTTGCTCGTATAGAAAGATTATACATTTTTATAGTGTTTTTTGTCAAATAAAAAAGAATAATTAATAATATATTAATTATCTTTTATCTTTTGCAATTAATTTAGTTTCTTTTAAAATAAATGTTTTTATTCACAAAATAATTTTTAATTTTAAAAAACCATTTTTTATTTGTTTTTTAATGGTTTTTTGCTATAATTTTATAAGATTTTTTTAATTTAGGAGATTTTATGCAAAATTTACAGAAGATATTAAGTAGACTGCGCAAGGCGTGTGAGCAGTTTAGCCTCATAGAAGATGGCGACGTAATAGCTGTTGGCATATCTGGTGGTAAAGACAGCCTCACGCTTTTAACAGCACTTAAAAGATATCAAAGCTTTTGTGATAAAAAGTTTGACCTTGTTGCCATTGCCATTGATTTAAGTGGCGGAAAGAATGACTATTCTAGCATTTCAGACTACTGCAAAAGTTTGGGCATCACACTAAACATCATCCCATCAAACGTATTTGAGATTGTTTTTGATATAAGAAAAGAGAAAAACCCTTGCTCACTATGTGCAAATCTGAGACGAGGGCTACTAAACAGCAATGCAAAAAAGCTTGGATGCAATAAAGTTGCCTTAGGGCATCACAAGGATGACTTAATAGAAACCTTCTTGCTTTCACTCTTTTTTGAAGGCAGACTTTCCACATTTAAACCAAAATCATATCTATCAAGAGTTGATATAACTGTAATAAGACCGCTTATTTTTTGTGATGAACAGGATATAATTAATATAAGCTCAAGCTTACCAGTCCTTAAAAACAACTGCCCTGCCGACAAACACACCGAAAGAGAGAATGCCAAAAAATTACTTGAAAAGTTAAATGAAAAATACCCTGATTGCAAAGAAAAAATATTTAATGCAATAATTCATAGTGAACGCTATAATTTATTCGATAAAATATAAAAATTAATAAAAAATTAATAAAAAAATCAAAAAAACGCCATTTTTTATTGATTTTTTGCTAAAAATGAGACAATTTATTAATTTTTAATTATTTTTTAAATATTTTTTTACAGTCAAAAAATAGAAAAAATAACAAAAAAATGAAAATTATTTTTTATTTATAAAATAAGTTGACAAATAAATTAAATATTTTTAAAATACAATCTTAAGGAGAAAAATATAATGGTTACATTGATTATTCTTGACGGTTTTGGTCTGAGAAAAGAAAAGTTCGGAAATGCCATCGCCTCTGCAGGAACACCTAACCTTGACAAGCTTATAAAGCTCTATCCATCAACTTCGCTTCGCGCTAGTGGTAATGCCGTCGGCCTGCCTGAAGGACAGATGGGTAACAGCGAAGTTGGACATCTATCTTTAGGCGCTGGGCGCGTCATACTTCAAGACCTTATGAAAATAGATAGCGAAATAAAAAACGGCAGCTTTTTTAAAAACAAAAGATTGTTAAAAGCCATCAACTTTGCAAAAGACAATAATTCTTCCCTTCATATTATGGGGCTGTTATCTGACGGCGGTGTACATTCTCATATCAATCACCTATTTGCACTAATTGATATGGCTAAAGAACACAAGCTTAAAAAAGTTTACATCCACGCCTTTTTGGATGGACGCGACACTCCGCCAAACAGCGCTATAAAATATATCAATATGCTTGAAGATAAATTAAGCAAAACAAACTATAAAATTGCCTCTCTTTCAGGCAGAGTTTACGCTATGGATAGAGAAGAGCGCTATGAAAGGTTGCAAAAAGCGTATAACACATTAGTACTTGGAGAAAACTACAAGGACCTCTCGCCTATCAAGGCTGTTGAAGAAAGTTATAAACAAGGAGTATACGATGAATTTATAGAGCCTGTGCTATTAGAAAAGGAAGGCACTATTCAAGATAATGACAGCGTAATCTTCTTTAATTACCGCTCTGATAGAGCAAGAGAGCTCACCTTTGCCTTAACAGACAAAAATTACAAGCATTTTGAGGTGAAAAAGTTTAAAAATCTGTTATTTTCACCAATGGAAGAATATTCTGCCGAGTTTAAAAAACTCAATGTGATATATCCCCCTGAGATTGTTGAAGATAACCTTTCTGCAATACTTGCTCAAAACCATTTAAAACAATTCCATATTGCTGAGACCACAAAATACGCTCACGTCACCTTTTTCTTTAATGGCGGAATAGAAAAGCCTTATGAAGGTGAAGAGCGAAAGTTGATTGAAAGTATCGACACTCAAGATTTTTCTTACTACCCTAAGATGAGAGCACTCGAAATCACTGAGGCAACACTTGACGCAATTGCATCAAACAAATATGACTTCGTTCTTGTAAATTACTCTAATCCAGATATGATTGGGCACACCGGCAACTTTGAGGCAACAAAAGAGGCTATAAAATGCGTAGAAAAACAGGCATATGCGCTCGCTCTTGCAACATTGATGGCTGGCGGAGACTGTATTATCACCGCAGACCACGGTAACGCTGAATATATGATTGATAAAGATGGTAACAAGGTTACCTCTCACACTTGCAACCCAGTGCCGGTAATACTTGTTAGCGAAAAATATAAAAAATGGCATCTTAAAAAGAATAAATCTATAGCAAACATCGCTCCAACTGTTCTAAAACTTTTAAATATCACCCCACCGCCTACTATGGAAGAGGCACTATTTTAAACTTTTTCTATAGATATTTTTAAGGAGCTATCATAAATATTAAATTTTAATAAAACTATCATAATATTATTTGAAAACCAATTTTTCGCTTTAAAAAACGCATTTTTTATCAAAAAAATGCGTTTTATGTTTGTTTTTAATAAAATTAATTAATATTAAATAAAAGTTAATCTATCTCTATCCTATAATTTATGCTCTTATCCAAATTAGCTAAAAATTCTCTTTCGTTTGATTTGTCACCTACTATTGCATTATAATGAGTCGGAATAACAAGCTTAGGTTTTATAATATTTGTAAGCTCCGCACCCTCTTTCCCGTTCATTGTAAAGGTTCCGCCTATTGGCACCAAAAGGCAATCGCACTTCAACTTTTTATTATCGTCGTTGGCATCACAGTCGCCTAGTACACAATAGCATATGCCTTTATATTCAATTAAATAACCGAGCCAACTATGCTCCTTTTTATGAAAATTTTTGTTGACATTGTAACTTGGAAAAGATTTTACTTTTATGTCATCAAATTCCAGCTCTTGAAAAGGCAACATCTCATAAACAGTATTTGTATACACCTTCTTTAGTGACAATGAAACATCTTTTGGCGCAATAAATATCGTGTCCTTGCAAACCAACTTATTTATATCTTCAACCGAATAGTGATCGTAATGGCTATGCGTGATAAAGATATATTTGGCTTTTGCATTTTCTTTAATCTTAAAAGGGTCAACAAAGACATTCTCACCTATTCTTATTGAACTATGATACAAAACCTTAACATCAAAATTTAACATAATTCCTCCTAATTCAATATATATTTTATCAAAATTAAAACAAAAACTCAATTTTTTTGTTAAAATATATATAAAAAATATAGTTTTGCAGAAGGAAGAAGTACAAAATGTAAGATGGTTTACAAAAGATGAGATTGAAAATATGATTAGCTCTGGCGAGTTTTGAGGCATATAGAGACTTTCTATCTTACCTAGATAATGCAGCCCAAAAAGATTAAAAATAATAAATTTTCAAAAATTACAATAAATACAAGCAAAATGCTTGTTTTTTTATTAAAATCAGCCCTTTTATTATAAAAATCATTTAAAAATAAAAAGCTTTTAGCAAATTTTGTGACAGCTTTATTTTGCATCAGTCAAAAATATGGCGTTACACTTTTTTAAATTTGGCAAAATATCAACCGAGATTGTCCTAAGTTCGGATTGCGGGGCAATCGCTTGGACACCGTCCAAGCAAATCCCAGGGCAACAAAAAAATGCCCTTACGGGCAATTTTTTGGTGGCCTACCCGGGATTCGAACCCGGGACCCCTTGATTAAAAGTCAAGTGCTCTACCGACTGAGCTAGTAGACCGAGATTTTATCATTTTTAACTTGCATTAACCTAATTTATTGATATTATCGCCAAAATTTGCTTATATTATCGTTTTATAAGCATTTTTAGTCATATACCTAAATTATGATGCATTAAAAATGTTTTTTAAGTTTTCTTTTGAATGAAAACTTTTGGCTGGGGTGGCAGGATTTGAACCTACGAATGCAAGAATCAAAATCTTGTGCCTTACCACTTGGCGACACCCCAATAATTGTGTCATTATGGTAAATAAAGATTAATATTATGGCTGGGGTGGTAGGACTCGAACCTACGCAATGTTGGAGTCAGAATCCAATGCC
>CAMLSW010000017.1 GCA_946484195.1 uncultured Clostridia bacterium
AAGATGAAGCCTACAAGGTGCATATCCAGTACACATTCAATGCCTTTTGCAAGGTTATACATAAAGTCAAGTGCAATAGGAAATTTCTCATCGATGAAAACGTGTGCTTCATCTATTGCAATAACAATTTTCCTGTCTGTTCCATTTATTAAATTCTATATCTCTATTATTTTACAACACCCCAGAAGATGCTGTATTTAAAGCTTTGGGTGTGGAATAATTTTTATCAAATCCAAAAAAGCGGATTTCATTTATGAAGTCCGTTTTTTTATTTTAAAAGTTATTGAATAAATCGAACATATGTTCTATAATAATCGCATAAGCATACACACCGTATGTTTATATTAGGAGTTGGTATGAAAGTGATAAGCGAAGATAAAGTTATAAAAGTTTTGGACTTTATTAGACAATTTCAAAAGAAGGAAGGCCGTTCTCCGTCATTTAGGCAAATTGCGAAAGGCTGCTCATTCCCAAGCCTTGCAACCGCACAAAAGTATGTAAATATCTTACAAAAACGAGGAATGTTAGAAAAAAATTCTTTTGGAAAGATAATCATACCAAGCAACCTAAGCAAGGGAAAGACAATAATCGCCCCGTTGGTCGGAACTATTGCTTGCGGAACTCCTATTCTTGCAGAAGAAAACATAGAAGAAACGTTTCAACTGCCTACTTCAATTTTTGGCAATTCTAAATCAATGTTATTACATGCTTCTGGCGATAGTATGATAGGAGTTGGAATTAATGATGGTGATTTAATAGTTGCAACTGTTTGTGATACAGCAGATGATGGAGACATCGTTATTGCACTGATTGAAGGCTCAGCAACTGTTAAAACATTACACAGAAGAAATGGTCATATTTATTTGCACCCAGAAAATCCAAAATATAAAGATATTCCAGCAGATAATGTGGCAATTCAAGGTATTGTAAAACATGTAATTCATAGTTTTTAATGGGAGGCGATTACATTGACAAACAAACTATATTGCCCACATTGTGGGCGTTGTTTGGGCGAATGTGTTTCAAGTGATAGTAGCGCAGTCAATAAAGTGCTTATAGCAAAACCCATTCGTCTAAGGAAAAAGCATTTTGTTCACGATATGAAGTGTCTAAAATGCAAAAAACAACTTTATATTGTTATGGAATTCATAGACTAAAACTTAACCATTAGCGAACCCAGCGTTCCGGTTGAAATTTACAATCGGTCGCTGGGATTTTTTATTTCGACAAATTTCATCAAATTTCCCAAGCGAACATCATTAAATCGCTTGGGATTTTTTGTGTAAAAAATTTTTTGAAAAAATTAAAAAAGTTTTCCCGCTGGGTCAAATGGTGAGCCAGCGACATTGCTAAGATGAGATTGTCAAAACAAAAACTAAAAGGAGGTGATAGCGAATGGATTTGAGAAAATCAAGCATTACTGCTGATATTTTGAATATTCTTTCGGATTGCAAAATTCATACTATAAATGAAATTGCAGATGAAGTCGAAGTTTCTCGCTCAACAGTAAAAAGACATATTCAATCTCTATCTTTTCGCTATCCTATCCAAAGTTTTTGTGGTGGCATAAACCGAGGCGGAGTTTATTTAGACAAGAACTATGTTTATCAAGGCCAAACTCTCACAAACGATGAACTGCAAATCATCGGCCGAGCTCTCAAACTTTTGCAGAAGTCTGAAAGCAATTGTGATTATCAAGACCTTATTAGCTCTTTGATTGGAAGATATTCCCTGCCCGACATTAAGGAGAATAGAAAATGATTGAAGATAAAAATTTAGCACAAAAAAAAGATGATAGCAAAGAAATGGTAACTATTGACTACTTTGATAGAATTCACAAACAATGGATTAAACTTGATGTTACAAAAGAAGTTGCTCTTTTTATGAAGGCTGATGACCAACAAAGACGAAGAAAACAAAATCAATATGATTTTTATAATAAACAATTTGATAGCATATTCAATGAAAGCAAGCCAGAAAATGAAAAGTTTTTAGCAGATGAAAGTTCTAATCCACAAGTTATTTTGGAAAACAAAGAAAAAGAACTTATTGATATGGCAGAGAGTGAACACTACCGCACTTTAATTGAAAACTCACTATGCACCTTGACGCCTACTCAAAGAGAAGTTGTTGAGAAAACTTTTTATGAAAATAAATCGGAAAATGACATTGCTGAAGAACTTGGCATTTCTCAACAAGCTGTTTCTGGAAGATTGTTAAGAGCAGAAAAAAATATAAAAAACAACATCAAAAACACTGAAAATTAAAAATTTTTTCAACTTTTTTTTAAAAAAATCTTTAAAACCCCATTGTAGAAAACAAAAAGTTTGTAGTTAATAAAGTGAAGGGGCAAGAAAGTTTTCTGGATTTTATAAAAAATTCAAATCTAACAAAAAGGAGAAATTATGCAAGAACAATACACGGTTAGAATTTATGACGCCAAACTTGTAAAACGAATTAGCGACCTTTACAAAAGATATGATGATTTCTTTACAACAAAAAATCAATTCTTGGTTGCCTGTTTAACAAAAGGCGTTGAAACTCTTGAACGAGATTTAGACGGAGCAAAGAAAATTCAAAACTTGGACGAACTTTATGAAGAAATCCACAACACTGCCGAGAGATTGAATGACCTTATCAAGCAAAGCGAAGATAATGCAAAAGAAATGGTGGCAAATAACATTGTCAATCAAAAACTCTTATCTTGCAATTACAATATGTTGCTTGGAATCTCTGACAATGCTCCACGAAAGAAAGATTTTGTCGAGGCGGGAATGTATGATGACCTGCCAGAACGACTTGAAGAAATTTTTGAGGAGATTTTAAAAACATATAGCAAGAAATGAGCGTTCCAAATGTAAATCTCTTTTTAGGCTATGTTGACAATCTTGATAAGTCAGTATCAAAAGACCTTGAAGCAAGAAGATTTTATAGCTCAAACAAGGAATATGATTATGTTAAATATGTGAACACTGGAAGCAAAGAAAAGTTAGATTATGTTGCCTATTCTGGAAATAACGAAAAAAGTAAGGATATTTTTAACGAAAATGGTCTATTAAATGCAGAACAAATAAAAGAATTAAGAACTAATCTAAGAACAACAAAAAGCACTATTTGGCACGGTGTTATATCCTTTACAGAGTATTTTGGAAATGTGAATTGCGACACATACGAAAAAGCTTATGAACTGATGAAAAGCCAACTACCCAAATTTTTCAAAAATGCAAATCTTGACCCAGAAAATATAGTTTGGTTTGCTGGGCTTCACGAGAACACAGATAACAAACATATTCACTTTTCATTTTTTGAAAAAGAGCCCCTTAGGTATAAGCAAAGTAGCAGATTTAAGCAATTTTCGGACGGTTATATTGATATTGATGCAATAAATCAATTTAAAATTGATATAGAAAAATATTTTATTAGTAGAAATTTTAATATTTTTGAAAATAGAAAAGAAATAACAAATTTATTGAAAAAATCATTTAATGACGGAGCTTATATGAACAAAATAAACAAACTTATCATTGTTCTGCCAGTTAAAGGTCGCCTGTCTTATGATAGCGAAAATATGGCTGAACATAGGCCGATGATTGACAATATTGTGAAGTCTATAATTGTTTCAAATCCAGAGCTAAAACGAAAAGTTAGCGACTTTGAGCATATCCTGTCAAAAAGGGATACGGAACTACTTAAAGCTTATGCAAAAATCAAGGTTGACTGTTCGGATAAACTTTTATACGAAAAATGTATGAAAGACCTTTATAGAAGGCTTGGAAACATTGTCATTCTTGCTGCCAAAGATATTAAGACTAAACAGAATAAATTTAATTACGAAACAAGAAATAGGTTAATATTAAAACACATAGAAAAGAAAAAAAGAAAAATACTCATCAACAAGTGTATGCAACTTAATGACTTGGTTAATAAGGAAATTGTAAATGCTTTTGCGGAATATAGAGAAAGACTTGAAGAAGCAAACTACAAGAGATTAAGAGAAGAAGGTTATCTTGAATAAGTTTGCTAAAAGACTATTGTTATTTGCAAGTTTATTTATTATTTGTTTTTGTTTTGGTTATCTTGTCAATATGTTTGTTTCAAGTGGATTTAAAGCGGAATTTACTTTTGACACTGCACTAATCTTAAATGGCAAAACTTGGCTCTACTCTTTTGAATTCTTTGCAATAATATCTCTTATTTTTGTTTTTGCTTGGTATAAAGGTGTGGGCAAAAATCCTAAAAAGATTATGACAGCAACAGAAAAAGACAAAGAAATATATACTGGACTTGAACAAGCACACTTTCAAACAGACAAAGAATTACAACAAAACTTTAAAACCGTTGAATATAGCAAATTGCCAAATACAGATATTGAAGGAATACCGATAAAAGCCGAAGAGACAAAGAAAGGTTATGAAATAACTTTTTCAAAACCTGCTCACACTCTCATCATAGGAACAACTGGCTCTGGCAAGACGACAACTTTTATCAATCCAACAATACAAATACTCTCAAACACTCAAAATCGACCGTCAATGCTTATTTCCGACCCGAAAGGTGAATTATATTCCCTGCATGCTAAAAGCCTAATAAATCGTGGATATGAAGTCAAAATCCTTGATTTAAGAAACCCTTATTGCTCAATTAGGTGGAACCCACTTGAAAGACCATTCGAAATGTATCAAGAAATGCTTTCACTTGATGACAAGGTTAGGATAAATGAAGAAGAAGGCTATTATGTGTTTGAAGATAAAATTTACTATAACGAAGATGAAAAGAATTCTGCTGTGCAAGTTAGAAAACAAGAAATTTTTGATGAAGTTTATGAGGACCTAAACGATATTTGTTCTGTTCTATGCCCAGTAACAAACAAAAGCGAGCCAATTTGGGAAAGTGGCGCCAAGAATTTTATTCTTGCAATATGTTTGGCTATGCTCGAAGATAGTGAAAATCCCGAGCTTGGTATGACAAAAGAAAAATTTAATTTCTTTAACATAATGAAGATTGCAACCAACACTCAAAATGATTGTGAGGACCTTATGGAATACTTTCAGCATAGAAGTCCAATCTCAAAGAGTGTTAGTTTGTCAAAACAAGTTTTGGACGCCAGCGATAAAACCCGTGGTTCTTATCTTTCTACTATCTTTGATAAACTTTCATTATTCGCAGATATGAGCATTTGCTCTCTTACATCTGCAAATGAAATAAACTTTGGAGATATTGCAACAAAACCCACTGCTCTGTTTTTGCAAATTCCAGATGAAAAAGAAACAAGACACACCTTAGCGGCGATGGTTATCTTGCAAGCCTATAAAGCCCTTGTAGCAAAAGCGAACACATATCCTGATTTGTCTTTGCCAAGAAGTGTTTATTTTCTGCTTGATGAGTTTGGAAACTTGCCGAAAGTCCACAAGCTTGAACAAATGATAACCGTTGGTAGAAGCCGAAAAATTTGGCTTGCACTTGTTGTTCAATCATACGCTCAACTTGCAAAAGTCTATGATGACAAAAGTGCAGATATTATCAAATCAAACTGTAATATCCAAATTTTTATTGGAACAACAGACTTGAAAACAATTGAAGAATTTTCTAAAAAATGTGGAAATTTCTCAATAATTCAAAGAAATGTTAGCTTTTCATCTTCAAATGATGGTATGGGAAGCTCTGTAAGTGTTAAAGAAAGACCACTTATTTATCCAACTGAATTACAACAATTAAACAGTGCAAATAATATGGGCAATGCAATAGTCAATGTCTTTGGATTTCCGCCAATCAAGTCAAAATTTACACCAAGTTTTAAGAGTAAATATTTTGTGCTTGAAAAGACAAATCAATTACTTTCTGCTGGAAAGTATTTCAACGAAGAAAAAGTCTTTTACAATATGTTAGACCGAAATAAAAGCAAAAATTCAACAAAAAAACAAAATAATTATGCAGAAATTGCTCCATTTATTGAAAATTTTAAAATTCAAATCGAAAAATTTGATTTTGAGCAATATGGAGCATTTGAAGTTAAACTTTCTATTTTAAAAGCAATAGAAAACAAAGATTTTAAGCAAATATGTGATTTTATTAACGGATTAGAAAAATTAAATGAAGAAGATAAGGATTTGAAAAATATACGAATTAAAGCTGAACAAATTATGAGGTTAATAAAATGAGAAAAACACTAAAACGAATTTCACTGTTTTTACTCTGTGCAATTTGTTTAATACCTTTCATACTTGTTGTAACTGGACACGCTACAATCATAAGGCGTGGTGGAATTTCTACAATGGGAGTGATTATTGGCCCTATTGTCGGACTTGACGACCCATTAAATCCCGGTGTTGTGGTAGGTCCCGATATAACAGTTGATTATTCAAACTCTAATCTTTCTGCCGACAATCCATATGCAAGCGGTGCCCTTAGAGCTTATAAATCAATAGGCGTTTATAATGTTGTTCGCGACTCCAAAAGTTGGAATGGCTTTAAATATGCTTCCTTTATAAGATATTTTAAGATTGTTCGCACTGATGGGCGTGTGATTTATGATAACGATGGGATTTTAGATGTTTCAACAGACAAAGCAAATCTTGCTGATGAAATCGTAAATTATCCAAGTTATATTTATTCACTCGAAACAGAATTGCCTATCAAATCAAACGCAGGCTTTCTATGGACTGACCAACAAGCAAAATTTAAAAGTGGTGCTCAGTTAAAATGCACTTATTATTTTTCGGACGCAACAGGAACTATGAGCGTGAATTATGATTTGCCGGAAAATCCAACGGATAAATCTCGCACACTTGTAACAATTATGTATGATGACACCTACAACACCGATGCCGACACTTATGATTGTCTTGCAGTCAATTTAAGTGCAACAGGACAATATAAAAATACATTTTGGGGTAACACGGGCGGAGATACGTCTGTTTTGGCAAACTTGACAAATTATATCACAATTGGTGAAAGAGATATGAACAACGAACTTATTTCTAATGCAACCAAAGGGATTTACAATGGGAGAACTGCCTATTATTCGCCTAAAACATTCACTGTTATTGCAAGCAACCTTAATAATTATGTGAAGATAAACGATGTGCAAGCAACCCCACAATACGGAACAAGTGTAGTCCCTTATAAAGACGGTCATCATATTGAAATTAGCGATGAAGGATATACCATAGTTGCGATTGAAAATGGCGCTAAAAATGTTTACACCACTTACTATTGTATGGTGGATACAGAGTTGCCAGAAATTGATTTTGCTTATCATAATGAAAATGCTTTCGATACAAGAAAAGTTGGCACAATAACTACAAACGCAAATGGTGCAAAAACACAAACAATAAATCAAGGCATTTTTAAAGATGAAGTGCAAATATTATTTTCATACGATGAAACAACCGAAAGTCCAGAAGTTGCAACCTATACTTTCAATGGTATAACGCAAGAACTCACAAGTGGAACTTGGCTCTCTGATGAAGGTGATTATACTGTTACAATAACTGACCTTGCGGGCAACACAACTATAAGCAAGTTTACTATTGACAAATCTACCCCAAGTTATAATTTAGATAGATTGCAAAACGATACAAACTATAAAATTGCAAAATGGTATCTTGCCGATATTCCTTATGGATATACAGGCTATGGAAGTTATTCATTTAAAGAGCAGGCCGATGCCTTAAGTTTTGCGTGCAGTATAGAAAGGCAAAATTGTGTTACAGAGTATTATTTAGACAGCATTGAAGATTTTACAAATACTCACTTAATTGCAAGTGGAAACGAAGTAAAGGTTGGCAAATATTGGTATTACAAATCAAGAGAAAACCCAAACCTTTATGTTTATTATTTTGATGAAAATTCACTTAATGAAGCAATAAATTATTATGCAAAAGACTTTGTTTCGGACGAACAAATCTATAAACAAAATTCGAGCATATATCCAAATAATTATGGAAATACGATAGATAAGAGTGTTTACGACAATATTGTTGAAGTAAATGGGGTTAAAGCTTATTTAGCAACTAACTTTATTTTTAGACAAACCGACACAAATGAAAGTTATAAAATTTATTGTGATTATCAAGAAGGTGGACCAGAAGAATGGTTGGAATTGCAATACAACATTGCACTTAAAAATCAACTTACAACACACGGATTATACAAGATTAAAGAAGTTGACTATGTTGGTCATTCTACCACCTATTTTGTATATTTAGATTTACAGTCTCCTATGGTGGATTTTGAAGCAAAAGTTTATGGTAGCGATAAAACAATAAGTCAAACAATATCAATAAACGATATTCCACAAAATGGTGAACTTGTCTTCTACTATGAAGATTTTTCAATAACACAAATTATTGAAGATGACAAATGGTGGACTATGGAATTAAGATTGCCAAACGGAACAACTCAAAGATATACCTATCTTGATACTTTGCCAAACTTTGATGAACTTGGCTCAGGTGAATACACAATTTCGGTCGCAGACAGAACTAACACAGCCTTTAAGTTTAAAGTGTGTTTGCTTGGAACTGCACCAGAAGTTATATTTGAAAACATAAATTCAAATACCGCACTACAAGTTACAATCAATAATACAGATGACACCAACATCATAACTGATATAAAAATTTATAGAAATGACATTTGTTTAAATTCTAACATTGGCTATGATGAATTTCCAGACGATGACACAAATGAGCTTATATTTATAAGTCCAAATAAACTATCTTACACCTTTCATCGTGGCGGAATTTATATAGTCGAACTTACTGACAATTACGGAAGAACACTTACTTACGAATATAAATTTGAAAAGGATTTGCCAGTAGGATATTTAACAGGTGTTAGTCATAATGGCAAAACAAATGGAAATGTAATGTTTACTTTTGATGACAGTAAATATGAAGCCATAGTTGCAAAAAATAATGAAGTTTACATTGCAGAGCAAGAAAAAAATAATAATGTGGCAAACCTATATTTCTATCCGGAAGAAAACACAGAGTTTGTTTATATTATTACACTAATTGATAGAACAGATACAGAAAATTACAACACTTATAAATTCACAATCAAAACTATCAAACCAATCATCAACTTGTTTGGCGTTGAGCCAAACGGGAAAACTGGTGGCAGTGTTTATGCAACTTGGGAGCAAAATGATGAGCAATACACCGCTCGTTATACTCTTAATGGCAACACACAAGAATATAGAAAAGGCCAAATTTTGACAGTTGCAGGAAGTTATACAATTGAACTTTCTGATGAATTAGGAAATACAAGTTATGTAAATTTTACAATAGACAAAACAATTGATTTTACAATAGCCGATATTAGTGGGAATACCTACAAAATTGAAGATATAGAATATATAAATTTTGGAATTAGAATTTTAGAAGATGAAGCACTAAACATTACTATCAAAAAAGACAATAGTCAAATTGATTATGAATTTGGATTGATAATTAGCGATGAAGGATTTTATAGTGTAACTCTTGTTGATGAATTTAATAATACTTTATATTTCACTTTTACCATTGATACAACTCCACCAGTAGCCACCTTGTATGGAGTGGAAAACTTTGGAACCACAAGCAAATCTGCTTGGGTAGCGTCAATGGAATCTGGGCTTACTTGCTATTATATTTTTAATGATGTTAAGTTTGAATACAAACTTGGAACTGAATTAAGAACAAGTGGAGATTATAAAGTATTTGTTGAAGATAGAGCGAAGAATATTACCACTTTTGAATTTTCAATAGATAACACCATAGCTTATGATATAAACATTTATCATGGCGGTATTTCAAATGGTGGAATTAGAATTATTGCATACGAAAATTTAAGAATTGTTATGTATAAAGACGGACAACCATTTGATTATTCATTTGAACAAATTTTAAATGAGGATGGGGAATATTCTTTCACTTTGGTTGATGATTTAGGAAATAAAACGAGCTCATTCTTTTCTATCATCACTAAAAAACAAAAAAATCTATCTCACATTTTACAAGAAAATATTTCTGTTAAAAGCATAACAAAAAATGATGAAATTTATCAATTAGAACTAACTGAAAATAAATTATATCTCTATGATGAAGGAGAATATAAAGTAACAATTTTAGATGAAAATTTTAACAAAGAATATTCATTTGAGATTACAATCGATACAACTCCACCAACACTTGAACTGGTAGGGGTTACCAATGGTGGAACAACAAAAAAAGTTGTAATAATGAAAAATGTTTCCGAAGAACCATACTCAATTTATATCACAGTTGATGGTATTCCATTTGAGTATAAACTTGGAAATGAGATTGAAAAAAGTGGACAATTTATTGTTGTTCTAACAGATGAAGCTGGTAATTCTACAACATATACTTTTGAAAGATTATATTCACTAAATGGCCCAAGCATTGCTGTCCTTGCCGGGCTTGGAGCACTTGTTATTTTACTCATTATTTTGCTAGTTAAATCAAGACATCACTACTATAAAGATGAGATTGTTGAAGAAGAAATCGAAGAGACAGTTGAAGATGATTGTTTAGATGATAACACAGAAAGTGATGAAAACAGTCAAAATGATGAGCAGAATTAGTGATTTTTATAGTAAGCAGGATAAGGAGCAGGTTCAAAATACAATTTTTTCTCTCTAAAACCCTTATAAAATAAGGCTTTTAGGGTGAAACACTTTTTTCACGACCGAGAAACAATTTTGAACCAGTTCCCCCTTATTTAAAGCAAATGGGATACCCATTTCTTTTTTTAATGATTTTTAGAAAGGAGAATAGAAAATGAAATATATTTTTTGGAGGAATTTATTTTATGAAATCTATGTTAGCGGCTATTGACTTTAACCCTATTTTAGCACCAGTTTTGGAAGTGCTTAATGCCATTCTTTGGCCAGCAATTGCTTTGGTTGGCGCAATAGGAACAATTTATTGTATTGTTCTTGGTGTTAAACTTGCAAAGGCAGATGAAGCCGGGTCAAGAGAAAAAGCAAAGAAAGATTTAATCGGTGCAATTATTGGATTTGTTGTAATCTTTGTTTTAATCGTAGGATTAAAAATCGCGATGCCAATTCTTCAAGATTGGGTCGGAACACAAATCACAGCCTAAACAAAAGGAGCTTAATAAATGAGAAATAAAATTTTAATCGGAGCAGGAATTTTGCTCACAGTATTTATTGTTTTTCTTATCATCATTTGTGGAGCAAGTGGTGGGGATAAAACAGTTACACAAGATGAACTTACACAAACAATTGAAAGTGTTGTTTGTGATGTGCAAGATGAAAATTCAATCAATTATGATATTTCACTTTTAACTAACGATACCGAGTTTGACAATGAAATTTTAGAAAAAACTTATTCAAAAATTAATATAAATCAACTTAAAGATTTTAATTCTCACGGAGTTGTTTTTAGGGTAAAGACAACTGCTGATACAACTCTTACTTTTAATCTTATGAAAAACGATGATGTGCTTTCAACTTTTAGTTTTGAAGCCTTAACACAAGAAATTGAAGATGTAAATCTTGTTATTGATGAAGCAGTAAATATTTCTTCTACTGACAACTTTTATATCACAATAGAAAACTCAAATAATGCGACATTTGTTTTTGACACAATGATTTTCTTCTTTGATGAGGTATAGCATATGGATTTTTTAACAAATTGGATTTTTGAACTGCTTTACAGTTTACAAAAAACTATTTGTTATATCATTGATTTCATTAGAGATATTTTTTATATGTTGGCGGGAATTGAGCCTGTAACTATTGATGGTGAAGAAACCGACTTGCTTTCTCATTTTTTACTTTCAAATACAGTCAAAACAACTTTCTTTTATATTTTCTTAATTGCAATAATTTTGCTTGTCGTATTTGTAATAATAGCAATCATACGAAGTGAGTATGTAAATAGTGAGAACAAAAAGTCAAAGACTTTGATTTTAGGAAATGCCTTTAAAAGTTTTGCAATATTTTTAATGGTTCCTTTCATTCTCATTGCGGGTATTGCTTTAACTAATGTGGTTATGAGTGCTATAAATGCAAGTATGAACCCATTTGTGCTTGAAACTGGTGGTAGAACAACAATTGGCGGACAAATCCTAATAACAAGTGGGCAGTATGCTTATATAGGCGATGAAGCAACTCGAAGTCAAATTGAGCAAATGTTTTTAACAGGGCAACTTGATTATTTTGATATGAGCGTTGTGCAACAATATTATAACCTAAGAAGCCTTGATTTCTTAATTGGTATTTTTGGTTCAATTGTCATTATGGTTATGTTTGTAATGAGTGCTGTAACTTTCATTCAAAGACTTTTTGATATTGTTCTTCTATTTATTATTTCGCCAGTGAGTGTAAGCACAATTCCAGTTGATGATGGCAATAGATTTAGAATTTGGAGAGATATGGTAATTTCAAAAGTGCTTGGAGCTTATGGAATTATCCTTTCAATGAATTTATTTTTCATCATCATTCCACAAATTCAAGGTATAACATTCTTCACAGACTCCTTTAAAAATGGGATTGTTAAAATTCTATTCTTAATTGGTGGGGCATTTGCTGTAACGAAAGCAAACCTTGTTATTGCTCAACTCACAGGAAATACTGCTGGACAAAACGAAACTCAACAACTTATTCGAAATATGCAAACTGGTGGTCATATTGTAAGGGCTACCCTTGCTACTGGTGCGACTGCTGCTGGAGCAATTATTGGTGGAAGAAGATTTGTTGATACTAAAAAGTCAACTCGTTCTTCAATGACAGGACTTAAAACAGCATTTAAGTCGCCAGCAAGTAATCAATATTTCAATAAGACAGAGCCAAGTAAACTTGCGAGATACGGAGGAATGCCAACACGTATTGCAACAATGCCAATAGGAATGATAAAAGACTTAACACAAGGTGGAATTGTCGGAATGAGTAAAAACTTTATTCCAAGAGTTAAAAATATTGCCAAAGGTGATAGCTTTATCAATCATGCACAAGGAAAAATTATAACAAAAAAGGAGCCTTTAAATGAGAATAATTCCCAAGAACACCAAGGTTAAAATGCAATTTTATAAAGGTATAGGGATTTATGATGTAATACTTGCAGTCATAGCCCTTGCCTTTATAGCCCTTGTGGCTACAAGTAATCTACCAAATAAATATGTGATAGCCATAGCAATTTTGGCTGTGGTAGCGCCTATGTATATATCCATTGGAGATATTAAACTTTATCAAGTACTTGGATATGCAGTAAAGTTTGGAATTGCAAAAAAGACCTTTAACAAAACAAAAAAGGGAAACTCGCATATAAGCGTAGTTGTTCCTTATTCGAGTATTAAAGATGACTTGATATATCAAAAAGATAGCACAATAACAGGTGTTATTGAAATCACTCCAATAGAATTTAATTTGTTAAGTGAACAAAAACAAAATTATTTAATCAATGTGTTATCTAATACTTTAAAGAATGTTGGACCTTTTCAAGAATATGACATAATCAAGTTAGATAAACCAATTATTTTTGATGACTATCTAAACAATGAACTTGCCAGAATCCAAAGTTTGATTGCAGAGAATGAAAACAACAATTTAACAGAAGAAGAGTTTAGGGCAAGGGTAGAAGTTGTTGAAGATAGATTTAATTTAATTGAAAGCTTAAACTCTAATGAAAAAATATATGCAAGTAGTTATTATATTGCACTGCACGATATAGATAAAAACAGTTTGATTTCATCTTTGGAAATTATAGAGAATTCTATCAAGAACAATAATCTAGAAGCAAAAAGATTAACAAACAAAGAACTAGCAATATTTTTAAAATACACTTATGACAAAGACTTTGATGAAAGAATGTTTAATGATATTGCAGAAAAGGATTATATCAAAAACATATATCCCACTCTTGTCAAATTTGGAGCACTATCAACAAGGCAAGATGACAAAACTTTAACTCAGTTTGTAATAACTGATTATCCACTTAAAGTGGAAAACGCGTGGGCACAAGAACTCTTTGATATTCCAAATACAAAAGTTGTAATGAAAAACAAACCAGTAGAAAAATATAAGGCAATTAAAAGAATAGATAATGCAATAAATGAGCTATTATCTCAAAATACTCTTGGCAAAGCAAGCTCACAAATTGATAAACAAACGCATTTGGAAAGTTTACAAGTATTGCTTGAAGGCTTGCAAAATGACAATGAAGTCTTTTTTGATACGACACTAATGATTACAACTTATGATATGGGGAAAGATACAACAAATAAAAAATATGTTAGAAGAAAACTCAAAGAAATGGGATTTAAGTTTAGTGAGATGTTTGGTAGACAAATTGAGACTTATTTTTCAAATGGCATAAATACATTTAATAAGACAGGCATTTCACGTGGACTAAATTCATCGGTTATTGCTTCATCATTTCCTTTTGTGAGCAATGCAATATTGGATAAGAATGGAATTTTGATTGGCGAAAACAAATTACCGACTTTTGTTGATTTTTTTAAACGAGATGAAGAAAGGGTTAATTCTAACACTATTATTATTGGAAAATCTGGCTCAGGTAAGTCTTACGCAACAAAAATGTTGCTTGCTGGACTTGCAAGTGATAACGCAAGAGTTTTTATTCTTGACCCGGAAAACGAATATAGAAATTTAACCACAAACTTAAAAGGCAGAATTTTAGATGTTTCATCGTCAAAAGATGGGCGTATAAATCCTTTCCATATAATCACAAGTATTGATGATGAAAACCAAGATGGTAGCAATAATTCGTTTTATTCCCACTTACAGTTTTTGGAAGAATTTTTTAGAATGATTTTGCAAGGAATAAATTCAGATAGTTTGGAACTTTTAAATAAAGTTATCGCAGATGTTTATAACAAAAAAGGAATTACACCTAAAACTGATTTAACTAAACTTAAAGCAAAAGACTATCCAATCTTTCAAGATATTGCTGAAGAAATTGATAGCCGACTTGAAAATGAAAAAGACGAATACAATTTATCTTGTTATAAAGTATTGTCAAATTACATTAGTAAGTTTAGACGAGGCGGGAGAAACTCTGCACTTTGGAACGGATTTACAACATTTAATCCAACTGAAAATTTCGTTTGTTTTGATTTTCAAAAACTTCTTGCCAATAAAAATAATGTAATCGCAAATGCTCAAATGCTATTAGTTTTGAAATGGTTGGATAATGAAGTTGTAAAAAATAGAGATTATAACTTAATAAATGGAACAGACAGGAAAATTGTTATTGCAATAGATGAAGCACACGTTTTCATCGATGAGAAATTTCCTATTGCACTTGACTTTATGTATAACCTTGCAAAACGCATTAGAAAGTATAATGGAATGCAAATTGTCATCACTCAAAATATTAAAGATTTTGTAGGAAGTCCAGAAATAGCAAGAAAATCTAGTGCAATTATAAATGTTAGTCAATATTCATTTATTTTTTCATTAAATCCAAATGATATGTCGGACCTTTGCACCTTGTATGAAAAAGCAGGTCAAATAAATGAGAATGAGATTGAAAACATAATAAATTTGCCAAGAGGTTCTACTTTTTTTATTTCTGGGCCAGCAAATAGAACAAATATAAGAATTGTGGCAACTCCACATGTAAAACAAATCTTTGAAAATTAGGAGAATTTATGGAAAAAGAAAAGATTTTATCTTCACTTGAAGAACTCACTAGCAATGCTAATGAAACATACAAAAAAATGATAAAAGAAAACAAGATAAAAGACATAATTAAAGCAATTGGATTGTTCCCAGACCAAACAATCACAAATGATATTTTAATTCTTTCTCAAAAGCCAGATGCAACTTGTGTAAAGCGAATGAAAGAATGGAATTTTTATCATAGGAGCGTTAACAAAAGTGAAAAAGGAATTAAAGTTATTTCACATTACTTGGAAAAATATGAAGTTGACCATACTGACGAAAATGGCAAAATTATAACCAAGGGTGTTGAAAAACTTAAAACTGATGTTGGATATGTCTTTGATATTTCTCAAACTCACGGGGAAGAATATGATTATCTTAATAGTAACAAAGAAAATATTGCAAGGCATTTTGAGACTGCAAAATCTGCACTAGAAAAAACCGCACGAGGATTTGATGTCATCTATCAAGACCAAGAAGAAAAATCTAAAATTGATTTTGAAAATAAAAAGATTTTTATTAAAGATGGACTCAGCATAGACCAAGTAATCAATACTTTAATTGAAGATGTTGCAGATGTGCTTTTAAAATCACGCAGACAAGAAGGACTTGAAAATTTAGAAGATTTTGAACACAATGCTGTTATATTTGCAGTAAATTCAAAGCTTGGGCTTGATTTGCCAGAATATGATTTTGATATGTCAAATCTTAATGATGTTGCAATTGATGAGCTTAAAGGAAATTTACAAAAAGTCCGCTCTGTTACGAAACAAATGCTATCAAATTTTGAAAGTGCCATTGAACGTGCAGTTAGAGAACTTGATAAAAAAATGAAAGAGAAAGAAACAGAAATTGAAGAAAAAACGCAAAAAAACAGTGAAATTATTGAAAAAATACCAGCAAAATCCAAAAAGAGAACTAAAAAAGCTCAAAGCGAGGTGGAAAATGCTTAATATTGGCGGAGAACTTGCTTTTATTTTACAAGATATTGACTACAACTCAAAGCAAGAACTTTTGGATAAATTAAGAGCACTGCGAGAAAATCTTAAAACTTATCCAAAAGAAGAAAGGGATAAAATTAAACCTATACTTGCAATTTCCATTCAACAGGCTTTTTATGCAAGCAAATATGAACTTATGAGATATAAGAATTTTTGTGAATTTAGGAGTAATTATGAACGAGACAAAAACAATAAAAATAATGATTAAGGAACCAGATAAGGAGCCTTATATTAAAGAAATTGAAGATACACTTGAAAATTTACAATCAATAGTAGGTGGACTAATCGATTGTGTTGAAATGCCCGGTGTAAGGAATGTGGATATTTTCTTTGATGATGAGGGATTGATAAAACATAAACCCGGCAATATTTGGCTTGCTGGAACTGGCGATTGTATTAAAGGGACTTGCTATATGGTTGGTGTTGACCCAAAGGAAGGCGAAAATATCAGTCTTACCTATACTCAAATAAAACAATGTGAAAGGTATGTGAAAACTTTTGAATTGCCAAAAGGTGTTGACCTTTATGCAGATTATTTTTGGCTTGTGCCAACTATGTATAAAAAGAGCGAACAATATTTAAGAAAACCCTTTACGGAGATGTAATTATGATGAGAATTAAACGCAAAGGACTTACCTTAACAGTATTTGAAGATGATATTGAAAGCCCAAGAGAATATTACAAAGATGATAATAAAACGAAAATGATATGTTTTCATCGAAAATATAATATTGGCGATGAACATGCTTTTGATACACCAAAAGAATTTGCTGTTTGGGTTAGTCATAACAAGGATAACATTGCTTATATTAAACCGCTATATTTGCTTGACCATAGCGATTTATATTTATCTACCAAGGACTTTCTTGACCCTTGGGATAGCGGTCAAATTGGATATGTATATATTCCTAAAAGCAAAGTTAAAGACATAACAGACAAAAAAGTATTAGATGAAATTGTTGAAGATGAGGTTAAAGCATATGCTGACTGGTTAATAGGAAATCCTCAATATTTTGCCTTTGAGATAACTGATGAAAATGATTGCACAATAGAAAGTATGGGTGTTTTTGAACTCACAACAGAAAAAGAAATGTTTAATGAGATGAAAGAACGAAGCGAACATAAATATGATTTTATTTTTGATGCTTTGCTAAGTGCACAAGAAAATTGTCTATAAGGGGTTAATCCTTTATAGACTTTTTCTTAAAACTAATTTTAGGAGAAACTATGAGTGAAAATAAAACTAAGAGCAAAGGATTATCTATTGCTATGATTTTGCTTGTCATATTTTTAGGCTTTGGTTTTGTTATTGGTCTTACACAAAGTTCAATATTTAAAGAATCCGACACATTGCTAAAAGTGCAAATAAAAGAATTTTATTTTAATGGAAATACAGTTGTCGGATATTCTGGCAATAGCGAAAATATTGAAATTCCACAAAGCTATTCTCTTGGCCCAACAGAAAACTTTGCAGGGACAATAATTTTTAATGATAGAATTGAAGCTTTAAATTTTTTAGATGAACATTATATCAATGGAGCCGAAGGATATTATGAATTTTATAAACAAATTTATAGTGAAATTGAATATCCATGGACCTATGAATACAGTATTGAAAAACCTACATTTGTAGAAGGTTCTGACATAAAAATTACCACAATTGCAGATAGTGTTTTTCGAGGAAATTCAATTATAAAGAAAGTAATAATTCCAAATACAGTTGAAAGAGTTGGCAACCACGCATTTAGAGATTGTTCTTCTCTTACCGAAGTAATTTTAGGAAGTAATTTAAAAAGCATTGGGGATAGTGCCTTTTGGGGTTGTGCATTTACAAATATAACATTGCCAAACAGTCTTGAAAGGATTGAGCCTTATGCTTTTTTTAGATGTGAAAATTTAGTCAATCTAACAATACCAGAAAATGTTAATTATATGGGAATTGGAATTTGTAATGCTTGCACAAATCTAAAAATTGTGCGAATTGCAACTATAAATCAAATCATTCCCGGTTATACAGAAGCATATCAACCATTTTCAAGATGTGAAAACTTGCAAGTGATTTATGTGCCAAGTCAAAATATAGAATTTTATAAAACAACTATGCCTTGGTCTCTTTATCAAGACAAATACAAGATATAAGGAGTAATAATGTCAACAAGAAGTTTGATTTGTGAAAAGATTGATGATGACAAATATAAAGCAATTTATTGTCATTCAGACGGATATTTAACTTATAATGGCGCAATGCTAATTGACCATTATTCAGACAAAAATAAACTTGAAGAACTTTTGAATTTGGGGAATATCTCTTGTTTATGTGAAAAAGTCAACCCTGACCCAAGCAGACCACATTCATTTGATTACAATCAAAGACAAGGTGATGTGGTAGTTGCTTATGGACGTGATAGAGGTGAGAAAAACCAAGAAGCACGCATTTGCACATTAGAGCAATTAAGAAATTGGGACTGGATTGAATATATTTATATCTTTAATGAAAATAATGAATGGGAATATGCAAATTATCCATTTGATGATTTTGAAAAAGTTAAAGATGGTTTAGCAAAGAAATACAAAAGATTAGGGATAAAAAGGCCAAAAGACTTTTATGGATTTTGGACTGATACAACATTAAAAGCCGAGAAAAAACGACAAGAACAAGAAGAAATGTAGGAGGATTGTTATGCCGAATTGGGTAAGAAACCGTTTAAAAATTTTTGGTCCAGAATATAGAAATGTGATTAGTCAAATTACGACATTTGATAATGAAGAACAACAATATGATTTAGATTTTAATAAAATCATACCAATGCCAGAAAGCATAGCGAAAATGGAGTCATCTTCAAAAGTTCCACAGTATATAGAACTATTTATAAATTCAATTAAAAAAACAGATGAGTTTAAAAAGTATATTTCAATTATTGTGCTTAATGGTGGAAATTACATTGATATGAAAGAAGAAGATTTTAGAAAAAAATTAACGGAATTTGCATTAGGAAGGGATTGGAATGGGAACAAAAAGTTTGAAAATGAACAAGCTGTTTTGGACTATGGTAGATTGGCTCTTGATAACATTTTAAATTATGGAGCAACTGATTGGTATGATTGGAGTATTCAAAACTGGGGAACGAAATGGAATGCTCACGAAACTGAAATAGATGATAATGTAATTTGGTTTAATACTGCGTGGAGTCCTGTGCCAGAACTTATAGAAAAACTTTCTTCTATGTTCCCAGAAAATACTTTTGAATATGATTTTTCAGAAGAACAAATTTGTGTTCTTTGTGGCGAGTTTGAATTTGAAAATGGTGATTGCACGAGAGAAATAATCTTTGAAGAAGGAAGTAAAGAAGCTTATGAAAAAGGGTTTGAATTTTGGCCCGGCACCAAAAAATACTATAAATTTGATAAAAAAACAAATAACTATCAATATATGCAAAATGTAGATGATAGTGGCATGGAGTAAATGATGAATAAAACACAAGAAAAATATTTTATTCTAAAAATTGAAAAAGAAATGGCTAATTATGAAGATGAACAATTAACCTTTTCAAAAAAATCAATATTTAACAATGCAAAAGAAATTTTTATAAGAAATTTAATCTTTATATATTTATCAGCGAATGCTGAAAATTATAGTTTATCTAAACTACCTAAACAAAATATTTTAGAAACATTACAAGAAAGAATGGAAAACTATGAATTTGAATTAAGCGAAGATGGTGTAGGAGAAATGTTAACTGATTTTGAAGAAAGTGAGGAAATGCTATGAAAGTTAAATACTTAATTAAAGGAAAGCTTTACGACCCAATTCTCTTTGGTGATGAAGATGATGATTGGGTTGGTGATGAAGAAAATCCAACTTGTGGGGATTGTGGTGTCCATGTTGGTGAGCAACATCTTGACAATTGTGATATAGAAAGATGTCCAAGATGTGGATTACAGTTCATTAGTTGTGATTGTGGCGTTAAATATGCTGTAGATGAAAAAGATATGGCCTTTCTTCCAATGCTAATTGAAGAACAAAAAAAGGAAAATATTAAGGAAAAAGAAAGGTATAACAAATTGCTGGAAGAACTTAAAGAAAAAGAAAAAAAGTCGAAAGGTAAAAAGTTTGATAGTGAGATGTAAAAATGGAAGATATTGCAATTGATGAACTAAAATCTCATTTACAAGATTACCTTGAAAAAAATGGCATAAGAACAGATAGATTTTTTAGGTGTATAAATCCAGAACATATTGATAGAAATCCGTCAATGAAATACTTTGATGATAACAAAGTTCATTGTTTTGGTTGTAATGCGACATATGATTTAATTGGTGCTATTTCTGTTATAGAAAATTTAAGTAGAAAAGAAGCATTTAAACGAGCGATTGATTATTATGGAATAAACAAGATAGAAATAAAGCCAAAATATAATAAAAATTCAAACATTAAAATGGATACAAAAGACTATTCAAAAGCGTTTTATATTTGGCACAAAAATATGAAATCAAATGAGAACGCAAAACAATATCTAAATTCACGTGGAATAAGTGATTTTATTATTGAAAAATTTAATTTGGGTTATAATGAGTTTAACTTTGGAGATATAACTTTTAAAGGAATTATTATTCCTATAAATAAGACTTGCTTTTCTGCACGGAATATTGACAAAACAAGTGATTTTAGATATTACAAACCAAAAAATGCTCACACAGAGATTTTTAATTTAGAGGCTCTTACAAATTCTAATCCTTTTTGTGTGATAACTGAAGGAGAATTCGATTGTCTAAGTTTTGAAGAAGTTGGAATAAATGCTATTTCTCTTGGCAGTGTATCTAATGTAAATAAGTTTATAATAGCAAATAAAGCACCAAAAACCTATGTTTTAGCACTTGATAGAGATGAAGCAGGACAAACAGCAACAAATGAGCTTATTGATTATTTTAAAACTAATAAAATGCCTTACATTATGTTCGATAATTGTGGATTTAAAGACGCAAATGAAGCACTTGTAAATGATAGAACAACCTTTAAAAAAGGGATAGAAAGAGTTATAGAAAGAGAAATTAGAAAGAAATTAAAGAAAAACGAAGAAATGTGTTAAGGAATGAATTATGCAACAATCAATTTTTGATTTGTTGGGTGATGAATTTGATTATTTTAAAACAAAAGAAAGTAATGATTGGTATTGGCATTTTAGTGATTATCCAAATTGTAACGGGCTAAAAGTATTCTCGTGTTTCGCTTGTGGTGGAGGTTCGACTATGGGTTATAAACTTGCAGGATATGATGTCATTGGGTGTTTAGAAATCGACAAACGAATGAATGAAGTTTATCTGGCAAATCATAAACCCAAATATAACTTTTTAATGGATATTAGAGATTTTAATAAAATTCCAAACGAACAAATACCAGAAGAATTATTTGAACTAGATATTTTAGATGGTAGTCCACCATGCACAACTTTTTCTATGGCTGGTAAACGAGAGAAAACTTGGGGTAAGAAAAAGAAATTTCGTGAAGGACAAAAAGAACAAACACTAGATGATTTGTCTTTTGTTTTCATTGAAACTGTAAATAAATTAAAACCAAAGTTTGTTGTTATGGAGAATGTTGAAGGGCTAACCAAAGGTAATGCTTGGAAGTATGTTCAAAACATTTACAAGCATTTTCATAATATTGGATACTGCGTTAAGCATTGGCTATTAAAAGGAGAACAAATGGGGATTCCGCAAAAAAGGCATAGAGTCTTTTTTATTGCAACAAGACTAAATGTTGATTTAAGTAAATTAGATATGTCTTTTTTGTATAAGCCCATTTTATTTAGTCAGATAAAGAGCGTCGGAGATACAATACCAATTACAAGTGATAATCTTCAAGAACTTATTAAAAATGCTAAATATGGCGATAGAAACTTAGAACCTGCTTGTCAAAGAACTCGTGGAAAGAGTTCTTTTTTTAACTATTGTTTTGTTTATGATAATCAAGTTGCACCCACGATTACTGCCCACTGTAATAATATAAGGTGGGATACTAAATCTTATTTGACAAAAAAAGATATAATTTCAATTTCTACTTTTCCACAAGATTTTAATTTTTTAACAAATAATTTAGATAACATTGCCTATATTTGTGGAATGAGTGTGCCACCTGTGATGATAAAAAGAGTGGCAGAAAGACTAACAAATTATCTTAAAAGTGAGGATAAAAATGAAAGAAATAACAGCTAGGAGAAACTTAATATCCAACTTAAAGGAATCAATTAAAGAAATTGATGATAAATATGAAACTTATACAAAAATATATAATCTTTTAAACGATTTTGACTGTGATTATGGGACAGATTATGCTGGCTATTTTAGAGAAATATCGGATTTTTTAGATGATGACGATGTAACATATTGGTTGGAACTCGCATGTAAAGATGGGATAGACAGAGTAAGATGTTTTGTAAACGACACATATAGTGATAGTTTATACAAACTTGATGGATATAACAATTTAAGTAATGTAGAAGAAGGGGATTTTGATTATGCAATAGATGATGTTATTTCCACAATCAACAGCGATATAGAAGATTTAAAGCAAAGTGAAATGTGAGGTGGCAAATGAATTTAGATAACATTATTTCAGCAGAGATAAGACGAATAACTGAAAAATATGATAAAGAATACCTTGATTGTTCGGACATTATGAAAATAACGGGACTTGGCAGAGATAATGTTAGAGCAATGATGACAAAAATAGATTTCCCCAAAATTAGAATTGGAAAGCGAAGAATTGTTAGTGTTGCTGCCTTTGTAACTTGGCAACTTACTAATGAATTAAGAGGTGGAAATGGGAAGAAAGAAAATTAAGGTTATAGAAAAAACAAGACGCTCCAATGGTTCGGGTTCAATTTATCAACAAAAAAATGGGCTTTGGACTGGCAAAATCTGGCTAACAAATCCAGAGACTGGTGAGAAAGTTAGAAAGACAGTTTATGGTCATAGCGAAGCCGAAATTTCGGACAAACTTGTTAAACTTTCTGGCTCAATGACACCTTTAAATGGAATATTTGCACATAAAACCTTTGGAGATATGTTTGAAGAATGGCTACTGGTATTTAAAAAGAATCAAGTAACACCACGAACATTTGAATCAAATATGAGATGTTATAACTTACACATAAAACCATATGTTGCGAATATGGATATAAGCGAAGTTACAACACCAGTTATTCAACAAGTAATTAATGAAGTTTTTGTTAAAGGCCGAGGAACAAATACTGCCAGAAAGACTAAATTCCTTTTTAATCAATTTTTTGAATATGCAATTGATTGTGGTTTAGTTGAAAATAATCCTACAATTAGAATAAAAATTAAGACAAGAGATACTCACAATTTCGATATGGAAAATGCTTATAAGGCAATTCCAGAAGATGTAAGAATGAAATTTGTTGCTGCACTCAATCAACACGAATTTTTAAAGCCATTTTGTATGACAATGATGTTTGCAGGCCTTAGAACGGGTGAAGCTCTTGCTTTGCGATGGGAAAACATAGACTTTGAGAACAAAACTATAACAGTCAAGAACAGTATTACACAAGTGCCTATATTTGATAAGAAAGGCAAAGTTATAAGTCGAAAAACTGTTATTGGACAAACAAAGACAAATTGTTCTGTTCGCGAGGTCCCTATTCCCGATATTTTAGTTGATGTATTAAAAGATTGGCGTAAATGCCAATGGGTGCGAAAAGAACTTACAGGAATTGATTTACTCGCACCAAATGCGGTTGTTTTTGCCAATAGTGATGGTAGTGTAAGGACTTATTCTGGGACAAGAAGAATTTTTGATAGATTTGCAAAGAAAAATGGATTTTTTGGAAAAATACACTTTCATACACTAAGACACACTTATTCCACAATGTTATTTGAAGCAAATGAAAATCCAAAAGTAATTCAAGCACTGTTGGGGCACAAATCGGTTAAAACAACTTTAACGGTCTATAATAGTGTTGATAAGAGTTACTATAAACAAGCGACCGATAAACTTAATGATTTGTTTAATAGCGACAAAATGAAAGAATATCAAGAACTACAAAACAAGAAAGATATTCCTGCACTAAAAAGAGAAATTGAAGAACAAGACGAAGATGAAGATGACCCGGAGATAGAATTTTTAGAAAAATTACTTGCTGAAAAGAAAGCAAGAAAAAAGAATAAAGATTTTGAGATGTAAGAAAAATAGTCAGCATATTTTGGCTGACTATTTTTTTTAAAAAACTTAGTAGGACCATTTGACCCCATTTACCCAGAAATAGACAGAAAAAGATAGAAAATTTCAGTCTTTTCAAATTTTATTGTTAAAAACAAAATTATTGTTAAAATTTCAATTTTTACTATAAAAAATGGTCCTAAATGGTCCTACTAAAACAGGGAAGTGCTCTGCCATTTTTAAGAATTTTAACAAAAATAAAAAATCGCTAAATCCCTTTATTTATAAGGGTTTTAGCGACTTTTTTAAGTCTGGAGCTGATGGCGGGAATCGGACCCGCGACCGCCGCCTTACCAAGGCGGTGCTCTACCCCTGAGCCACATCAGCATAAGTCCAAAAATGGACAAATTTTATTAAATTTTTTAGTCTTTTTTAGGCGCTAAAATTTCCTTACCAAGGCGGT
>CAMLSW010000018.1 GCA_946484195.1 uncultured Clostridia bacterium
CAACAGGATTACAGTAACACTCAACGACACTTCGCCAAGCCTCTAGGCTTGTTTGCAGTAGCCTTTTGGATAGGAGCAGAGCGGACAATTATCCCAAGCCTCTTTTGACTGCTCACTGTATCCACAATTGACGCACACCCAAAGCTCCTTTTCATCGGACTTGTATAGACATTTACTTTCAAACCGCCTTGCAAGCTTTTCAAGTTTGAGGGCGTTATCTTTGCCCACCTTGCTAATATTTGTGAACACCTGCGCTATATCCTTAAAGCCCTCATCGGATGCAATCTTGGCAAAATGCGGATAGACATTCTTGCTCTGATAGCTTTCAATCTCTGCCGAGTCAAGAAGGCTTGTCTTTAAAAGTTTGTTTTCAAAGGGGTAACCCGCCTCAATGGTGACATTCTCCTTTGATTTTTTGATATTGTCAAGCATAAGCTGATAAACACAAGAGGCGTGCGCCATCTTAAAATCCGAAAGTTTTTCAAGAAAATGCGAGATTGTGGCGTAGCCCTCTTTGTTTGCGCTTTTGGCAATAAAACTCAGCCTCGCACTGTCCTGACATAGCCCAGCAAACGCTCGCGCCAAGTTTTCCTTAGTTTTGCTCTCTTGAAAATTCATTTTTACCTCCTTTTTTAATTATTCCAATTTAAAATAGTGTTAAACATTTGATTTTTATATAAAAAAATTGTATTATATAGATATATGGAACCACTTAAAAGGGGGCGTTATGGACAAAAATAGTAAGCTTGAGCTTGAAAATAGCCGTGAATATCACTTTGTAATCTTGGGCTATAGCGAATTTAAGGATATCTACGCAAAACTTACTGCCAATCTCAATTTTTACCGCTTCCAAAATAGAGGCAAGATTGAAACTAAGGAAGTTATCTATGACGTTCCTGACAACACCTTGACGGACGCCGGCATCGTCATTTCAATCCTTGAGGAAAACAGTAAATACACCTTAAAGGTGCGAAAGATTAGCAGACTGCAAGGCGAACTAAAGAGAGCTCCTAAAACCTATGTGCTTGGCAGGGTGGAAAAGGGTGAGGAGCCAAAAGATTACTCTCTTCAAGTGTCCTCGGCAATAGAAGATGCCTTCACTACTAACTTTACTACTGATATAGATGATTTCGTCAAGAAGACAGTCGCTAAAATTGAGGTCGATATTGAGGCAAATAAGTATAACATCATCTGCGGAAGTGGGTACCGCGCAAGTATACTCTTTGAAAATGCCACCTATAAGGACATAAAGACAGGCAACAAGGTTTCGCGCGCCGGAGTTACACTTCAGCTTCCACGCCAGCCACGCCCAGAGAGTGAAGAGCTTTTGAAGGTGATTGATAGAAAGGTGTGCGAGCTTGCCCTATATAACTACTCACGATTTGAGATTGCAAGCCAGCTTCTCTATCCAAAAGTCCCAGAGGTTGAAGAGCAACTCGAAACTGACGAGGACTCAAATGAGGAGTAAAGGATAATCAAAAGTTTTCTATATATTTCATCAAATTTGTCAGTGTCATTTCTATGTAGCGGAACTTTTTACATTGATTTTATTGTGTTTATCTAGTTTTTTACATCTAAATGCACAAGATTTGCTAAAAATATATAAATTTAAGTCAAATATTTGATAAATTTGTTGAAATGCGTTATAATAAACCTATACCAATAAAGTTAAGCTGGTAAGTTAAACAATATAGGCGATTTAAATTTGAGTTAAGCATTTTAAATTAAAATTTTAACAGCAAATTGACAAATAGTTAAAAGGAGAGTTATGAGTTTTAAGATTAAACTAGTGTCTTGTTTGAGTGCTTTTATAATTGTCGTAAGCGTTATGCTTGTGGCGGTTTTTGCTGCAACCAATGTGACACTCAATATCGGCGGAAATGTCAGCTTTACAGCAACCGCAACGCAAGCTACAATCTCACAAGGGATGGTGTCAAATGGAACGCTTGCAGACAGCGCAAATAAGATGCACGAGATTGTTATTGACGCAGAAAATGACGGAGCCACCGCCATCGCAACTTGGAGCGGACTTGAGCTTACCTTCAATGAGAACGGTCAAGATATGACTATAACCTTTGGCATTACAAATAACCACACTGAAAGAGATTTGCAGGTGTCAATATCAAACACTATCACTTCGTCTGATAACGCCACAATGGCGATAACTTCAACTAGTGATGACCCTATAACAGGCATAATCATTCCAGCAAACACTACAGGCACTGCAAATAGCGAGACAATTACAGTAACCTTTAGCGTTACCAATAAAGCGATGCCAGCAAGCCTTGAAGGCTTTACCATCAATGTCAATCTTGAAAGTGCCGGGGAAGGATATACTGTGAATATGAGTAATACGATAAATTCTGCTTTGGATGATGCAGTCCCGGTAGCATATTATATAGTTAATGGCGCTAATAGATATGATATTAATTTTAATCAATCTATAGTTTTAGAGGGCGTAAGAACAATACAATTTTTTGGTATGACTTCAACAATAACTAATATAGTTAGTATAGATATAAGTTTTAATCCTACTATCTATAGTGATTATTCGTTTGCGTTAGGTTATAATCAAGAAACATCTTCTCAGGTTTTTAACATTACACAGAATTTAACGATATCACTATCATTTGAATATGGTGCTAATGCAGGTGGTGGTATTATTGAATGAAAATAAAAAAAATAATTCTACGAAATTATCACCCCCCAAAGAATGATTTTTATCATTCTTTTTTTTAATCAAATTATGCAGCTGATTTTATAAAGTTTAATATATTATTTATTAAATATTTTTCTGCTAATTTTATTTTAAATGAGTTAAATCAAATTAAACTTTACCTGCTCTCGCGCCAAGAATAATACTTCATTGCCAAGCATAATATTAAGGTAGTGAAAACAAATCTTAAATTTAGCACAAAACTCTGCTATGGTATTGGGGGGCTTGGGTACAGCTCGATGTCGGCAACCCTCAATAATTTTATTATGTTCTTCGCGACGGCGGTGATGGGTATCTCTGGCTCACTTGTAGGTGTTGCCATTGCCATCTCTTCGCTTTGGGACGGCGTCAGCGACCCGCTCATCGGTCACCTTTCAGACAACACAAAAAACAAGTTTTTTGGCAAGCGTCTTGGCTTTATGTTCTTTGGAATTTTCGCCATAGCTTTTATAAATATCTGCATTTGGTCTATGCCGGCATCGCTGTCTGAAGTCGGCAAGTTCTTTTGGCTTCTTATCGGTATGCTTGCAATAGAAACCGCCAACACCTGCTACGGAACACCTTTTTCAGCGCTTGCAATAGACATTGCACCAGACTATAACGAGCAGTCCAAAGTGCAGGGCTTTAAAACGGTATTCAACATCATTGGAATGATACTTCCAAGCGTGCTTATGTACTTTTTTATGAGTTCAATCTCCCTTTCCATCCAACAGCAGTACACGCAAAAGGGGTATATAACCATCGCTTGCATCAATTCGGCACTACTTATCTTTTTCGGGCTAATCACAATTTTTTCCACCCTTCGCTTTGCTCACAAACAAAAGATTTACTCGCTCGACCTTCCAAAAGAAAAGTTCAATTTTTCAAATCTGCTTGCCGGCTACTTTAGCGTGCTTAAAAAAAAGGACTTTAGGGTGGTCATACTTGGCTACTCTTTTGCTACGATTGCCTCGGCGTTCTTGACGTCGGTAGGTATGCACCTGTTTACCTATTGCTATCATTTTTCTTCAACTCAAATATCGATGGTGCTGATAGCGCTTTTTGGTGGTGCCATAGCCTCTCAACCGCTGTGGGTGTACGTCTCTAAACGTATGGACAAAAAGCGGGCGCTTATCATATCACTTTCAACCATAGTTTTTGGCATATTTTTAACGGTTATCACCTTTTTGTTCCGCGAATTCATTGACACCGACACAATGTTCCTAATTGCTGTGCCTTGTCTAATCTTGTGCGGAATAGGTGCGGGCGCAATGTACTCATTGCCTTTTTCAATGTATGCCGATTGCGTGACACTCGAGATATTTAAAACTGGGCAGAACAGCGCGGGGGCATATACCGGATACTTCACATTTACCTATAACTTAGCCAATTCCATCGCGCTACTTATCATCGGCTTTTTGCTAGACCTTATAAAGTTCGACTCAACTATGCCAGTTCAAGCGATGAGCGTGCAGAACGGACTTGGACTAATCGTATTTTTCGGGGTAAGCATCTTTCTTTCGCTTGCAATTATGGTCTTTTCGAAGTTTTCAATCAAGCGCTGCGACGTTCTCAAAGTGCAGATGGTGCTTGATAGGGATGGTAGACAAGCCAAATCTCTACAAGAAAACCTTGCAAAACCGGCAGTCAAAACTCAAGAAAAATCTGCTTAATAGTTTTGTATTTATTAAGTTTGATTATAAAGTTGTTTAATTTTTATGCGCAAAATTTGATAAACCACACTTTTAATTACTCAAATAAAGCAATGTTTAAAATGTAAAATAATTTTAAATTCGTGCTTATCACTAAATTAAAGTTTTTTTGTTTTAAAAGCGGCAACTAAAATTTACAAAAATAAATAAAAATCAATATAAAAAATAAATTTTAGGGCAATCTAAATTAGGAGAAAGTATGGGAAAACTCAAAATTTTGATTGTCTTTTTTGCGTTGATGACGCTCATATTGACGGGTTGCGGAGATAAAAGCTTAGATTATGTCGCTGTGACGCGCGATAACTTTAGCACGGGTGGCAATCTGTCTTTTGAATATGATGCCCTTTCGCACACTGCATACTTTGGTGGTGATGGTGAGGTGGTCGAATGGCAAAAGGCAAGTATCGTGCGTGGGTTTGACAGGGCGGGTAACCGTGTAGGCGTCAAACTTGTTGCGCCATCATTTGTTAGCGACTTTTCAAGTGGAAGCGCCATTGTAGGCGATGAAAAGCTTGAGGGCGGGGAGTTTTATCAGTCGGTAGACGGCAAAACCTCACCAACCGCGCAGTTTTTCCCGCTTGTAAGTGAAGAGTCTAGAGTTGTCACTATAAAAATCATCTGGCAAGAGGGCATACAAGAGCAACTTTACACCATCGTTATCAGAGAGGGTACGACATTTTTAGGTGAGTAAGAAAAAAATATTAAGTTTGTTTGCATCTTATTCATTTGAGGCGTATTTTAAACTTCTAATGATATTTTGTATCTTTTTAGAAAGATTTTAAAATTTATATAATTTTAGTGAAACATTTCAATTTATTCTCACAAGTTATTAAATTGTTTTCTACAAAACCTTTGTTTTTATAAAAGTCATAGACTTTTTCTTCGGCAGTCAAAATAATTGTGTTAACTTTGTTTTGCCTTAAATAATTTTCAAATTGCTCAATGAGTTTTGAGGCAATATGCTTATTTCTTTGGTTTTCTACAACATAAAGCTCTTCGATATAGCCGAAATTAAGTTTAAAAAATTTTTGCTCATCGCGAAGCTTGACGATTCGGAACATAATAAAACCGACAATTTTATCCGCCTTTTTGCAAATAATGCATTTTGTGCCATATTTTTTGCTTGAGTTTTCTATTTCGTCAAAAACAGTGGTATTTTCAGATAAAGTGATACCCTCGCCAAGATAATATTCTGTAAAGATAGTTTTAAATTCCTTTGCTTTAAAATCCTTAAAATACTCTAATTTATCCATTATCTTTATTTTACTTAATTAACATCAAAAAGTCAATTACTTAAACTTCATATTGACTTTTTCGACCTTTTTTGATAAAATAAAGGTATGAAAACTATAGAAATTGTATTTGATGATGTTGTCAATAAAGAATTTAATCTTAAAGAGCTTGAAAGCCAGATTTTAAGTCAGGATAAGGTGTCCGTCAAGGCGGGCAGCCTGTCAGATGAGCAGATAGACGATATAATAGACATTGGAATAAGCCATAAATGTAAGCTTGTCGCACTTGTCTATAACAACCACAGGGCACTACTTTCTCAAGGTTACCACCAAATTATAAGGTATAGAGATGGCAAGAGAAAGGTGTCGTCAAGAATTTTGATTGCCACAACCAATATGGGCAAGGCGCAAATTTATACAACAATCCTTGATGGGCTTGGGCTTTACTACTGCACACTTAGGGATATAAAGGTGGACACAGTCATTGACGAAACGGGTAGCACCGAGCTTGAAAATGCAAAATTGAAGGCGGAAGGATATCATAAGGCGACCGATTTGCCTGTAATTGCCAATGATAGCGGACTTATTATCGAGAAGTTTAAACCTGAGGACCAGCCGGGCGTATTTGTGCGTAGATACGGTGGAAGTGAACTTTCTGACCAAGAGACCATAGAAATATTTTCACAAAAGCTTAAAGATGTGGGTGGCACAAGCGACTCATACTTTAATGTTGCACTTGTGATTTGTGATAATGACGGTGTATTTTATGAACGTACCTTCAAAAGCTATCGTTATATGGTGTCAACGCCAAGTAAGGTGGTGATAAAAGGGCTTCCTCTTCGCTCACTTGATTACAATAAGGAGTACGGCAAATATATGAGCGAGATGACCATAGAAGAGGCAAACAAGAGCGAAGGCAAGTGTATCGAAGGTCAGAGAGAGTTTATCGAAGAGGTTCTTGGCAAAGGAAGAGGGCTAGAGCGGGATAATTAAAACTATTTAAAAACAAAGTTAAAACTTGCTAAAAAAATTAAAGCCTTTTATGAATTTTAAAGTTAGGCTGAATTATAGAAAATTCTTTTTGGCGAAAAAGGGGGAGCTAATGAGGAGTCTGGCATTAAGCGAAGAGGAAATTAAACGCTTTAATGAAAGTGTCAATAGTGGCTATGTAAGGCGAGTTAGCGATATGATAAATAGATACCGCGAAAGTTTTATTATGCTTGCAAGAAGTCAAACTCGCTTCGACAACATTGATTTTGAAGAGTGTTCCTATTCTACCGAGGATATGGTCAATATTTGCCTTGATTTTTTCGGACAATTTGACGGGGAGTTGCAACAAAAGCTTATCACGATTTTAAATAACCCCGAAATAAAGATAGAAATATCACAGCCTCAGCCAAACAATCGCGATAATAAAAGTTTTTGCAGGAGTGGAGACGACGGGCGAGCACTTTTTATCCATCCTGAAAACAATATTATTTTAGGACTTATTGTTGTTTGCCACGAATTTGCTCATATGCTCTCACAACGAATGCAAGAAAATGGCAAACCAAAAGATGACATAACTATTGAGGTTGAGAGCTTGTTTATCGAGCGTGTTTTTGTAAATTACCTCATTGAAAAGGGGATAATAAGCCAAAAGGTAGTTGAAAATTACAATAAGACACGTACAAATAGCCTCTTAAATGATATCGAGTATTGTGGCTATCGTAATGAAGTGGTAAATTTAGCAAGGGGATTAAATAAAGAAAAGTTAGCCGAACTTGAAGGCAAACTTGCAAATAATAAAAATGGTGATTGCCTTTTAGATATACTTAATTCGCTAGCAAAAAACGGCTATGATTTTCGGGAAAGATATGTGGTAGGCGAGATAGTCGGTAGAGTTTTGTTTGAGAGGTACCTAAAAGATAGACAAGGCACAACTGAAAAATTTAAAAACTACCTTGCCCATACCTGCGAGTTTGATTTAAGCGAGACTCTGCAAAATTTATTAGGGCAGGGATTAAACGACACCTATAAAGAATATATGAGTATTCTTGATAAAGGTGGGGAGATAGAACAGGAATAGGAATATTTAAACTTGGAGTGCCATTTTAAAGTTTTTTGGAAGATAACAAAAATGGTATTATCAAAAAACGCGTTTAATTATAGGACAATAAAAAACTTTATACCTGTTTAAAAGCTATTTATAAATAAGAGACTGTTTAACAATAAAACTTTTAAGATTTTTTCAAATAAGTATATTTTATTGAATGTTTTAGTAAATAAAATGACGAGTTGCACTCCAAAAAACATCAACAAATCTTAAAAGAGCGTTAAAATTGCTGGGGAATTACAAAAAATTGCTAAAATAATGAAAAAACAGTGAAAAATGTTTGACATTTCTCGCAATTTTTTCAAAAAACGCTTGACAAGGGTAGGTATATTTTATATAATGAAAAAGTATCAAAAAATTTCTCCCTTTTTGATATTTTGGCCTCATGGTCAATCGGTTAAGACATCGCCCTTTCACGGCGGAGTGAGGGGTTCGACTCCCCTTGAGGCTACCAAGAGGCGAAAACTGCATTGTTGCTTGTTTTCGCTTTTTTTTAAAGCGAAAAGCTACGCCCTAACATTTGTTTTCGCCTCTTCGCGCCAAACGTGAATTCTCGTTACACTGCGAATTCAGCGCGACTTATTTCATAAGGATGATTATTATATATGGCGCTTCTGCCTAGGCAACACCTTATGGTGTGCCGTTACGGCGGTGGCGCTTGTTTTTTCTCTTGCTGGGGTAACACCAAAAAGCAAACGCGGGCACGCCTTATAAGTAAGGCTAACCGCTAGCTTACGCATTTATCGGAATATGGATTCCTCAAATGCTTTTGGTTTTCCTCCCAGCTCCCTTTCCACCCCCTAGAAAATTCCTCTAGAATTTTCGTCGTAAAGTGGAGCCTGACGGCTAGATTTAAATATATTGGGGGTGATTATTGCGCCAAACGTGAATTCGAGTTTCTCGGGGTTCCCCGAAAATCGTAAGATTTTTGGGGTGATATTTGGGGTCCCCGCAGATTGTAAAATCTGTGAGGGAAAGGTCGGGGTTCCCCACAGATTATAAAATCTGTGGGGTGATAAGCAAACGAGCGATAACGCTAAAGTTGCAATAGCAACTTAGTCTAAGCGTAGTTTGTGACGCCAGCGCGACTTAGAGATGGAAGTACAAACTATTTATAATAAAACAAATAGTTTGTATTTTTTTTGCGCTTCTGCCTAGGCAACACCTTATGGTGTGCCGTTACGGCGGTGGCGCTTGTTTTTTCTCTTGCTGGGGTAACACCAAAAAGCAAACGCGGGCACGCCTTATAAGTAAGGCTAACCGCTAGCTTACGCATTTATCGGAATATGGATTCCTCAAATGCTTTTGGTTTTCCTCCCAGCTCCCTTTCCACCCCCTAGAAAATTCCTCTAGAATTTTCGTCGTAAAGTGGAGCCTGACGGCTAGATTTAAATATATTGGGGGTGATTATTGCGCCAAACGTGAATTCGAGTTTCTCGGGGTTCCCCGAAAATCGTAAGATTTTTGGGGTGATATTTGGGGTCCCCGCAGATTGTAAAATCTGTGAGGGAAAGGTCGGGGTTCCCCACAGATTATAAAATCTGTGGGGTGATAAGCAAACGAGCGATAACGCTAAAGTTGCAATAGCAACTTAGTCTAAGCGTAGTTTGTGACGCCAGCGCGACTTAGAGATGGAAAGGCAGACTTTTTGAACGTGGAAAACAAATTCCGAAGGTGTACTTCGGATTTTTTATTAGCATAAACGGATAATTTTTGTAATAAAACTAAGGAGACTACCAGAGAAGACTGCACTTCAGTCTAGGCAACACTTTACTTTGTAGGGTTCCCTGAAAATCACAAGATTTTTTGGGATAAGTATTGCGCCATAAAAAACTTTATTATTTTAACCAAATAGAAAGTTTCTGGTTTAAATAAAAAAGTCAAGCCTCACTTTTGCATAGTGCTTGTAAAAAAAATAGGCGGGTGAAGTGACCTCGCAAGGTTACTTTACACGCCTAGTTTATCCTTCTCTTGACTTTGAGTCATTGGAGTCCTCCAGTCTTTTGTTGTTCTTGCAACGGCGCAGGCATATACTACTTTTGATTTTTGAAGTAGCAGTGCGCAGGCGTTCACAGTTGCACAAGTAGTTATTACGTCATCAACAATCAATATCGATTTGCCCTTTATATCAATCTTTCTATCGCGCGTAATGCTGTCTCTTAAATTATCTTGTCTTTCTTGATAGCTTAAAGTCTTTTGTGCGGTTGTGTCAACATTCTTAATTAGCGCTTGCTTTACCGGCAGATGCATAATCAAGGCAAGTTCTTTTGCGATAAGTTCGGGCGGGTTATAGCCTCTACGTTTTATAACATTTTTATGGGATGGCACAGGCATAATAAAATCTATTTGTAGGTTCTCATCTTTTATGCGGTTGTAAATAAGCTCGGCAAAAGGCTTGGCATAAAAGCGGGCGTTATCATCTTTAAACTTCAAAATCGCACTTCTGACCTTTGCATTATAATTTAATGGGCAATAACATTTTTCAAAGTACCTATGGCTATTTTTACAGTCATCACAGATAAGGTTTTCCTCCTTTATCATTGTGTCGCATTTAACGCATCTTGGACCCTCGTTGTAAATATCTTCCTCTTCGCACTTTTCACAGAAAAAATTGTTGTCAGGCAAATCACGCCCACACAGCAAGCATTTGATATCGGTAGGGAAGAGTTTGTCTATAAAGCTTTCATATAGCGTTTTAAGAGACTGTAAAATTTTCATCTTTATCCTTTTGTTTGTTGATTTTTTATTGTTTTTCTATTTAATTTAATTTTTTTTAAATATCAATTATTAATAAATTTATATTTTTATTAAAAACATTTATTCGCCTTATTTTTACATTGCAATAAAATGTTTTTAATTTGTTGAATTTATACAAAAATATTAATTTTTAAGATATTTTTTATATTCTTATTAAGCAAATAATTATTAATTAAATTTTTATTTATTGAAATTAAAAATAAAAGTTTTTTATTTATTAAAATTGCTATTTTAAAAATATTTTTTCATATTTATTTTTATTAAATTTTATTATTCAAAAAGTTCTTTTATTTTTTGGTCAGAGCTGAGCAAAAGGTCTTTTAATAGAGTGAATCTTTGAACGGTATAGTTGTTTGCGACCATTCGTTTTAAGTTCTTTTGCTCACCGACAATGACCACCATTTTTTTTGCACGCGTCACTGCGGTATAAATTAGGTTTCGCGTCAAAATCATACTAGGTCCCGCGATTGCAGGCAAGATGACAACATCAAATTCAGAACCCTGGCTTTTATGTATTGTTATGGCATACGCAAGTGAAAGCTGGTTTATATCAGTCCTTGGATAGAGACACCGCCTTCCATCCTCAAAATCAACAACAACTTCGCCAGTTTGGTAGTCAATAAGTTCAATATATCCAATGTCGCCATTAAAGACCCCTTCGCCTTCTTCCTCAATAAAATCGTTCAGCTTTTTCCAAACGAGGTTATAGTTGTTGGTGGTCTGCATAACCTTGTCGCCAACGCGGAAAATGCTATTTCCAACCGCAAGTTCCATCTTGGATATTGACGGCGGATTGATAGCCTCTTGCAGACATCTGTTTAAGTTGTCAATGCCACAAACGCCAGCTTTGAGGGGAGCTAGCACTTGAATTGCAATGGGGTCAAGCCCTGTAAACTTTGGCAGGCGTTTAACTACAAGGTCGACAATGGACTGCTTGATTGAGTCGATGGATGTTTTCTCTTCAAAGAAGAAGTCTTTTGAGCTGTTGTCAATAAGTGGCATCTTGCCCGAGTTGATAAGGTGGGCGTTGGTGATTATAAGGCTGTCATCGCTTTGCCTATAGATTTTTGTGAGCATTGTGACCGTTATGATACCGCTTTTTATGATGTCGTCAAGCACGTTTCCAGCGCCAACACTTGGGAGCTGGTCTTTATCTCCAACGAGTATAAGCTTGCAGTCACGCGGAAGGGCTTTGCAAAGATGGCTCATAAGCGCGACGTCGACCATAGACACCTCGTCAACAATAACAACGTCAGTTTTAAAGTTGTTGTTTTCGTTGTAGACAAAACGGCTGATGTTTGCAAGGTCGCCAGAGGCAACTTCAAGCGCGCGGTGAATGGTCTTAGCCTCTTCGCCCGTGCTGTCACTCATACGCTTAGAAGCTCGTCCAGTAGGTGCAAGAAGCATAAACCTCTTTTTGTTTTGCTTTACTATGTCAATGATGCACTTGATAATTGTGGTCTTGCCCGTTCCTGGTCCGCCAGTTATGACAGACACGCCACTATTTATGGCGTTTTTTATAGCCTCTTTCTGCTCTTCGTGAAAGACGATGTGGTTTTTCTGCTCAAAAAAGGCTATTTCGTCATCAACTTCTTGCTTTTCAATCACTTGCGTGGAGTTTAAAAGTGCAAGCTTTTGCGCGACGGTATTTTCATAGTAATAATATTTTGACGGAATAACGATTTCGGTGTTATTCTTCCAATTTATAATAACAGTTTTGTCAAGGGTTAAGCTTTGAAGGGCGTTATCATAAAGCTCGCTATACTCATTGCGCTCAAGCTCAAGTATTGCCTCTGCTTGAGAGAGTAACATAACTTTTGGAAGGTATGTATTACCTGTTTTTTCAACGGCGTTATTGAGTGCGTGCAAAATCCCAGCCCTCACACGATATTCGCTGTCCTTTGGTATGCCTATGTTTTGCGCTATGCGGTCAGCTGTCAAAAAACCGATGCCGTCAACATCCTCAACAAGACGGTAAGGGTTGTTTTTGACAACATCAATGGTGTTTCCGCCATAAATTTCATAGATTTTTAGCGCCATATTGGTGGTAATGTTGTATTTTTGCAAAAACATTACGGTGTTTTGCACCTTTTTAAGCTCTTTAAACTTGTCGCCAATCTCAAGCGCCTTTTTAAGACTTATATTTTTAACTTCAGCAAGCGATGACGGACTCATTTCAATGATGTCAAAGGTTTGTTCTTTAAAATGATTGACAATATTTCGCGCGGTAACTGGTCCAACGCCTTTTATAAGCCCAGAGGCAAGATATTTTTCAATGCCTGCAAGAGTAGTAGGCAGGGTCACCTCATAACTACTAAACGAAAACTGATAGCCATACTTCGAATTGTTTACATATTCGCCTTCAAGTGCCAGATTTTCGCCGACATTTGCGCTGACAAGCTTGCCAACACAAGTTACAGGTGTTGACTTAAAATCAAGAATAAATACTGTATAACCATTGGTTTCGTTACGAAAAATGATTTCCTCAATAGGCCCTTCAATTTGCATATATATATATTTTAATCTCAAAGGCAACTAAAATCAACTAAAAATCGCTTGCATTTAATAATTTTTTTTTATATACTAGTAAAGTAAAGGTTGCATAAGAGATTGCAAAGCGAAAAAGAGGCATATACAAAAAGAGATATGAAACAGACAGAAAAACTAATTGAAATAAGTGGACTTCTTGATAATTTATTAAAGGTCAATAACGACCGCACGGTACTTCAAAACAAGGTGCTACTATTTTGTTATGTTTACCAGTCACTTCCATTTGGCGTGATTATAGATAAACTTGGTATGAAAAAGACCAATTTTGCCATTATGATTGCCGACCTTGAGAAAGATGGCTTTGTTTCTATCAAAAAATCAAACATTGACAGACGATGTAAACTTGTTGAGCTTACCGAAAAGGGCAAGAAGGAACTTGACAAGTTTATTAAAGATGTTGAGAAATCACTTGGCAACACTCCGCTTGAAGTTGACAAGGCAATAGAGACATTGTCAGCCTTTTTAAACAAGATAGTTTAGTTTTATAAACTTTTCTAAAAGCTTTAAAGTGCTACCTTTTATAAAAACAGTAGAAAAGTTTTAAATATTGCATATTGCAAAATACTAAAAGGGTAACAATAAAGCAGACAAAAGAATATTAAATAATGATGTTTTTTTAAATAATTAATATAAGAAGTAAAATTTATCGTTTAAATAAAGCGTAATGCTGATGTAAAAAATGATGTAATCATTAAAAACACCTAAATTTAAAACAAAACGAAGTTTAAAAACAAATATTAAAAATAATTTAAAGGACTATAGAGCTATGCTTAAATTTTTTAATTCACTAACGCGCAGAAAAGAAGAGTTTACCCCGTATGGAGATACCGTCAAGATGTACTCTTGCGGGCCAACGGTATATAGCTATCCTCATATTGGCAATATGAGAGCCTATCTTTTTATGGACAATATCAGGCGCACATTAAAGTACAACGGCTATAAAATAGACGGCGTTATGAATATAACCGACGTTGGACACCTTACCTCTGACGCCGATGAGGGCGAAGATAAGATGATGGTTGCAAGTGAAAGGGAACATAAGTCGCCTTGGGAGATTGCCAAATTTTATACCGATGTCTTTATGAAGGATGTCAAGGCGCTTAATATTGACCTTCCTGAGCATATCGTTCCGGCAACCTCAGTTATAGACGATATTATCGAGTTTGTCAAAGGCTTGCAAGAAAAAGGCTATGCCTACGAGACTAGCAAGGGCATATATTTTGATATTTCAAAATTTGGCGGTTACGGGCAACTTGGAAGTGACATCAATGCCAAAAAGGCAGGCGCGAGGATTGAGGTTGACGGCGAAAAACGCCACCCAGCCGACTTTGCACTTTGGATAAAGGCGCCAAAAGAGCATATTATGCAGTGGGATAGTCCTTGGGGAAAGGGGTATCCAGGTTGGCACATTGAATGCTCAACAATTGGCAAGAAGTATCTAGGCGACCATATCGATATTCACACCGGCGGTGTTGACCATAAAACCATCCACCACGAAAACGAGATTGCTCAAAGTGATTGCCTTGAGGGGCATAAGGTTGTCCGCTACTGGATGCACCTTGAGTTTTTGCAAATTGACGGTGGCAAGATGAGCAAGAGTCTTCACAATGTCTTTACTCTGTCCGACCTTGAGGCAAATGGCTTCTGCCCAGAAGATTTTAGATATTTTTACTTTATGGCGCACTATTCAAAACAGCAAAATTTCACCTATGACTCACTTATGTCGGCTCGCAACTCGCTTAAAAATTTCAAAAATGCAATTTGGGAGCATAAGAATGGCACTTCCTTGCTGACAAAAGAGAAGGAGGAGAGTTACCGTCAAGACTTTTTAAACGCTATAAATGATGACCTCAATATGCCAGTCGCTCTTGCAGTTTGTCAAAAACTCTTAAAAGAGGATAAAAGCAAGGATGTTTACAATTTGATATGCAAGTTTAACGAGGTTTTAGGGCTAGATTTAGAAGAAAAAGAGGAGAGCATTCCAGACGAGATTAAAGAGCTAGCCGAAAAGCGCTGGCAGGCAAAACAGAACAAAAATTATGCCCAGGCCGATAGCCTCCGCGCCGAATTGTCAGCAAAGGGTTACACCATCAACGACCATAAAGATGGCTATGATATAGTAAAAAATTAATACAAACAAATTAACACAAACAAAAAAAGGACAAAAATAAGTCCTATTTTTTGCTATTTGTGCTGTTTTTAGATAAGTAAAATATTGGTGTTTCAATGGTGGCAAATCACACTAAAGGAATAAGGGTAGTTTACGCTGTTTGTAAAGAATATGCTTATTGGGCTAGACATTATGAAGATGCAAATGTTTTGTGCCAGGGACAAAAATTTGTTGAGTTTTATGATGCAAAAGAAATAATAAAGTTTTTTAATGAAGACTTTGATGGCGCAAGACACTTGAGAAGATTAAATAAGAATTATTGTTTGACTTTAATTGAAATAGTGTTGTAAAATTACTATAATTGAAATAGTGTTGTAAAATAATTATGGAGGTAAGAAATGGAAATATTGAAAGCAGGGTGTTTTTTGATAAACATAGAAACAAAAACTGTAGCTTTGGTTTATAGAAAAAAGCAAAATGACTATTCTTTTCCTAAAGGGCATAAGGAAGATGACGAAACATTAGAACACTGTGCTATTAGGGAAACAGCTGAGGAAACAAGAAGAGTTGCTCAAATCGTTAAGGAATTTGAACCTTATATAGAAAGATATACCACTCCTCGAGGAGAAAGTTGTGTATGTTATATGTATATTGCTATTGATAAAGGCATTAGTGATAATAAGTGTGAGGACACACACGATACATATTGGATACCTTTTGATGAGGTTGAAGAAAAACTATCTTATCCAAGTTTAAAAAATACGTGGAATGCAGTAAAGGACAAAATTTTAACACTATTTAATTGAAATGTTAAAATAAAATATATATAATCTAAGCACAAAATTAGCCGATAGATTTTGAAGTGAACCCCAAAAGTTAGACAACTTAAGGGGGCTCACTTTTTTTGTCTCTATTTTGACAGCACGCCATAAAAATATGCCATCTATAGGAAAAAGTTTGACTTTTAGTTTTAAAATAAAAAAGCGGATGATTGTGTCCGCTTTTTTGGGGGCGAATTAAAAAAGTCAACCATCTTATGCGATATCTTATGCGGTAACTTATGCGTTTCTTTTGCAAGTTTCAAAAAAACATAACAAAAAAGATAACTTCTTGCTATGCTTTTTAATGAGTAAAATCTAATTATGTCTTAATGTCTTTAATGAGTAAAATCTAATTATGTCTTTAATGATTGAATAACAAAAAAAGATAGCTTCTTGCTATGCCTTCTTTGCTGATCTTATACACTTTGCACAAGCCCTAACTGTCTTAGGTTTTCCGTCAACCTCGATTGTTGTCTTTTGAAGGTTGAGTTCATAAGTCCTATTATATTTCTTATTAGAGAAAGATACTTGTTTGCCTGACAATTTACCTCTTCCGCATACTTCACATACTCTGCTCATAATCTTGCCTCCTGTTTAAAATTTATCTTTGCACTATACTATAGCATTTTTAGCAAAAAAAATCAACTCTTTTTTCAAAAATTATTACATTCTGCCTAATTTTGTAACAAATTTTAGTAAAAGACTAAAAAAAGGTTGTAATTTTTTTTGATATATAGTATTATATATAAGGCGAAATAACTATTTTTAGGGGGACCAATGACAGTCGATACCAATAACTATTATGGCAATATATCGATTTCCGACAACTCTATTAGGGTTGTCGCAGGCTATGCTGCCCTTGACTGCTATGGCGTGGTTGACCTTGTCTCTAAGTCCGTCAAAGATAGCGCTAATGAATTATTTAAGAAAGAATCTTATTCTAAAGGAATTAAGATTAGTCATATCGACAACAGAATATATATTGATGTCTATTGTATCTTGAAGTACGGCGTTTCTATAAGTGCGGTGGCTGAGTCACTTCGTAAATCTGTCAAGTATAGTGTTGAATACTTTACAGGTATGCTTGTTGACGCTGTCAATGTTCACGTTGTCGGAGTTAGGGTTTAGGAGTAAAGATGATTAAGACGATAAACGGAGCGACTTTCCGAAAGATGATTGTGGCAGGCGCAAGCCTTCTTGAACAAAACAAAAAATATGTCGACTCACTCAATGTTTTCCCTGTGCCAGACGGCGATACGGGAACAAATATGTTTTTGACAATGAAGAGTGCTGTAAACGAGGTGTCGCAGTGTATCACCAACAACCTTGACGCTCTTAGCAAGGCATTTTCTAAGGGCGCGCTTAAAGGTGCAAGAGGCAATAGCGGTGTTATAACCTCACAAATCTTCAAGGGTTTTTGTTCTGAAACGGCAAAGGTAAGCGAGATAACCACTAAGGTGTTTGCAAAGGCTATGCAAGAAGGCGCAAACATCGCCTACAAAGCTGTTACCAAGCCAAAGGAAGGTACCATTTTGACGGTAATTCGTGTTATGGCTGAAAATGCCGTCAATGTGGCTAAAAAATGTGACGATTTTGAAGAGTTTTTTAAGCGCGTTCTCGAAACAGGCGAAGAAATCTTAAAACAAACACCGGAGATGCTTCCAGTTCTTAAAAAAGCGGGCGTTGTCGATGCAGGCGGTCGCGGTATTATTGTAATATTCACCGGCTTTTATAAGCTCATTATGGGCGAAGAGGACTTTGAGTTCCAGTTTGACGACGAGAAAAAACCTCAAACCGTCGATGACGTCATTGCAGACATAAACGCTCTTGAAGAGATACAATTTGGTTATTGCACTGAGTATATGATTATCCATATGAAGAAAAAGACGACAGAGGCAGACATTGATAAGCTCCGTGAAAAGCTTATGCAGATTGGCGACTCTGTAATATGTATCGGTGACCTTAACCTTGTAAAAGTGCACGTACACTCAAACGAGCCAAACAAGGCACTTGAATATGCGCTTGAACTTGGCGAGCTTTACAACCTCAAGATTGAAAATATGAGAGAGCAAAACCGTGAAATTAAGAAGAAGGCTGCAAGCGAAGAGATTACAAAAGAACTTGGTATGATTGCAGTGGCTCCTGGTGAAGGTTTAAGCGCAATATTTAAAGACTTAAGTGTGGATGAAATTATCTTTGGCGGACAGACTATGAACCCATCCGCTGCCGATATTGCCTCTGCTGCCGATAAGGTGCCAGCAAGAAATGTCTTTGTTTTCCCTAATAACAAAAACATCGTGCTTGCTGCAGAACAGGCAAACGACCTTACAAATAAAAACTTAATAGTCATCCCTACACGCTCTATCCCAGAAGGCATAAGCGCTTCAATCGCTTTCAATCCAGATGGAAGTGTTGAAGAAAACACCGAGGCTATGAAGGATGCAATCAAGGGCGTCAAATCTGGGATGGTAACATACGCCGTGCGCGACACTCACGTTGACGGCTTTGATTTGTCGGTTGGTGAGATAATCGGGCTTGACGATAAGGCAATTCTTTCAAAAGGCAAACACGTCTCTCAAACAACTGAAGACCTCATCGAAAGACTTATGAGCGACGATGTTATGAATATCACCCTCTTCTATGGCGAAGATATCCGCGAGGAAGAGGCAAATGCACTTGCCGAAAAACTTGCCTCAAAATACCCTGACTGCGAAGTTACTGCAGCATTTGGCGGACAGCCAGTTTACTACTATTTGGTAAGCTTAGAATAGGTAAAAAAATATTTTAGAGCATATTAAAACACCTTTTTATTCATATGAATAGAGGGCGACATAATATGCTCTTTTGTTTTAAATAGATATATTTTATCAAAATTTAACATTGACTTTTATATAAAAGTAATATATAATTATTTCATAGGAGAAATTATGAATAAAGAAAATTTTTTAAAACAATTAAAATTACTTATGAAAAATGACAAATACCTTAGCTTTAAAAAGGCATTTGACAACCTTTTTGCCTCTTACAGACGCAGTATTGAGAACAGCCGTTCTTATGGCGCAGCACCAGAGAGTAACGCTGATTATAGCCTAAGTGTAAGAGATTTTGACTGCTTGAGGTATGTTGAAATCTACGATATCAATAAACAACTTGACCTTGCGTATGAAAACCCTCAGTTTGCTAAGGTTGCGCTTCCAAGAGAGGCTGTTGAAGAGAAATTAAGACTTCTTGCAGGGATTTATAATAGTGAGCTTAAGACCCTCAGAGTAAACGCCAACCAAGAAACGCTTGATGGCATTGAAAAACTATCTGAGAATGAGGAGCTTAAAAACGACCCTGTAAAACTTGATAGGATTATCAAACAGTTTGTAAAAAATCGAGGTGAGGTTGTCTCTGTTGCACTGCGAGATAAGATGCTACGCTTTGTTGATGAGCTTGAGAAGGAGATGCAAGAACTTGTAATAGAACCATATAGAAAGGCATATTATTCAAGCGAGCGTGAAAAGAGCGCGAAAAGGCTAGAAAGTGACAAAACTGGGACAGAAGAAGAAAGAGAGTAGTGTTTTATGAACTTAAATGGAAATGTTAGGTTTACTATAACTCCACAAAAGATAGAACTTAAATTTATGGAGGGGTGCTTTGTTGAGGTCGCTCCAGTTACCCTTTATGAAAGAATGCTTAGCGGGCAGACAAGCGAAACGGGAGAGGGTCAAACAGAGGTAAGAATTGTAGTAGATTATCAAAGTTATCCAATTCGAGGGGATTATAAAGAATTTAGATTCCTAACTACTGATGAAAAGGTTGACAGTGCAAAAGCAAAAGAAAAGTTTTATGAAATAATCGCTCAGTATTGCAAGGATTTTAAGCAAATAGTATCAATGGGCGCTCTTAAGAAGTTGTTTTTCTCGCTTATCAATATAGATAATGAGATTGAACTAGAAAATAAAATTCTTGATGAAATAATCTTTTCAAGTGAAGATGACCCACTAAAGACAAAGAAAGAAATTAGAAGACTTAGCAAAGAAATCAAACCTCATAGGGACAAGATAGAAGCTTTAAAGATAAAAAAGGACAACCTTTTAAAACAAATTTATGATTTAAAGGGGCAAGATAGAGAGGTTTTTTTGAGAGCTTTAAAGGGTAAAATCGATTTGGTTTATAAGCGCATTGTAAACAGAATGAAGATGTCAGCCTCAGAGTTCTTTGACAGATTGCTCGAAACAGTTTCGCAAGAAAGCGAAACTGATCAAGAGCGTCAATAAAAAATGCGACACAAATTTATTTAAGTAAGTATATCAATATAATTGCAATTATTTTTAAAATAATTCACAAAAAAGAAATTGAAAAAGATAAAACGGGGAATATAATGGAAAGATTTAAAATTAAAAACATAACTTATTCAGAGCAAAAGGTGGAGTTTAGAGTAAACGACAGCTCAGTCCAATATCTAGGCAAAGTCGTTGAATATGAAGAGGAAGCAGAGTAAATTTCGATGAGACTTGACATATATCTATTCAAAAATCGCTTTGCACCATCTCGTGCGAAAGCGCAAGAAATTATTAAGAAAGGCTTAGTTTTAATCAATGGAAAGGTGATAACTAAGCCTTCTTTTGAGCTATTATGTAATGAAAATATAACTATTACAGAATACCGACAATATGTTTCAAGAGGGGCATACAAACTACTAAAAGCACTACAAGAGTTTGATATTGATTTTAAGGGCAAAACCGTGCTTGACTGCGGGGCGTCGACTGGGGGATTTAGCGAGGTTGCGCTTGAAAATGGTGCGAAGAAGGTCTATGCTGTTGACGTTGGAAGCGGTGAACTTAGCGAGAAACTTTGCAAGGACAGGCGGGTTATAAACCTTGAAAACACCGATGTGCGTAAGCTTACAAAGGAGATGGTAGGCGACAGTGTCATAGTTGTAAGCGATATATCGTTTATCTCTCTTCGTCATATTCTGCCAAAACTAAAGGAACTTTTGGGTAAGATAGAGATGGTCATATTATTCAAACCGCAATTTGAGTGTGGTAAGGATATAGCAAAAAGGTATAAGGGAGTTATAAAAAATAGCGCTATCCATAAAAGTCTACTTAAAGATTTTATCGAGTACCTTGCTGGCTTAGAGTTTAAGGTGAGCGGACTTACCTATTCTTCCATTCAAGGCAAAAATGGCAATATTGAATATTTATTTCATCTTAACGGCAGGCAGGGCAAGCCTTTTTCAGTTGATGAGGTCGTTGATAATGCCTTTAAATATTTTAAAGAGAAAACAAATTAGGAGTGTGGAGCATTGCTATATAAAATTGACTTTAGGGCAAGTCCAATTTTAGTTTTTTGCAAAACCGTGAGAGCAATTTGCATATAAGCAAGAATTATATTGAAATTAATACAAGGTAGGCGTTAAGCTTATTTAAAAATTATACAAAAAATATGCTAAAGAGAATTTTCTAAAGCATATTTTTTTAAAGGTCATTATCTTTTAATTTAAAATGCAACAATTTAGGCATTTATAATGCTAATTTAGATATAGTAATTTAATAGTTTGGTTGGAATATTAATAGACGCCTTTTAAACTATATCCTATTTACATTGATTGTTGTCGAGCTTGTTGCCGTTGGGTAGAGTGGCAAGTCGCCAACGCCCGGGCATACGTTGCAGTTTTGGCAGGCTTGACAAGGTGGCAATACTGGGTAGCCATATGATGGGATAAGCAGGTCAACAACGGCAGTAACTTTGATGACTATTTGAAGGCATCCTGTTACTGTAAAGGTGTTTTCTGCAGTAAACGAGCCAATCGTGCTTGAGAAGGTGGCGTTTGCCTTGATTTCAATAGGCGTCATTGATGGCTGTGGTACGAATAGCACTGTGCTTTTTTGCACTACAAGGCTTGATGTGCCTGTTCCGATAACACCGTTTGCGTCACGATAGGTAACAGTGAGCGGAATTGTGATTGTCATTGAAACGTTGGCATAATTTGGAGTTTGCTCAAGTCTGTCAATGACAATGTCTGAAACCACCACATCGGCGCCAATTTGATTTTGAGCTGAAATGTAGGTGAGTGGCTGAACGGGATTTGCTGGGTTAAAGCTTGTGACAGGCAAGATTATACCTGTCTCTGTCGTCTGACTTACGCAAGCGTCAAAAACCTTAGTAGTTTCAATCAAAACTTTTTCGCAGATACCATTGATTGGATTTCCAGACAGCGGGCCGGGGCGGTTTGGATTTGTGTTGTTAATATAAAATGACATTTTATAACCTCCATTTTTTACAATAGGTAAACCTACTACCTAAATATATGTAAAAATCATTAAAAAAGTGAAAGCGTTTAAAAATTGTCCCTTAAGGTTGACTTTTTGAAAACAATTTATTAAACTTATTACTAATATATTCAAAAGGAGCTAATTATGATACTAGAGAACATAAAAGAAAGGCTTAATAGCATTTTGCAAGATTTGAACTTTATAAAGGAGTGTCTTTGACGAAGAAAAGACCAAAAGTGAGCTTGAAGTTTTAAAAAAAGAGCAACTTTCTGACAACTTCTATCTTGACCAAAAGAGAGTGCTTGAGGTTGGCAAGAAAATCAAGGCTTGCGAACGTAAGCTTGACAAAATAGCCGAACTTGACCGCCTTTACGACGACTGTAAGGGCTATGTTGAGCTTAGCGAAGAGACGCGTGAGCCTTCTTTAGACAAGGAGATTGAAGACAGCCTGCATCTACTTGAAAGCAAGGTTGAAGAGGCAAAAATTGAGACTCTCTTATCTGGTAAGTATGACAGTTACAATGCGATTATGACACTTCATTCGGGTGCTGGCGGTACTGAGGCGCAGGACTGGACTGAGATGCTTTATAGGATGTACAAGATGTACTGCGATAAGCAGGGCTATAGTTTGCGTGTGCTTGATGTGCTTAATGGTGATGAGGCTGGGCTTAAGAGCATAACCTTTGAGGTGGATGGCGAGAACGCATACGGCTTTTTGAAGGCTGAAAAAGGTGTGCATAGGCTGGTGAGAATATCGCCGTTTGATGCAAACGCAAGGCGTCACACCTCTTTTGCAAGCGTTGAGGTTATGCCAAAGATTGAAGATAAGCCAAACATTGAAATAAGACCAGAGGACTTAAAAATAGACACCTATCGCTCTAGCGGTGCGGGCGGGCAGAATGTAAATAAAACCGAAAGCGCGGTGAGAATTACACATATCCCAACAGGCATCGTTGTCTCTTGTCAGGTGGAGCGAAGTCAGCTTCAAAACAAGGAGACCGCTATGCAAATGCTCTATTCTCGACTTGCTGAAAAGGAAGAGGAAGAAGAGATGGCGCGCCTTGCTTCCATCCGTGGTGAAATCAAAAAGATTGAGTGGGGAAGTCAAATACGAAGCTATGTATTCTGCCCATACACCCTTGTCAAAGACCATCGTACAGGCTATGAAGACAGCAACATCCAAGCCGTTATGGATGGCAATATCCAAGAGTTTATCAATGAGTATTTGAAGAAGATTTGATTTTTACATTTTGGGTGGTTAAATTTTTGAAGTTTTTAAAAATTTTGTCTTAATTTAATAGAATGATTAAAGGTTTTTGTAAGGATAAATAGAGGTTTTGGGGTATTGAGGGTGACGCGGGAGAGCAATTTTAAGCGTTCGCTTAAAATTGGCACCGCTTGGGCGAGAGCCTAAGCGGTGCACCGTTTTGCTCTTGGCAAAACGGCATCTCCCGCGTCTTGTTCGACTACGTCTTGTTCGACTACGTCTTGTTCGACTACGTCTTGTTCGACTACGTCTTGTTC
>CAMLSW010000019.1 GCA_946484195.1 uncultured Clostridia bacterium
TAAGTTTTAATTTTGCTAAACGCAAAAACACAATAAATTGTGTTCATCACATAGTATGTAAAACCATCAGCCTCACTCTTGCAAGCAAGTTCGGCTTCCGATATTATAGGCTAACAAAAAATATATAAAAAACTATTTGAAAAAACGCAAAATATATGATATAATAATAAACAACTACGAAATTAAAAATTTTTGTAGTTATCTATATTATTTCGATTAAATGCATACAATCCCCAACGTTCCCATAGTAAAGTGGATATTACAAGCCCCTCCTAAGGGCTAGTCACAGGTTCGAGTCCTGTTGGGAACACCAAATATGTGAGCATAGCAAAATTTGCTATGCTTTTTCTATGGATTGATAGAAACGTTGGTATTTTCTTGCTCTTCAAAAAGCGGTTTTTTATGCAAATGAAAAGAATTCCGTCAGATTTTATGCCGAATTTTATTGATTATTTTATCTATAACTAGAGATTTCTTTTAAAAACTTTTCTGTGTTTTCTGTTAGCACTTTATGTAAAACCTTATCTTGTTCTTGGACAATTTCGAGTATAAACTTTCTCTTTTCCTTCTCGGCTACTTCAACAAGCACGCAAAGCACCTCTCTTGGAGTTGGTATAGCGCTAGAAAACTTAAAATGCAAATACTTTTCCATATTCTCTATACCGCCTCGTTTAAAACTCATCCTCATTGCGTGTCTCATAGACCTGTCAATTAAATTATTCTCAACATTAAACTCTTCTGCTATCTCAGGGTAAAGTACCTTATTTACCTTAAACTTTTTAGATGAGTCGTGACAAATCTTTTTAAAACAGCTTTTTAAATAATGATAGCCATTTATACTAGGGCTAATTTTTAATATTGATAGATATGTAATCGCCTGTCTTTCTAATACATCCTCATCTAAGTTTTCAAAATTCATAATTGTCTCCTTTGTAGAACAACATAAGGAGTATACAACTTATTTTTAAAAATTCCAAGAGATTTTGCAATATTTTGTAAATAATTTTACAAAAATATGCAAAAATAAAATTTTGCTATATAATTGACAAAGTTTTATAGGATTATTAAAATAAATATGTAAAATAAAAGATAGAGAGGGTGTTATGAAGATAAAGGAACTAGTAAAGGATTATATTGACAAAATACAAGATCCAAAAAAAGCCGAATTTGATAAGAGTTTAATTGATACAAAATATGAAATTAAGGGAACTAAGACCAGGCTTTTAAATGACTTTGCAAAAAGCCTTGTAAGAATTGGCGCCGACTTTTATGAGCTTCCGCTTGACAATTATGAAGAGATTTTGCTTGCCGGCTGTTTTATTGGAAGGGTGAAGGAGTCGCCACAAGAAAAGGTGAAGATGTTTCAAAAGGTTTTACCTTGCATTGATAACTGGGCTGCTTGCGATGCCATTGTTGCAAGACTTAAAGGTCTTGAAAGCGAAAGAAAGTTTTTTGAAAATCTGCTTAAATCAGAAGAGCCTTTCTATGTTAGGGCGGGAATAGTTTGGCTTATGAAATATCAGCTTAAGCAAGATATGCAAAATGTTATAAATCTTATAAGGAAGGTGAAAAACGACCATTTTTATGTTAAGATGGCAATAGCTTGGTGTTACGCAGAGGCGTTTGCGATTGACTATAAATATATGTATGACTTTATTCAGAAGGAGACAGATATATTTATAAGAAACAAAACCCTTCAAAAAGCGTGCGAGTCATACAGAGTTAAAAAAGAGGACAAACAAGCCCTCAAAATGCTCAGGGTCAAAAATAAATAGAAGATAACATTTAACATAATCAATGTACATATGTGCATTGATTTTTGTTTGTTGTATTTTGGTGGCATATTGACATATTTTGACAATTTATTTGTAAAATTGCCACTTTTTTATTATAATGAATTTTAGGAGTATATTGAAATGCTGTCAAAAGTAAAAAGTTTTGGGTTAAAAGGCATAGAGGGTTATCCAATTGATATAGAGGCTGATGTTGGCAATGGACTACCTCATTTTGAAATTGTTGGACTTGCAGACACTGCAATCAAAGAGGCTAAGGAGCGTGTGCGCTCGGCAATAAAGAATAGTGCGTTTGAGTATCCTACGAAGAGGATAACTATCAACTTGGCGCCAGCCGATATTAAAAAAGAGGGTGCGCTCTATGACCTTGCTATGGCTGTTGCAATTCTTTCGTGTAACAGTGAGTATAAGATAAAGAATGAAGATAAGTTTGTTTATATTGGCGAGCTTTCTTTTGATGGAAGCGTCAAGCCTGTGCGAGGAGTGCTTCCGCTTTTAATATCGGCAAGAGAGCTTGGCTATAAAAATATCATCATACCGCTTGGCAATAAGGAAGAGGCAAGTTATATAACAAATATCAATGTTTATGGTGTGAAATCATTAAGACAGACCATAAGTTTTTTGTGCGGAGAGGAAGAGCTTGAGCCGATAAAGAGCTGTGAATATAGTTCACTTCAAAATAATGATGACTATGATGGCTTAGACTTTGCAAACGTCAAGGGTCAAGCAATGGCAAAGCGCGCCCTTGAAATTGCGGCAGCGGGCGGGCATAATCTATTGATGGTGGGACCTCCTGGAAGTGGTAAGAGTATGCTTGCCAAGTGTTTTCCGTCAATACTTCCTGATATGACCTTTGAAGAGGCGCTCGAGGTGACCAAAATTCACTCAATCGCAGGTGAGCTTGACCTTAAAAAGGGTATTGTCTCCACCAGACCTTTTAGAAGTCCACATCATACAGCAAGCACTGTCAGTCTAACGGGTGGCGGAGCAAATGCAAAACCTGGCGAGATATCGCTCGCTGATAACGGCGTGCTTTTTCTTGACGAGTTTCCTGAGTATTCAAGGCAGACAATAGAGACTCTTCGTCAGCCTCTTGAAGATGGTGTCATAACCGTTGCGCGTAGCAATGCAACCATAACCTATCCTGCAAATTTCACGCTTATTGCAAGTATGAACCCTTGCCCTTGTGGCTACCGCGGGTCAAAAGATAGAGAGTGCCATTGCCCGCCGAGCAAGATTAATAGGTATCTTGCAAAGCTTTCTGGTCCAATTATGGATAGAATAGATATCCATATTGAAGTGGACAATGTCACATATGAACAACTGAGAAGTGAGGAGAAAGAGGAAAGCTCAAAGGAGATTAGGCAGAGGGTCAACAAGGCAAGGGCATTGCAGGCAGAGCGTTTTAAAAACTCTAAAAACTTCTGTAACGCCAAGATGTCGGTTGCTCAGACCAAGAGGTATTGTAAACTTGACTCGATGGGTGAGGCTATGCTTGAAAATTCCTTTAACAGTTTAAAACTTAGTGCAAGGGCGCACGAGCGAATTTTGAAAGTAGCAAGAACTATTGCCGACCTTGAGGGTTGTCAAAACATCGAAGCAAGGCACATTGCAGAGGCAATTTCATACAGAAATCTTGATAGAAAACTTTGGAAAGAGTAAAAATTTTTGAAAAATTGCTTGTAAAATCACATAAAAGTTGTATAAAATAAAGACTTAAAGGGTTAATTATGAAATTAGAAGATGATTTTAAAAGTTTTTTAGTATTTTTATCGATGTTTGATAATACATATTTAAAAAACCAGCAGATTATAGATAGTTTAGGCGAGGATGTTAGCTTGAAACATTTTTGCAAGAGCAAGTTTGACGGAATTTTAACAAAAGAAAATCTTGATAAAATGAAGGAACGCGCCGACATAAATCGTATAAATAATTATTATAACAATATGCTTGATAGTGATATTGTGCTTTTAACAAAGTTTGATAAGGACTATCCTGAAAAGCTTAGAGACCTGCCAGACGCACCATTCTTTTTGTTTTGCAGGGGAGATTTGTCGCTATTAAACGAGAAGGCATTAGCAGTTGTAGGCACAAGAAAGCCAACAAACTATGGCAGAGTTGTTACAAATAGGATTGTAGGCGATGTTGCGCGCGAAGGTGTGGTAATCGTAAGCGGGCTTGCATATGGAGTAGACAGTATCGCTCATAGGAAATGTTTGGAAGTTGGCGGAAAGACTATCGCCGTGCTTGGGGCAGGACTTAATGAGATATATCCAGCAGAGCACATCTCACTTGCAGAAGAGATAGCAAAGAAGGGGCTTTTAGTCAGCGAATACTCACCAAATAAGAAGGCGACAAAATATTCTTTCCCTCAGCGTAATAGAATAATAGCAGGGCTTAGTGATGGCGTGCTTATAACCGAGGCAAACATCAAAAGCGGTACAATCCATACAAAAGATTACGCCTTAGATTATGGCAAGAACATCTATTCAGTTCCTGGGAATATTGATAGCCCTCTCAGCGAGCTTACAAATGATATCATTAAGTCATCACAAGCACAACTTGTCACAAAGGCGAGCGATATACTTGTCGACTATAATATAGTTAAGGGTGAAAGCGGAATAAAGAAAGCAGAAAAAAGTTTAAACTACCAGCTTTCTATTGAAGAGAGCGCCATAGTAAACCTTCTTAAAGATGGTATGAAGGAAATAGATTTTCTTGCAAAGAATTCAGGGCTTAGCATCAGTGACTTAAATAGCAACTTGACAATGCTTGAAATTAGAGGCATAATAAGTAGGCTACCTGGTTCAATCGTGTCATTAAATTAATTTGGAGGAAAAATTGAAGTTAGTCATAATAGAGTCACCATTTAAAAGAGAAGCATTAAAGAAATATCTAGGCAGTGGGTATGAGGTTTTTGCAACCAAAGGACATATCAGCGACCTTCCACAAAAGGCATTTGGAATTGATTTAAAGAACAATTTTGAGCCTAAGTATGAGATAGTGCCAGAGAAAAAACAGATGATAGAGGACCTTCGTAAGAAAGCCCAGCAGGCAGACGAAGTTCTTATTGCAACCGACCCTGATAGAGAAGGAGAAGCTATCTCTTGGCACGTTGCAAACATACTTGGCTTTAAGTCTGACAAAAATTGTAGAATAGAATTTAACGAAATATCTAAGAAAGCGGTTACCAAAGCACTTGAAAATCCGAGGAAGATAGACTTAAAACTCGTCAATGCTCAGCAGGCAAGAAGGGTGCTTGATAGGCTGGTGGGTTACAAACTTTCACCAATTCTATGCAAGAAGATAGCACCAAAACTCAGCGCCGGCAGAGTTCAGTCGGTTGCGCTAAAGCTTGTAGTTGATAGAGAGCGCGAGATTGAGGCGTTTGTACCAGAGGAGTATTGGACTGTTCAAGCCTTTTTGAAAAAAGGTGAAAACATTGTCAAAGCAAATCTTGTAAGCTTTAATAAAAAGAAGTTTGTACCAAAAAATAAAGAGGAGGTTGACACTCTTCTCTCTGCCGTTCAAGGCAAAAAGTTTACAATAACCGAGATTAAGAAAAGTAAAACAAAGTCGCACGCGCCAGCGCCTTTTACTACTTCAACAATGCAACAAGACGCGCTAAATAAGCTTGGTATGAGCCTTGCGCGTACAACATCTTCAGCCCAACAGCTCTATGAAGGGGTTGACGTTGAGGGCGAAGGCAAGATTGCCCTTATTACCTATATAAGAACAGACTCAGTACGTGTTTCCACCGATGCACAAAACGCCTGCCGTGAATTTATAAAAGAAAAGTACGGAAGTGAATATCTGCCTGAGAAGCCTAATATCTATCACACTAAAGAGAGCGCTCAAGATGCGCACGAGGCAATTAGACCTATTACAATGGATATCACGCCAGAGATGACCAAAAAGACACTCAGTAATGATAACTATAGACTTTACAAACTCATCTATGAAAGATTTTTGGCAAGCCAGATGAGCGAGGCAGAGTATGCTAATGTATCTGTCAATTTTGACTGCGAAAATTATGGCTTTAAGGTAAGCGGACGAACGATGGAGTTTGCAGGCTACACTAAAGTATATAAAGAATTTGTAGAAAAAGAGGGCGAAGAGGGGCTTGCCGGCAAACTTCCTAAGATGGAAGAGGGCGAAAGCTTGGATTGTGAAAAGCTTGCAACCGAGCAAAAGTTCACAAAGCCACCAGCTCGCTATACCGAAGCAAGTCTTGTAAAGGCAATGGAAGAAAAGGGTATCGGCAGACCTGCCACCTATGCCGCAACAATAACAGTGCTTACCTCAAGACATTACACCGAAAAAGAGGGTAAATATCTCCATCCAACCGAGCTTGGAAGGAAGGTTACCACCTATCTTGAAAAATTCTTTAGCAGTGTAATCAATGTTAAATTTACCGCGCATATGGAACAGCGCCTTGACGATATAGCAAATAAGGACGAAGATTGGCACAACGTCGTGTCTAACTTCTGGCAAGGCTTTGAGGGACTGCTTGGCAGAGCCGATGCAAGCTCGCTATCTATGAAAGAGCCACCAAAGGAGACCGATATAACCTGCGAAAAATGTGGCGGAAAGATGGTGATTAGAGATGGACGATATGGTAAATTCCTTGCCTGCTCAAACTTCCCAAAATGCAAAAACACAAGACCAATTGAGGCTGAGGTTAAGAAGGTTGGCATCTGTCCAGAGTGCGGGTCTGCAATGGTTGAGCGAAAGAGCAAAAAAGGTAAAATATTTTACTCTTGCGAGAGGTATCCAGACTGCAAATTTATGAGCTGGGATGTGACAACCGGAAAAAAATGTCCAAAATGCTCAAGTCCACTCATTGTTAAGGGTAAAAAGATTAAGTGTAGCAGTGCAAGCTGTGATTATGTTGAAGAACCTTCAACTTAGAAAAAAACAAATTTTTAAGCGATTTTTAAGAAAAAATTATGGTTTTTGCCATAATTTTTTTGTTTTTTTGGCTAAAATGCTAAATAAAATTATGAAAAATCAATTTTTTTTGCTAGAATAAAAGAGTAAAGCGTCAAAATTTTACAAACTTTGACCCTTTTCGCAGAAAATAGCATTCTTTCAAATTTGTAAAACTTAAAAAATGCAATATACTTAAGTAGTCTAATATGACTTAAGGAGCTAGTATGAATTGTTATTTGCCTGTTGTCAACATTATAGGTTGTGGTTTTGCGGGGATTGAATGTGCTTTATTCTTAGCAGGACACGGGATTAAGGTACACGTCTTTCAAATGCACAGGGACTATAAATGTAACTGCGATAGATGTACAGGCAAGGTTTTAAGTGAGAAAGAACAGTTTTGGCAAGGGTTACTAAAAAGAGAGCTGTCTTTTCTTGGCTCTCCGCTTATAAGAGAAGAGGACAGATTGTCAAGAGAAGGTTATGGCGGATGCCTAGCCTCTAAACTTCTTGAGTATGGCGAAAACCTTGTTAAAAAGAGCGAGAACATCGAGTATTTTGAGGCTGGGATATCAGAAATCAATCCGCGCGAGATAAATATAATCGCAACAGGCTCTAACACCGATGAAAAGATGTTCGACTTTTTGACAAGAAAGTTTGGTTCAATGCGATGCTTTAGACATTTGCAGGTCAATCCTGTTATTGACAATATTGATACAAGTTTGCTTTACCGCCGAAAGGGAGATGAAGGACACCTCTTCCTTCCGCTTGAGTATGACGAGTATCTTAATTTTGTCAACGCAATTATCAAAGAGTTAAATAGGCTTGAGATAAGCCTTGATTATAAATTTTGCCAAAGCACCATTGAGGACCTAGCTTGCAAGGGCAGGGACGCACTTAAAAATTATGCAATGATGCCACGCTACATTGAAGGACTTAAAGAAAAACCTTATGCACTCATCTGCCTAAAAGAAAACAAGAAGGGTTATAGCATAGAGGGCTTTTCTTCTAAACTGAGTGCGCAAAGCCAACTTGAAATATTAAAAAGTTTAAAAGCGTTTAAAAACATCACTTTGCTTAAGGCGGGCGACGTTGAAAATGCGGTATATATAAATTCAAAATATGTAATCAATGATTACAACCAAAGTTTGCAAGACCATAACTTATTTTTTGCAGGCTCAATACTCGGGCTAAGCAGTTATTACGACTGCATAGCAAGTGGGCTTTATACTGCAATGAATGTCTTTAAGTACTATAGTGGCAAAAAGATGGTGCTTTTGCCATCGACAAGCTTGATAGGAAGCTTATCTAAAAAAGTAATCAATTCAAGCCTATTAAAAAGAAATGTAAACAGCGAAAATTACGATATTTTACAACAAGAAGACTATTCAAGCCTGACTGTAATTGAAAGGTTGTTCAATAGGTCGGTTGAAAGTCTTAAACATTTTAAGGAGGAGTATACTAATGGAAAGTATGTTTAGAGGAACCACCATCTGTGGTGTAAAAAGAGATGGAAAGATTGCCATCGCTGGTGACGGGCAAGTTACATTGAGCGAAAGCGTAATCTTTAAGTCCAACGCACATAAGGTGCGCAGAATATATAACGATAGCGTAGTGATAGGTTTTGCAGGCTCTGTTGCCGATGCTTTTTCGCTCTGTGAAAGGTTTGAAAATATGCTGAGCAAATTTTCAGGCAATCTTATGAGAAGCGCGGTTGAACTTGCAGGCACTTGGCGCGAGGATAAAGCGTCAAGACAGCTTAATGCTATGATGATTGTAGCAGATAAAAATCAGCTCTTAATCGTCAGCGGTACAGGTGAGGTTATAGAGCCAGATGACGATGTTTGCGCAATAGGCTCTGGCGGTAACTATGCTCTTGCAGCAGCAAAAGCGCTCAAACAAAACACCAAACTTTCAGCAAAGGAAATTGCTAAAAAGGCGCTTGAGATTGCAGGTCAAATTTGTGTATTCACAAATGACCATATTACAGTAGAGGAGGTTTAAAGATGAATTTAACACCAAGACAAATAGTTGAAGAACTTGATAAGTATATTATAGGACAGGCTAAGGCAAAGAGGGCAGTAGCTATAGCACTACGAAATAGATATAGAAGAAGTCAACTTCCAAAAGAGCTAAGAGAGGAAATAACTCCAAAAAATATTATTATGAAAGGTCCAACTGGTGTTGGTAAAACCGAGATCGCAAGACGTCTTGCCAAACTTGTCGGCGCACCATTTATTAAAATTGAGGCAACTAAGTACACCGAGGTTGGATATGTTGGACGCGACGTTGAAAGTATGATTCGTGACCTTGTTGAAGTTGCAGTTAGAATGGTAAAGGATGAAAAGGCGCACGAAATTGAGTCTAAAGTCAGCCCTATCGTTGATAATAAATTGATTGATGCTATCTGTGATACAAGAAGAGCAAACGATGTTGCAGTAGATAAAACAGTTATAACCGAAGAGTATAAGGCAGGAAAGCTTGAAAATGAGCAGATTGACATCTTAGTCATCGATAACCCTAAGCCAATGGTTGCGATTGGTGGACCAGAAATCAATATTGGTTCTATGTTTGATGGGCTTTTGCCTCAAAAGAGAAAGAAGAGGAGAATGACTGTTCAAAGAGCAAGAGAAATCATTACAGCCGAAGAGTGCGATAGAATAATTGATAAGGATAACGTTTACGCTGAGGCAATACGAAGAACCGAAGAAGAAGGCATCATCTTCATAGATGAAATAGATAAGATTATCGGCAAGGCTGGTGGCTCTAATAATCAAGATGTTTCAAGAGAGGGTGTTCAAAGAGATATCCTTCCTATAGTTGAAGGTAGCACAGTGGCAACTAAGTATGGCAATGTAAAGACCGACTTTATTCTCTTTATTGCCTCGGGCGCTTTCCACGTTTCAAAAATTGAGGATATGATACCAGAGCTTCAAGGACGATTCCCAATTAGAGTGGACCTTGACAGTCTTACAAAAGACGACTTTAAACGCATTTTGAAGGAGACTAAAAACTCAGTTTGCCTTCAATATGCCTCAATCTTGAAAGTTGATAATATCGACCTTCAGTTCACCGATGACGCCATTGATGAGATTGCTGAAATCTCGGCTACTGAAAATGAGACAAGCGAAAATATCGGGGCAAGACGACTTCACACTGTTATGGAGTCACTGCTTGAAGATATATCCTTTAATGCGACTAATGAGCTTCCGCTTACAACTGTAAAGATTGATAGAGGTTATGTTCAAAACGCCTTTAAAGACACCAAGAAAAAGTTTGACCTTAAGAAATATATCTTGTAATAATTATTGTGTTTTTGATAACAAGGTTTTGATGCTGGTTTTATGACAAGGGTGGCAAGAAAGGGATTTTAAACGTCGTTTAAAATCCAAAAGGCTTCGCCTTTTTGCGCGCTCTTCGCGCGCTCTTTCTTGCCAATCCCCAATTGCACCACTTCGCTTAGCTTTATTGCTAATTTTAGTTATAAACCCCCAATTGCACCACTTCGCTTAGCTTTATTGCTAATTTGAGTTATAAACCCCCAATTGCATCACTTCGCTTAGATTTTCCTTTACTTAACCCAAGTTTCCGATTGCATTGTGTCATTTGTTTGAGATATATGCTACCGATAACACCTACACGCTTAATTTTATTGTCCAATTAAATAAAGATAGGATGTTATAACAAATCAATATCATTATTGCAATCACTCAAAATTAAATAAATTTAATAAATTCAATGCAATTTGCAATAAAAACTTGCTAAAATCTATAAATTTTGCTAATTTTATTGTATATGGATAATTCGCGCACTGAAATTTTAATAGGTAAGGAAAATTTAGAGAAAATAAAAAACGCCCACGTTACAATAGTTGGCTGTGGTGGCGTTGGCGGGTACTGCGCTGTTTTCTTGGCAAGGGCAGGAGTAGAAAAGTTTACACTAATTGACTTTGATAAGGTCAGCCCAAGCAATCTAAATAGGCAGATTATAGCATATGAAAGCACAATAGGCAGGGCAAAGGTTGAGGTGTTAAAAGATATGCTACTTGCAATCAATAGCGAGGTTAAAGTTAATGGAATAGATGCAAGGGCAACTGAAGATAACCTACCAAGCCTTATAAAAGATACCGATATTGTTATTGATGCGATTGACAGCGTAAAAGATAAAATTGCCTTAATTTTGTACTGCAAAAAGCACAATATTTATATTATTTCGGCAATGGGCGCTGGCAATAGGTATGACACACCAAACTTTTATCTGACCGACATCTATAAAACCCACGATGACGGACTTGCTAAGGCAATAAGGAAAAAATTAAGAGAAAATAATGTAAACTCACTTGACGTTGTCACTTGCAATTCAAAACCACAAAAAGTTGACGGCGTTATTGGAAGCATAAGTTATTATCCGGCATCTAGCGGGGCGACGATAGCCTCGGTAGTAATAAATAAAATCATAAAGGAGGAGATATGTTAGAAATAGAAGAGAAGGATTTTGAAAAGGAGACCAAAGAGGGCATCACACTTGTTGACTTTTTTGCCACTTGGTGCGCACCTTGTAGAATGATGGCTCAAATTTTGCCAGATATTGAAAGTGAACTTGATGGCAAGGTTAAGATTGTAAAGGTTGACGTAGACAAAAACCCAAACCTTGCAAGACAATATGGCGTTATGTCAATCCCAACGCTTATCATCTTCAAAGACGGTAAGGAGCAAGAGAAACATATAGGCATCTGGCAATCAGACGATTGCGTCACTGCACTTAAAAAATACCTATAAAACCAACAAGAACTAAATCAATCTGATTTAGTTCTTGTTTACGTTTTTTCAATGATTTTTATAATTTTCAATGATTTTTATAATTTTCAATGATTTTTATAATTTTCAATGATTTTTTATAATTTTCAATGATTTTTTTATTAATTTTCAATTTTCTTTGTTATTTACAGCGATTAGTGATAAAATATAATAGTTAAAATATCTTTTGTGCTCCTCGTGCTTACGCTTAAGCCGAGGGCACATAAATTCTTAGAAACATTAAAGAGAAAGACGAGGGTGCCCGCCTTTCGAAGTCCAACAAAATTTTCCGAAGTGCGTTAATTTGTTTGACAAGAAAGGCGGAGGGGAGTAAAATAGGCTTATAGAAATTTGATTTATCAAGGAGGATAAAATGTCTTTAAAAATAAAACTAATTTCAGCCATATCACTATTTGTACTGATTGTTGGAATTTTAATGGTAGGCGTTTTTGCGTTGCCTACCCAAACTATTTCAATGAAAGGGTCGGTAAGTTTCGATATTGCGGACAAAACACTTTATGTCAAGGATGTAAGGTTAAAAAATGACAATACGCTAAGTGGACAAGGTACAACGCTTGATGTCTTTGAACCAGGTTTTATTAATGGTGAATATAAAATTGATTTGGGTTCAATCTCGGCTGACACAAGCTTTACACTATATTTTGATATTATAAATACGACTAGCACGTTTTATTCTGCAAATGAAACATCCACTGTAACAAATGCATCAGTGTCTGCAAACGGAATTATTCGTGGAGATGCAGTGGATGCAACAACAATAAATGAGGATACTGCAATTTCTGGCACAGTCGAGCTTGTTGTAACCATATCAGATCCACAAAATGTAAATTTAAACAATATTACTATCTTACTAAATGAGTATGAGGAGCCAGAAATTGAACACAACGATTTGCTTCCGTTTACTTTTAATGAAAGCACTTTAACAGCATATTCTGGCTCTGATTCTGAAGTTGTCATACCAGAGACTTATTCAATCCGTCCAAGTGATGGCGCTTTCGTTGAGGGAACAGATTATAATGTTACAGCAATTGGAGAATTTGCATTTACAAATTGTTCTACAATGACATCAATAACAATACCATATCAAATAACAAGTATCGGAGCAGGAGCCTTTGCAAACTGTACTAATCTTTCTGAGATAAACTATAATGCTCCAGTCATTAGTGATCTTTCTTCTAACAATATGGTATTTTATAATGCAGGACAAAATGCGAATGGAATAACTGTAAATTTTTCAGAAGATGTTACAACAATACCTGCATATTTGTTTTGTCCTACAAATAGCATTCTAACTTCACCTAAATTAACTATAGTCAATATGCCTTCTTCTTTAACAACGATAGGAAGGAATTCATTTGCTTACAATGGAAATCTGGCAAGCATAACAATACCATCAAATGTATCAAATTTGGGAACCTATTCTTTTTATCATTGCGCTGGGTTGACAGAGATTAATTTAAATGCAAGCTTAAATGATTTGTCATCGAATAATTATGTTTTCCGTTATGCAGGAGAAAACACTGAAGGTATAACGGTAAATATTGCAAATGAAGTGACACATATTCCTGCCTATTTGTTAAATAATATGTCTAATATTAATAGTATTAACTACACTGGAACAATTTCTAATTGGCTAGCCATAACAATAGGAAATAATTGGATAACTGACACTTCACATTCATTTATGACAAATCAACAGAAAATATCAAATCTTGTAATTCCTGACGGAAAAACTAGTATAAATCAGTATGCTTTTTATGGTTGTGATTTTACTAGTTTAACTTTACCAACAAGCTTGACAAGTATAGGAAATGCCGCGTTTCGTGAATGTCGTGTTCTTACAAATATAAACTATAACTCATTAGCAGTAGAAAATTTGGCTTCTGGAAATAATGTGTTTTATAATGCAGGACAAGATGGTGAAGGAATTACAGTGGATTTCAGTGAAGGTATAGAAAATATTCCAGCATATTTATTTTGCCCTTCTTCAAGTGAGGGATATAATCCTAATATAGTAGAGGCGAATCTTTCATCAACAATAACAAATATAGGTATTAGTGCATTTCGTTTTTGTAATAAACTTACAAATATAACATTTCCTTCAAGTTTGGCAAGTATGGGGTCTAATGTATTTTCTTCTACTGGCCTTACTAGTGCCGACCTAAGTAATTGCACAAATTTGATAAGTATTTCATCATATGCTTTTTCTTCTTGTAGCTCGCTAGCAAGCGTAACATTTCCTCCTAATATAACAAGCATAAGCAATTATGCATTTTCTTCTAGCGGTTTAGAAAGCTTAACTTTACCATCAACTGTGACAAGCGTAGGAGCTTCAGCTTTTCGTGATTGTCGTCAGCTTACAGAAGTAAATTATAATATACCAACTCTCAACTTTTCTAGTAAAAACTACATATTTGCTAATGCGGGAAGAGGTGGGGATGGCATTATATTCAATTTTAATGAGGGAGTAGAGCGTATTCCTTCAAATATATTCTATCCTGATACTCTTGTTTATAATAATCCGACTCCAAAAGTAATAGAAGTAAACATTTCATCTACAGTTACAAGTATAGGCAATAATGCTTTTCGTCAATGTTCATCTTTGAAATTAATAAATTATAATGCCGTAGAAATTGCTGATTTGGAAAATTTAAATTATGCGTTCGCAGATACTGGAAGCAGTATGGTAGTTAACTTTGGTGAAGGTGTTAGATATATTCCAGTAAATCTTTTTAGTCCTTCTGGACAAAATGAAGGCTATGAACCTAACCTAGTTGAGGTAAATTTTTCTTCTACTATTACAAGCATTGGAAGTCGTGCTTTTTATCAGTGTAGATATATCAAAAGTTTAACACTGCCATCTAACTTAACTTCTATAGGCAGCGCTGCCTTCCGTGAATGTGAAGCACTGACTGAGATAAATTACAATGTATTAGCAGAAATAGATTTTGAAAATTTAAATTATATATTTGCGGATGCTGGTATAGAAGCTGCTGGTATAACTCTTAATTTTGGCGAAGGTGTCAAACATATTCCAGCGTATTTATTTTATCCAGCTGGTTATAACAATGGATATGAGCCTAAAATAACTGAGGTAAATTTCTCTTCTACCATTACAAGTATAGGTTCTCACGCCTTTCGTGATTGTATGTATCTTAAAAGTGTTGATTTAAGTATCTGTACAAATTTGACAAGCATTGGAACATATGCTTTTGCTGATTGCAGTGCACTCACATCAGTTACATTCCCTGCGACTACCGGATGGTATGTAACTAAAACTTCAACAGCTACTAGCGGTACTTCTGTAGATGTAACTAATCCAACACAAAATGCTTCTTGGCTTAAATATACTTATGAAGATTATTTCTTTAAGCGCAATGTTTGAGGTGGTAGATAAAGAAAATTACTAAATGTTAAAATATATGAGATAAAAAGAAAAGTCCTTTAAATTTCAAGGGACTTTTTTGAAAATCAACACTTTACTATTGACTTTAAAGGTTTATCGTGATAAAATTAAGTTAACAAAAGGGGTTTTATTATGGCTAAAAAAGTTTATTTAGATAACGCGTCTACTACTTATGTTTCAAGCGAAGTTCTTGCAGAGATGCTACCTTGCTTTAATGCTATATATGGCAACAGCAACTCACTTCACAGTTTTGGAAGAGAGGCTAGCGCCATTGTTGACAGGGCAAGAGACCGTATTGCAAGAGCAATCAACGCAAATAAATCCAATGAGATTTATTTTACTTCTGGTGGCACAGAGGCTGACAACTGGGCAATAAAGGGGCTTGCTCACGCATACTCTAATAAGGGTAAGCACATCATCACAAGTGCTATAGAGCATCACGCAGTACTTGATGCTTGCAAACAGCTAGAAGAGGAAGGGTTCGAGGTGACCTATCTTCCAGTTGATAAGACCGGTCTTGTTGATATGGCAGAGCTTCTTCACTCAATTAGAGAGGATACTACTATCGTGTCAATTATGGCAGTAAATAATGAAGTTGGCACAATTCAAAACATCAAGGCAATAGCAAAGATAGCTCACGACTATGGCTTAATCTTCCACACTGATGCAGTGCAAGCAATCGGTGCGGTAAAACTTGATGTTCAAGATATGGAAATCGATGCAATGACGCTTTCAGGGCACAAGATTTATGGACCTAAAGGTGTTGGCTGTCTCTATCTTAAGAATGGCGTAAGAATTGAAAACTTGATAACAGGCGGAAATCAAGAGAGAGGCAAGCGTGGCGGAACAATAAACGTTCCTGCTGTAGCTGGCTTTGGCAAGGCGGTTGAGATTGCAGTGCGTGATATGAGTATCAACCAGCAAAAATTGCGAAGTGAGCGCGACTTCTTCTTAAGAAATCTTGAGCAGAAGGTTGAATACATCCACATCAATGGTCACCCACAGCAAAAGGTCAACGGAATACTCAATATATCCTTTGAAATGGTAGATAACGAGTCACTTTTAATGCTTCTTGATATGGAAGGCGTGGCAGTTTCGATTGGCTCTGCTTGCACATCCAATTCTGCCGAGCCATCTCACGTACTCAAGGCAATGGGGCTTGATGATGACGAGATAAAATCATCTATCAGAATATCTTTCGGCAAAAACACTAGTCGTAGCGACATAGAATATGTTATAGATGTAATAGAAAAGTCGGTGGCACAACTTAGGTCAATTTCAGCAGTTACAAAAGCAGGGAGGAAGTAATTATGTATAGTAATGAAGTTTTAGAAAGATTTAAATCTCCAAAATATGCGGGCGGACTTCGTGGCGCAAACGGCACAGGCAAGGCTGGCAATAAGGACTGCGGCGATTTGGTAAAACTTTACATCCTTGTAAATGAAGATGGCATAATCACGTCTGCAAAGTTTAAAGCATATGGTGGAGTAAGCACTATTGTTGCTTGCGACGAGGCTTGTGAGATGCTGATTGATATGACTCTCGAAGAGGCACTTAGTATAACTTCAAACGATATTATGGAGCATCTTGAAGATGGTGTGCCTGACAGCAAGTCATACTCAGCGGTAATTGCTGAAGAGGCTATCACAAACGCAGTAGAGGACTACTATAAAAAGAAAGAAAAAGAAGAGAAAAAGCAAGCAAATTTAATTTAAGTTTTGCCTATTTTCTCTTGCGACTTATTTAGAGGAGAAAATGAAAGACATACTTAAATCAAAAAAATCATTTAAATTAATTAGAAGGCTTGCTCTTGCAACTTTACTTGGCGCCTCTTTAGGACTTTTTGTCACTGGCATATGTTTAGATAATGCTGGCACAGATAAAAGAGATAGCGCGCTCGCCACTTTTGAAGAAACAGTTTATTATCAAAAGGAGCTTGCAAGCGAGCTTGACAGATTAAATACTATGCTAAATTCCAATCAATTGACGATGGAAGGATATGTAGAACAATTAAATAATGTAGTATCAGTTGATTTTATAGAAGAAAAACTTTATGATAGCGACTATAAAGATTTGATTTCACAGTATTCACAAGGCAAAACCACTAGGGCGGTTGGGATAGGACTCGGGCTTTCAATATTGCCAATGAGCGTAGTGACATATTTGACTAATGAAAAATTTAAAAAGTTAGACTTTGAGTCTTCAAAATAGAAAATTAGGCTAAAAATCATCAAAATTTTTATTTTTAAACATATTTTAATGAATTTAATGTAAAATCAATGATATAGGTCATAAATTAAAGAGGCGTCTTGGTGCGCCTTTTTTTGTTTATATGTATATTATATAAATTTTTGCAGATACTAAGAGCGAGGAGGTTATATGAAAGACGTAATGATGTTACTCGGCTTTAGTATGGGGCTTTTAACGGGCGCGCTTTTATACAAGTATTCGCAAGGTGCTAAGGATATAGTAGATCAAGGCGAAAAGAAGATTATGAAAGGCGCAAAAAAGATGGAACAAAAAGCAGAAGAAAATATAGAAGAGCTTGAGAAGAAAGTCAAAGAAGGCGTAAAAAACGTTGAAAATAAGATGAAAAATCAATAAATTCAACCATTTTATTAAATCTTTGAAGCTAGTAAAAAAGGAACTTTACAAACTAAGTAAAGTCCCTTTTTTAGTTATGAAATAACGCTTTGTATTTTATTGTTGAAACATATTATTTAATTTAATTGGTAGATTAACCTTCTAAGGAACAATAATCTTCATTTTCTGGAGCGATTTCAATATTAAAATTTTTGATGGAAAATTGTTTTTCAGCACTTTGATTGAAGTACTCATAAACACGGTCACTTCTTCTGCAACAAGTGGAACAGATGTTATTGTAACAGACCCAAGTACTAATGCAAGTAATTTGACTGGACAATATATGTCTTACTACTGGAAATGCAATGTGTAATTAGTAGTGCTATAAAAGTAAGCCAACATCAAACTTAAATATCACTTTAGTTCATTAAAAACCAAAAAAGGTAGGCGTTTTGCCTACCTTATTTATTTCAAAGGCCGAGAACTTGGTTTGATAAGATTTTACCAACTGCCTTATAGATTTTTAGCTCCACCAAAGCTACCTTATGGCACACCAAAGTGTCTCCTTAATGATGCTTCCGTCAGGACCTGACATAGTTCAGAGATTTTGATTGCATAAGACCTTGATTTCAACGCCAAAAATTTATACACATATTTGACAAAACCGAACCGCACACAAGCGTTCAATCCCACTATAGCGGATTGTGGGTTACAGAGCACCGCTAACTCTCCATCTATCTCGGTTTTTATATTTTAGCATAAAAAAATTAAATTTGCAATAAAAAGCTTGTAAAATTTGGTTTTTATTTAGAAATTTTTTTTATCCTCCTTTAAAAACAAAAATTTAAACGGAAACTGACAAAAGCTAAAAAAACAATATAAAATCAAATAAATTACAAAAATATTGAAAACAATAAAATATAGTTATGATTTTTTTAAAAAATATGCTATTATATTAAAGATAAACGGAGACACAATGGAAGAGAATTTTAAAAAGAACAATGCAAAGAGATTTTTAGATGCCTACAACAATATTGACTATGCACTTAAAACGAGATACGGTCTTAATAGAGCAATGGGTTTTTCAGATTTGATTAGAAAGTCAGTTGTCGTAAATTATGTTGTAAGAAAGTATGAAGATGATTTGATTGATTATGGTAGGTTGCGCAATGCGATAATACACAACAATAACGAAGATTTTGTTATAGCAGAGCCTCACGACAGTGTAGTTGAGAATATTGAGCGAATCGAGAGGCTATTAACAACGCCACCAAAAGCGCTTGACAGTGTTGGCACAAAGGACGTAGTATTAACTTATGCCGGCAAGAGTATGCGCGAGGTTATTATTTTGATGGCAAGCTCAAACTTTAGTAATATTCCTGTTTATAAAGACAATCATTTGATAGGCGTTGCAAATGGACAAAAAATTATCAATTCAATGGGACAGTATTTGCTTTCAGGCGGTAAGTGCTCGACATTTTTAGACAATGTTCAGATTGAAGATATGCTTTCAACGCTTCAAAACAGCAACTATTACTGCGTAAAGAGAGCAGACTGCACAATAGAAGAAGCTTTAAATGAGTTTAACAACAATCATAAACTTCTTGCCATATTGTTTACAAAAAATGGTCTTAATACAGAGCTTCCGCTTGGCATTATGACTGGCGCCAACGTGGTTGAGGCGCAAAAGATACTGGAAGATTATTAATCTTTATAGTTTTTATGGATTAAACAATCAAAATACTAATAAAATTGTAAAAATATAAAATTTTATTGACAAACTACTGCATTTTGTTTAAAATATATGTGAAAATTTAATAAATGTGATTTTAAAATGCGTTGATGAAAGACAAGATTTACATTCTATAACTTTTCAGAGAGTTGCCGTTTGGTGCGAGGCAATAAGGGGGAATGCAAATTATCACTTTCGGAGTTGCAACCTTGAACGCCCAAGTAAAGGTTGCCGGGTAATCCCGTTATAGATGATGTGAGTGGTGGCTCACTAGAAAGATTACAAGTGGTTTAGACAGCCGTATTAGGTTCTTGTAACTTAATATGGCTTTTATTTTAAAAGGAGAGAAAGATGTATAAAAAGGTTGACTCAAAACTTGATTTCGTCAAAAACGAAGAAAAAGTCTTAAAATTTTGGGAAGATAATAAGATTATCTATAAAGGGCTTGAGCTTAACAAAAATAGCGACAAGAGCTTTGTCCTTCACGATGGTCCGCCAACAGCGAACGGCAAACCTCATATAGGTCACGTGCTTACGCGTGCTATGAAGGATATCATACCAAGATTTAAGGCGATGAAGGGCTACTATATCTATAGAAAGGCAGGCTGGGATACCCACGGACTTCCTGTTGAGGTTGAGGTCGAGAAGAAACTAGGCTTTAACGGCAAAAAGGACATTGAAAACTACGGTATAGACAAGTTTATTACCCTTTGCAAAAGCTCAGTATGGGAATACAAGTCAATGTGGGAAGACCTTACCAAAAAGATAGGTTACTGGGTGGATATGGATAATCCATACATAACATACGATAATAACTACATTGAAAGTGTTTTTTGGGCGCTAAAGGAGATGGACAAAAAGGGGCTTATCTATCAAGGACATAAAGTTGTGCCATACTGCCCAAGATGCGGAACCTCTCTATCAAAGGCAGAGCTTGAAAACGGCGATAACTATAAAATCTTAAAAGAAAACTCGGTTTATGTAAAAATTAAAAGCCTAGATGAAGACAACACCTATTTCCTTGTATGGACAACAACGCCTTGGACACTTCCTTCCAATGTCGCCCTCTGTATGAACCCAAATGAAGATTACACCAAATTTTCATTTGAAGGCAAAAATTACATTATGCTTGACAGCCTTATCCATACTCTTTTTGATGAAAGCCAAATTAAGAAGCTATACACAAAGAAAGGTAGCGAGTTTGAATATCATAAGTATCAACCGCTATTTGACTATGTAAAAGACGAGGTGCAAAAGGGGTATTTTGTCATTATTGATGACTATGTTACAACCGAGGATGGTACCGGTATAGTCCATATAGCTCCAGCGTTTGGTGAAGATGACTATAAAGCAGGCATCAAATATGGCTTGACTTTTGTTCAACTTGTTGACGAAAGCGGTAAAATGTCAGATAAGACCGACTTCGGTGGAATGTTTGTTAAAGATGCAGATAAACTCATTATTGAAAAGTTGAAAAATGAAGATAAGATGTTTAAGGTTGCGCCAATCGAGCACTCCTATCCACATTGCTGGAGATGCAAAAGCCCACTTTTGTATTACGCACAAGACGCTTGGTTTGTTAAGACCACTGCAATCAGACAACAACTTATTGACAACAATCAAAAGATTAATTGGATACCAGACCATATCAAAAATGGACGTATGGGCAACTTCCTTGCAAACAACATTGACTGGAACATATCAAGAAATCGTTATTGGGGAACGCCATTGCCATTTTGGAAGTGCGAAAATGGACATATCCACGTTATAGGCAGTGTGGAGGAACTTAGAAAACTGTCGAGCGTGCAAGGCGAGCTTGACCTTCATAAGCCAACACTTGACAAAATTACTTTCCCTTGCCCAGAGTGTGGCAAAATTATGCACAGAACGCCAGAGGTTATGGACTGCTGGTTTGATAGCGGTTCAATGCCATTTGCTCAATACCATTATCCATTTGAGAATAAAGAGACCTTTGAAAAGGCTTTTTGCGCTGACTATATAAGTGAGGCGATTGACCAAACAAGAGGTTGGTTTAACACACTTTTGTCGGTCAACACGGCAGTATTTGGCAAAGCTCCATTTAAAGCTTGCAATGTGCTTGGACTTGTGCTTGACAAGAATGGTTTAAAGATGAGTAAGAGTCTTAAGAACGGTGTCGACCCTTGGGACGTGTTATCAAAGTATGGCGCAGATGGTGTGAGATGGTATTTCTTCTCAAGTTGCAACCCGGCGCAAGGACTACCTTTCATCGAAGAGAACCTTGTGGATATGCAACGTAAATTTATGGGTACACTTTGGAATGTCTATTATTTCTATGTGCTTTACGCCGAAATTGACAAGATTGACCCAAGCAAATATGACCTTAAAGCTTGCAAGCTATCCTTCCTTGACAAGTGGCTACTTTCTGACTATAACGCCTTAATCAAACTTGTCGATGCAAGCCTTGAAAAATATGATATGCAAACTCCAGCAAGAGCCATCAGCGAATTTGTAGATAGGCTGTCAAATTGGTATATCAGACGCTCCCGTGAAAGATTTTGGGGTAGCGAAGAGAATGACGATAAAAAGGCTGCCTACAAGACGCTCTATGAAGTGCTTGTAAGCCTTAGCAAACTCATTGCGCCTTTTGTGCCATTCCTTGCCGAAGAAATTTATCAAAATCTTGTGCGTAGTCTTGATGAAAATGCACCAGAGAGCGTACATTTTTGCTCTTTCCCTGTTGCAGATGAGAGTATGATAGACAGCAAGCTCAACGAGGGTATGGATAAGGTGCTTGAGATTGTCAACCTTGGCAGAGCCTGCCGTAGTGCAAGCAACGTTAAAAACCGTCAGCCTCTTGCTAAAGTTATAGTTTGTACAAGCAAAGAACTGATACTTGATAGCGAACTTAAAGAGCTTATCAAGGACGAACTTAACGTTGAAGATATAGAGATTTTGCATAACGCCGACGAGTATGTGTCATATGAACTTAAGCCACAACTTAGAACGGTTGGTCCAAAATACGGAAAACTTCTTGGGAAGATTAAGGAATATTTGCTTTCAGCAGGAAGCACAGAAAATGTCAATAAGGTAAGAGCGGGCGGACATCTCGAGTTTGACGTTGACGGTCAAAAGGTTGAACTTGCCGAAGAGGATTTGCTTATCGGACTTAAGAATAAAGAAGGTTATTCGAGTGAGACAAACGGTGAAATGACTGTTGTACTTGATACAAACTTGACAAAAGAACTTGTCGAAAAAGGTGTTGTAAAAGAATTTGTAAGTAAGATACAAAACCTAAGAAAAGAGAGTGATTTTGAAGTTGTAAATCATATAAAGATTGAAATAAGTGGCGATGACAATTTGACACAAATGCTTCTTAAATATAGTGACGCTATAAAGAAAGGTACACTTTGCGACGAATTAAAGATAGGACAATGTGGTACAAATGAGATGATATTTGAAAATAATAGCGAAAAAATTTGCGCAAAAATATCAAAAATATAGCAAAAAATCGCAAAAATATGAAAAATGTCAAAAAATATTAAAAAATAGTAAAAATGGCATAAAAATATTAAAAAACAA
>CAMLSW010000020.1 GCA_946484195.1 uncultured Clostridia bacterium
TCAACATTTTGAGCCATATTTTTAAAAAAAATATATTTTTTTTATAATTTTTATATAAATTAAAGAAAAGGAGGTCTAAAATGAATTTAAAACTTCTCAGAAAAAACCTAGGACTTACACAAGACGAAGTTGCCAAAAAACTAAGATTGGCACGTACCACTTATAGAAATTATGAAAATAATGAAAGAGAACCCAATATTGAAACACTAGTGCGGATGGCGGATTTCTATAAAGTTAGCCTAGATTTTCTTTGCGGTCGGCAAAACAAAAACTTAATTTTTGCTGATAGTTTGTCAGAAAAAAAGAAGGAACTTATCAATTTGATTAAAGACTTGGATGATGATTCTACGTTAATTGCTTTAGGCTTTGTAGCCAAGCTTGCAAACAAGCCTATTGATGAAGTATTACAAAAAATTAAATAAAAGGAATTTTAAAAATGGAAAATATAAAAAACTTTGGATGAGCTGTTAACACTTACTACAATCACGGCTGATAATGCACAGCTTGCAAGGAAAAAGCTTTTAGTGCTTATCGGCTATTCCGAGGCTGAAGAAGAAATATATAAATTTAAACGCAACAATCTAGTAGTCATTAATGGCAAAAATCTCTCTTCCCCTGAACAAGGAGGAGAAAAAATGAAAGGAATTAGAAAAAGAAAAGACGGTCGCTGGGAAGGCCGTCTTAGTTTAAACGGACAGAGATATTCTGTCTATGGAAAAACCCAAAAAGAGTGTTATGAAAAAGTTAAAAATCTTAAACAGTCTTTTAAAAATGCAAAAATTGAAGAGCGCCACGCAATAGTCAACTTTTTTGGTTTTGCACAAATGTGGCTTGAAAAATACAAAAAGCCTGAAGTTAGCGAGGATACTTTTAAGGTATACAGCAATATAGTCAATCATCACCTAGTAAACATAAAAGGCAAATTAGTAGAAATAACCACGACCAAACTTCAAGAGTACCTAAACAGTGAAGGTAAGACACGTACAAAAGAGCTTGCATATCAGACATTAAAGCAAATATTTAGAAAGGCACTAGAGCTAGACCTGGTCAAAAAAGATGTTAGCCAATTTTTGGTAAAAGGCAAGGTGGAGAGAAAGAAGCGTGTTGGCTTTACTATCGAGGAGCAAAAGCTTATCCTCAGCAACTTAAGCAACAATACAGTTTCTAAATACATTTTGGCATACCTTATGCTTGGCGCCAGGCTGTCCGAACTAAAGAGCATCAAAAAATCAAATATCAAAAATAATTACGTACTAATTGAAGGAACTAAAACAAGCAATGCTATTAGATGGGTGAAAATATCAGATAGATACCAACAAATATTGCTAAATTACCCTGAGCCTATCTTCAACTGCCAAACTGACACAATTAAAGCTAAAATGAGGCTATTTTTTATCAAAATTGGAGTTAAAGGTACAGCTCATATGTTAAGGCATACTTACGCAACCAACCTATACTATTTGGGAGTTGATGACAATACGCGAAAGCAGTATCTAGGACACAGTTCAATTGTAGTTACAAATGACATATACACGCACCTGGACCCAACTATTACAAAGCAGGATATATTAAATCTATATGGAGATTTGTACCCCATTTTTTAAGGAAATGACCCCACATTTTTAGCAAATTTATATTAATAAAAAACACCACCCGCATATTTAGTGGTGATTTTGGATTTTAAACACTATATATAGTGTTTTTGGTGGACTTGCAGGGATTCGAACCCTGGACCCATTGATTAAGAGTCAATTGCTCTACCAACTGAGCTACAAGTCCATTTGAAGTTTTGTTTTTACTTGCTCAGTTGTTAGAGCAAGCTCTTCCGAAGTCAAAACACAGTTTTGACTTGGCTTTGGCTAAAAATAAGCACACCAGCTTATTTTTTTACGCGTCGCTATAGCTTTGCTACAAGTCCATTTGAAGTTTTAGTTTAAAAAACATCTCGGTGGTCTTCCTTTAACTTGCGTTAAAGTTTTAAATGTTCACGCGCAGCTATACGTAACTTTCTTTTAAACTTGTCAGTTACGCGTATTATTATACTACATCAAATTGATTTTGTCAACAGAATGATATTATTTTACTAAAATTTTGCAAAAAAAATATTTTGGAACAGTCTTTCCAAAATTATTAATCAAAAAATGCAGGCCGCCCTCGCGTACCTAAAATTTTCTGTTACTTTTAGTACGTTTTATTCTTCTGTGTCCTTATCTTGAAATCTTTCAGGCACAGGAATTACACCGTACTTCTTCTCGAAATCTTCAATATGTTTTCTTATAACATATTCAATTTCGCGGTTCTTCGACCTTCCATAAAAATCCGACACAAATGCCAATTTAAATAGGATTTCATTTGATACACGAAGAGTGTATCTTGGATATTCTTTTTTCATAGACACCTCGCTATGATAATAATAATTTGTTAAAATATCAAAAGTATTCATAGTGGCGTCATTTTGCCGTCAATATTTACCACCATTTTTTATTTTTTGCTTTTTTCAACAAAAAAAGGCTTAAGTTTCCTTCCTTAAAGCCTTTTTAGTGAATTTTTTAGTTAAAACTATGATATTTTAAAAATTAAACGCGCTCTACTTCGCTATTTGAGTCTGTCTTTCTTAGTGTTTCGATAACCTTTTTCGCCTTGCTTGTATTTTTACGGGTTCTTGGGTCCTTCACTTTTTCTCTATAGACATCGTCTTGCTTTTGTGATGCCTCCTTGATGTTGTCAGACAAAATCTCAATAGCCTTTTGAAGTCCATAGTAGTGAGCATACTTTTCAAGTTGGTTTGAGAATTTCATTCCCCTTACATTATTTTCAAAGATGACCTCACCGCTTTGAGGGTCCTTAATGTAAGCAACGCCACCTATATCACTTACAACGTGTATGGTGTTGCCTTGGAAAGATATTGCCATATCTTGTGGACGATTTCCTCTAACATAGATTTTGAACTTATACTCAGAAGTTCTTATCTTCTTCTGTTTATATAATGATAAAATCACGTCTTTACCACTATATGATTTAAGGCGTGCTATTACATCTTCACCTAAAATTGGTTTTATCTTTTTGTCTACGCTTTCTATCTGCTTTCTTAAGTTTGCCATTTTCGCGTAGATTTCAAGCTTTTTATAGTATTCATCTTCAATTTCACTTCGCCCGCCTTCACGTTTGCCATTGTTGAAGTATTTTACAAGTGGTTTTAAAATTAAGTCATCATTCCCATCAGATGAACCAAAAGCATATGTCAAAGCATAGATTTGCTCAGGCAAATCTCCTTCATTCTCCAGTTTAGGCCTATCAATCAAAAGAGAAGCAACCGATGCTACTGCGCGTACATAATTGCCATCATCCTTAGCCCAATTTTCCTCAGCAAACCTAACAAACCCCATTTTATCATAGGCGTATGCCTTACCAAATAAAACTACATCTTTTTTATTTCTTTTTTGCAAATATTTATATATATCAGTCATTTTTACACCTCTTTTATTAATAATATCACAAAAGCTTTTCAAAATCAATAGCTATATCTATAAATTTATGTATAGCCCAAGAAAAATTTGATAATAAGTTGACAAAATCAAATTCGATAGTCTATACTTTATTTAGAATATATTTAAAAGGAATATAAGAATATGGAAAAAAACATTAAAAGACCATTCTTTCTTGCCGGACTTATAATAAATATCGTAGCTTTCATTGTCATTGCAATTACTTGTTTTATAACTATCTTTGAGGTTGCTGAAGAAATTAGTGACACCGTGTCACTTCAAACTCGAACTATTGTAAAAATGCTATTTTCTATATTGATACTTGCTTGTTGTATCTCGGGTGCAATCTTCTCAGCCGTTTGCATTACAAGAACAAACAATAGCATTGAGATTTTCAGCAAGAAAAAAGGTTTTGTTATCACCTGCATCGCCATTGACGCATTGACAATTCTATTCTCAATTGTGGCGCTTGCTGTTGACAAATTTGATGTTCTACTATTTATAATGCTTCTTGCAGTGATTTGCGCCGGAGTATTTATCACTCTTGACTTTGTTAAAAATGAAAAACTTAACAAACCTGCAAAGAGCGAGCCAGAAAACGTTGAGCAAAACGAAGTACAAGTACAGCCTTCTGAGCAAGCAGACGAAAAGCAAACTAGCGAGGCTGAAAAGCCTGAGGAAACTTCAAGCGAACCTAGTGAGACAAAAGAGTAAATTTAATTTATCAATAAAATATGCTAAGATTTTCTATAGCATATTTTTTATTATGCAAGTTTATTTGTTGTCATAAACAAGCAAAAATTTAACATCTACATTATAATTTATTAAATAAAACCAAAACTTAAGTATTTTGTTTGTTTTTTTATACAAATTTGCTAAAATTTATCTATGAGAGATTTTGAAACGATAGTGGTAGGTGGCGGAGCAAGCGGTTGCTTATGCGCACTCGCAAGTGACAAAAAAGTTGCTATCATCGACAAGGATAATAAACTTGCCAAAAAACTGCTAGTCACTGGCAACGGGCGATGCAATTTAACCAACCTAAAGGTAGACGATAAATACTACAACACCTCTATTAAAAAATATTTGAGTGTTTTTGACAATAAGAAAACCCTTGAATTTTTTAATGAATTAGGTCTTGTGACATACAGTGATGAGCAAGGCAGGGTCTACCCCATCTCAAACAGCGCAAAAAGCGTTCAGCAAGTCATAGTGAATAGACTTTCAAAGACTACGCCTTTTATAAGTGACACAATATTATCTATAAAAAAAGAGGGTGAAAATTTTGTTTTGGCTGGCAACAATGACAGCTATTCTTGCAAAAAGCTTGTGCTTGCCTGCGCTAAGTGTGAGCTTCTCGATGGGCTTAAGATAAAATACAAAGCTTTTTCGCCTAGTTTGTGCTCATTAAAGTCGCAAAGCACTCGTAATTTAAACAATATTAGAGTGGACAACGTCAAGGTTAGCGCAGAAAATAATTTTGGACAAAAGAAAAGCGAAATTGGAGAAGTCCTGTTTAAAGAAAGTGGGCTGAGCGGTATTGTCATATTTAATATATCTAGCCTATTTGCAAGACAGGGAAGCTTTTGCGGAAAGGTTACAATCGACCTTCTCCCCTCTCTAAGTGAAAGTCAGCTTTTACAGCTGCTTGAAAAGAGAAAGGGCTTGGATGTACTGGTATCCGATTATTTCGATGGTCTGTTTGTAAAAGAGATAGCATATGAGATATTAAATCGGCTAAAGTTAAATGAAAACCGCTCTTGCACACAATTAAATGAAAGTGAACTTTTGCGCATTGCAAAAACCATCAAAAATTTGTCCTTTGACGTTAAAGATTTTTACCCTAACAATCAAGTTTATAGTGGCGGGGTGAGTCTTGATGACCTTGACGAGAAGTTGCAACACAAAATACTTAAAAATCTATATATTTGCGGCGAGCTATGTGACGTTGATGGTGAGTGTGGAGGGTACAACTTGCAATGGGCGTGGACAAGCGGATATATTGTCGGCAAAAGTATATAGGAGGCTAATATGATTAAATGCAAAACTGCCCTAGATGAAAGAGCGCAAAAGGCTTTTACTAAAAATTTTAAAATTTACTCTATCATAGCAACTGTTATAGGCGCGATTGGTATAGTTGCCTATATCGTGACAAGTTTGTTTGTAAACAGTTCTTTTCTTGACATATTGCTCGTATTTTCACTGCCGTTCGCCTTTGGAGTTGTCTACCTTTTTATGATTAATAAAACCACCAAAAAGACTGTCGCAAGCGAACTTGTAAATGAATACGAGTTTGATAACGACTTTTTCACTGTGACAAGCTATAAACATAGCGAACAGGTAGGCACAATAAAAGTTTCCTATAAGGAAATTTACAAAATTAAAGAAAAGAATAACTATATTTTTCTATACATCAACCGAGTAAATGCATACATTGTTGACACAGAAAATTTGCCTAAAGAGGACATCACACTTTTAAGAGCCATTTTGAAAATCAATATTAAAAGCTAAAAAAACACCTTTAATAATGTTAAGATTTGCTTAAATTATTAAAGGTGCTTTTATTAATTCCACTTCCAATCTGCTACTTCTGGAATGTCAACTCCATACTGGGCAATATAACTTTTATGCTTTTGCAGTGTTTCATCTATAAACTTGACAATATCTTTCCGTTTGCTTGTAAGTCTAAGTGCGTCTAACACCTCTTTAAGCAGATGGTATCTATCTATCTTGTTTTGCACACGCATATCAAACGCCGTTGTAATCGTTCCTTCCTCTTGATAGCCACTCACGATAATATTTTTATTGTTTCTTGTTATGGTAAGTTCGTGAATAAACTTTGGATAGCCGTGAAAGTTGAATATAACAGGTTTATCTTTTGTAAAAAGTCTGTCAAACTCGGCATCTGTCAGCCCGTGCGGATGTAGCTTATTAGACTCTAGTTTCATAAGGTCAACCACATTGATGAACCGTACATTCAATTTTGGCAGGAATTGTTTGATAAGCGTGATTAGCGCTAGTGCCTCAAGCGTTGGAGTGTCGCCCGCGCAAGCCACAACTATATCAGGATTTTTATAGTCATTAAGTGACGCCCACTTCCAAACGCTTACGCCTTTAGTGCAATGGTCTATCGCCTCTTCCATATTTAACCACTGATAACTTGGATGTTTTGATGCGACAATTGCGTTAATATAATTTTTACTTGCTTGGCAGTGGTCATAGCAAGACAAAAGGCAATTTGCATCAGGTGGCAGATAAATCCTCACTATATCAGACTTTTTATTTGCTATATGGTCAAGAAAGCCTGGTTCTTGATGGGTGTAGCCGTTGTGGTCTTGTTGCCAAACGTTGCTCGTCAAAAGAAAGTTTAAGGATGAAATAGGTTTTCTCCATCGCAAACCATTACATACCTTAAGCCATTTTGCGTGCTGTGACACCATTGAGTCAACAACCCTAATAAACGCCTCATAGCTTGCAAACACCCCGTGTCTGCCCGTCAAAAGGTATCCCTCAAGCCAGCCCTCGCAAGCGTGCTCGCTTAAATAACTATCCATAATTCGACCATTTTTTGATAAATTTTCATCATTTTCTTGAATTTTTGCGTTAAAATCACGTTTTTCTTCGTCAAAAATGCTATAAAGCCTGTTTGACATAGCCTCATCTGGACTAAATACACGGTAATTTCTATTATCCTTATTAAGCTTAAGAACATCGCGTATATAATCGCTCAGCACAAGCATATCTTGAGCCTTTACTGTACCAGGAGCGTCTATCTTAACGGCGTAATCTCGCATATTAGGTAGCTTCAACTCTTTTAAAAGAAGTCCGCCATTTGTAACAGGGTTTGCGCTTATTCGCCTATCACCTTTAGGTAAAATCTCGGCAATCTCGCGTTTTAGGCGGTAATTATCATCAAAAAGCTCCTCTGGTTTATAGCTTTTAAGCCAAGCTTCAAGTATTTTAAAATGCTCCTCACTTTCCATTGAAACTGGCACTTGGTGCGCCCTAAATGTACCTTCAATTTGCTTGCCATCTACAACTTTTGGTCCCGTCCAGCCCTTAGGCGTTCTTAGCACAATCATAGGATAAATTGGTCTTTTATCCTCTAATTTGCCATTTTTTGCATCATTTTTTATCTTTTTTATTGATAAAATGCAACTATCTAGTGCCTTTGCCATTTTTTTGTGCATAATCATAGGCTCATCGCCTTCGACAAAATAAGGTTTCCAGCCACAGCCTTCGAGATATTTTTGTAGTTCCTTTTTGCTTATTCTTGAAAGTATTGTCGGATTGCTAATTTTGTATCCATTCAAATGCAAAATAGGAAGCACTATACCATCAGTTTTAGGGTTTAAAAACTTGTTAGAATGCCAAGAAGTTGCAAGCGGACCTGTTTCTGCTTCGCCGTCACCTACAATAACCGTGGCTATAAGGTCGGGATTATCAAACACTGCGCCAAAGGCGTGAAGGATGGAATAGCCAAGCTCGCCACCCTCGTGAATAGAGCCCGGCGTCTCTGGTGCTACGTGACTTGAAACACCACAAGGGAAAGAGAATTGTTTGCAAAACTTCTTTAAGCCCTCTTCATCCTGGCCAATTTCAGGATAAACCTCGCTATAATGACCTTCTAAGTAGCTGTTTGCAAGAAAAAAGTTTCCGCCGTGTCCAGGACCTGAGAGCAATATCATATTTAGGTCATATTTATTGATGACTCTATCTAAATGCGCATACACAAAGTTTTGCCCAGGAACTGTTCCCCAGTGTCCTACAATCTTTTTCTTTATATCGCTTGTCTGAAGTGGTCTTTTTAAAAGCGGATTGTCAAGCAGATAAAGTTGCGCCGCTGAAAGATAGTTGCACGCACGAAAATATTTATCTAACTTTTCAAAATATGTTTTACTATTATAATTTATCATAATCTCCTCTATAACTTACATTTTAATCTTATTTTCTATTTATTGTCAAACAATGTGAAAAAATTACTGAAAAATTATTAGAGATAAAAAATTTCGGTGGATATAATAGAGATGATTTAAAAATTAAAAGAGGAGAAAAATAAAAATAACATTTTCATTTTTGCTCAATTTTTGCTCACAATTTTATTTTAACGAGAAATACTAAAAAAGCAAGGGTTAATTCCTTGCCTTTTTGTTCTTATGTTTTCTATACTTTTATTCTTTCTCGTCGTCATCTGGCTCTTGCACAAACTCTTCCTCACCTTGTGCAAGTTGCTCTTCGATTAGTTCTTTATACTTCTTTCTCTTATGCGACTTGCTTTGCGCCCTATTTGCATAATATGCCTCGTTATTATACATCTCGCCTGCGATATCGCCATAATTTATTTGGTTTTTAAATTTATAGCCATATCTATTGATTTCATCTTCACGATTTTGAGCGGCTAAGGCACATCCCTTACAAAACTCACGATTTTTGAGCATCTGTTCAACTTTTCTATCGGTAGGCGCTTTTGGCAAATCTATTATCGCGCCGCCTTTTCGTGCAGGACTAGTGCGTCTATCGTTTTCTGGAGTTAAATTCATACTACCAAGCACCTGTCTTGTATTTCTATCGCTTTCGGTAATTCTAAAGGTAAGCTCCTGGCTAAGGGTCAAAATTGGCGCCTTGGTCTCTTTATTGATTATTGCGCTACCATTTGCCGAAACTGCGATGTTTCTGCAGTTGCCACCGCGATATGCAAGCACTTCGCAGAGAGGAAGCTCAACCTTCACGCCTTTATCTTCATTTTCTACAATTACCACCACCTCATCAGCTGAGACATCCTTTTTGTCAGCAAGTTTTCTAAACAAGCAAATTCTTCCCTTCATAGTCTCATTTATATGATGAGTGCAGTAAATTGCTCCGTTAAGCTCTCTAAATTCATATTCAGAGCTGTCAACTGCGTCTTGCATTTGATTTGCCCATAATGCAATCTCGCGCACTATCTTTTCATCAAGCATCTTTTTGCCCTTGATATGGGCTAGGATGTTATAGTGCGTCACGTAGTCTGTCACCCTTCTTATTGGTGATGTCGTATGAGAATAGTGCTGACTTTGAAGTCCAAAGTGGCTGATGCCATCTCTTGAGGTGTCCTTCTCTCTTTCAAAGTTTGTACCTGCCGACCTTGATGTGGATTTAGGCGGTTTTCTATATAGAGATGGTTTGCCTATCATTCGCACATCGGCTGGATTTGGAGTATTACAGTACTTAGCCTTGCTTTGAAGCCTGACAAGGAAGTTATTGACCACCTTTTCTTTCTCGGTGCCTTTTACAAACTCAACTATATTTCTTATACTTATTGGTGACAAATCTCCATCAAAAGGTATGTTTAAATATCCGAAAAACTCATATGCTCGTGCAAGTTTGGTCTCATTTGGAAGGTCGTGAACACGATATATGTTTGGTATATTATTCTTTAGCGCATACTCTGCAGTCGTTTCATTTGCGCTTACCATAAACGCCTCTATAACCTTATGATATTTGATATGCTCTTGCTTTTGCAAGTCAACAATATCGGACATATCAGTATTAAGGAGAACGTCATACTCATTATTTGAGTCAAATTCTATTATATCTCTATCTTTAAAGCCCTTCCAAAGTATATCTGAGGCAAGACTATTCATTACAACCTGCTCTTCTCTTGTAAGTGGCTCACCCTTTTGACATTTTGTTTTTAGTTGCTTTTCGCTTATTTTGCTCGTATCGCAAATCTCCTGCGCCTGCTCATAGCTGTATTTTTCTTTGCTTCTGATAACCGCATCCATAATGGAACTTGAGATTGGTTTGCCTGTCCTTGGGTCTATCACAGATTTTATTACAAGTGCAAGTCTATCCACATCTGGATTAAGTGAACATATGTTGGTGGAAAGCTCTGGAGGCAAGATGTTGTATGCCTTGTTTGGTGCATATGTAGTAAAGCCTGCCTTTACGTAGCGTCTACCAATCTCGCTGTTAAGCCTTACATACTTAGTGACATTTGCAACCGCAACATATGTGACAAGATTGCCATCTCTATCAAAGGTTGAATAAATAGCATCATCCATATCCTTGCAAGTTGCAGGGTCGGTCGTGGTAAAGTTTAGCTCGCGCAAATCAACAATAGGCTCTTTTTCAAAGCTTGATAAGTACTGCTCTTCACTGCAAAGGCTATAATATGATAGGTCTACCTCTGTTGGCAATTCTGCTATTTCCTTCTGCACTGCAGGGTCAGAAAAACTCATTATAGCGCCGTGACTTTCTGCAATTGCATCATATTCTGCTATCGGATTGCCGGCATCACCCTTTATATCAAGCAAAATGCCTACAGCCTGTCTGCCACCCTCTTCGCCGTCTATGATTTTCATTGTACAAATCTTATCTTGGAATTTTGCAACCGTTCTCTTATCATTTCCTATAAAGATTGGAAGGCGAAAACGTCTCTTGTCATTTGGTAAAAATATAAGCTCATCGTGATTTGTTTTCATCACTCTGCCGTAAACAATATCTTCTTGCTCAGGCTCAACACTTCCAGCGACAGTTTCCTTCTCACGCGCCTGACCTGCAATAAACGGAACGCTAACAACTCCGCTTTTGGTAACTTTTTGATAGAAGGACACAAGCACACTTGAGTTTGGTTTTGCACCATTTACATCATTTCTATCAATATAGTATTGATGCGAGTCGCCATCAAGCACAATATAGCCACTAGAGCCAGATTGCACAAATCTCCCCTGTTTGATAAGCGAAGGATTTATAGAAACCTCTTTGCCTTTTACCACAATTCTCCCTTCTCTAGTGAGCGCCTCAAGCGCATTTCGCAGTTTTGTTCTTGAGTCAATAACTTTGTGCTTAATAAGTCTCTCTTGGACTGTTACTAGGTCTCCCGGGTTTTCTGCAATAGCCCTAAAGACTTTTTCTTGATTAATAATATCTTTAACTTGTTTTTTATTACTCATATTTCCCTTTCTTCCGATTCTAGGATAACACAAATAACTTGTTTTTTCAATAACAATTTGGATATTTTTTAAATATTTTTTAATTATTTTTTTATTTGTAAAAACTTGCTAGTTTTGTAAAAATGTTTTACTGTTTTCCCTCTTGATTTTTTGCTGTTTTGTGATAAAATATTGTTATGAAAACCATAATTTATATTGATTTTAATAATACTATTGAAGATATATACCTTAAAAGAAGAGGCTATAAATATTTTAATGCCATATCAAGACTTGCAAATTTATGTCAAGATAATCTAGAAATATACGTGATAACAAAGGCGAACGTTACCTTAGAAGATGACGTGACGAATTTTTTGTTTATGTGTCCCAATTATCAAAGAGTTTTTTATAAAGGCATAATCAAAAATGGCGGAGAGGAACTTACTCTTATTGAACATAATGGCGAGAAGTTTACTTTTTCAAAACCAATAAGCCTTGGCGGGAAAACCAAACTTGACGGCGTAGAACTATCGCGTAAAATTATAGATAAGGATAATAGCGCCTCTCTTTACCTTTTTATCGGAGATGATAAAGATAATGACCTGCCTATGATAAAAGCAAACGTCAAATGTAAAAAATATATGATACTTGCAAACAACCGCCGATTTATCCCCAATATAGAAAATGTCATAAAGACAACCAAACATAGCTACGGCGTCGCCACCGCAATCCAAAAGGTTTGTGAGGAGATGGAGGAAGAAAACGAAAAACAATAACTAGACTTACAAACAAAAAGGCGAGCAGAAAATCTGCTTGCCTTTTTGTTGTTTAGTACAATTAATTACCTAAATAATCCCATCGTTCAATGTTATTGTGCAAGATTTTGTAACTGTTAAAATGTAACACAAAAAGTAATATTCATAACTTACTTCACTTGACAAGCTATAAGAACATTGCTCAATCTGCTCTCCATCAACATAAAGTATAGCGTAGTTTGGCCACTCAACCCTAGGACTTATTTCACTTGATTTACTCAGGTCATTATATATCAAAAATTCATCAGTTGTTGACCAGTCTATTAAATCAGGCTTTATTTCGCCTTCAATACTAGCTATAATACAAAGTTTATTATTTGCTTGTGATACCTGAATAGCCGTTTCATTAGAATTTGTATATTCAATATTACCATTTTCTCCAATAATAAAAGCATCAAGTACATTTCCTGAAACATCAGCTTGCAATGTGACGTCATATATTTCATATACAGGTTCTAAGGAGATTTCCACATCGCTTAAATCAATCTCACCTGCCGAGGCTATAGTAACTGTCATAAAAATCTGCCCCGATAAATCCGCTGATGTAACTTCAGTTGGCAAAACACCATCCCCTGATATAAAACCACTCACACCAATACTTCCGTTTGTTATAACTGAGTCTGTGTTTGCTTCAAAACCTATTTCTCCAGTATTTACAACATCAAATATCAAAGTAAAACTTGCTTCTGCGTTTATAATTCCTAAATTCATTTTGGTCGAACCACTTATAAACCCAGGCAGAAAGTTATCTATCGTTGTACCTTGCCCTATAGAGTCATCTGCATCTTTAATCCGAATATCCCTTATGTATAGGCTATCATCTGATACTGTAAAATTCACATTACCGCTTAGATGTATTGTACTACTTGCGGTTACTGCCCAAACGCCTATAACCACCATAATTAAAGTTAATATAAATACAGAAAAAACGTAAGAAACTTTGACTCCAAATGTTTTCATAAACACCTCTCTTTATTATGTTTGTTTTTATCTTTTGTTATACACCTTCGTAAATCTTTTTATATTTTAACATTTTCCTAATTTTTTGTCAAAATTATAATAGAATATATAAAAATTAAACAGAATTTTGCTTTATTTGTTTATATTAATTTTATTTATATCTATATGATAATGCTTTTTGTCAAAATCTATTATGCCCTCTTCTTTTAGTTTTGATAAAACTGTTGATAAGGCGCTCCTATCAACTGAAAGATAGTTTGCAAGCTCGGTCTTGTTATAAGGTATATCAAAATATGCCGCCCCTGCAAGCGAACTTTGTCTATATAGGTATGCAAGCACCTTTTCGCGAGTGTTCTTTTTAGAAAGTAGTCGCAGTTTCTCAATTAGCTCTGCATTGCGCTCGACGATAAGCTTGACAAGGTTTTTTACAACAATATCGTGCCTCTTGCATTTGTTTTGGCAGGGATTGATAAGCCTATGCCTATTCATAATCATCACCAAACTATTCTCCGTGGCTATAAGATATTCGCTATATTCCTCCTCTCCGCTGTAACTACTTTCAATCCCAAACACTCCGCCCGCTTTAAGCTTGGTGATAATCGAAATGTCGCCACGAGAGTCAATATTTTCAACTTTGGCGCCACCTTTCAAGATAAGATAAACGTTCTCGGCAGGCGTGCCTTGGCTAACTATAGTGTCATTTTTGTTATAGTTTGCAAACTTTATTTTAAGGCAATATGCCATCGCCTGCATATCATTTTCGCTTATTTCTGCAAAAATTTTAGTCTTCTTAATCTCTAAAAAATTTTCCATAAATACCTCAAAATGTTGTAAAAACAACACAATTTATAGAAAAAGTGTAGTATAATTCCCATAGAAAGTCAACAAAAGCGAAAAAATTGCATAAAAAACTTTTTTGGCTTCACAGGGAGGAAATAATGAAAATTATTAAGCGAAATGGACAAGAGATGGTATTTGACAACTCTAAAATCAAAAATGCCATCACAAAGGCTAATCTGTCAGTAGACGATGTGTCTAAGAGACTGTCAGAGGCACAAATCGACAAGATTGTTGCCAAAGTTACCGACGAATGCACTTCTATGGGACGTGCAGTAGGCGTTGAAGAGATACAAGACTTCGTTGAATTTGGTATAATGGAGCAAGGCGCTTTTGAGGTTGCTAAAAACTACATCACCTATCGTTATATTAGACAGCTTGCAAGACAAGTCAACACCACAGATAAACAGATATTTTCGCTTATTGATTGCCAAAATGAAGAGGTTAAGCAAGAAAACAGCAATAAAAACCCTACCGTCAACAGCGTTCAACGTGACTATATGGCGGGCGAGGTAAGCAAGGACCTTACAAAGAGATTTTTGCTTCCTGAGCATATTTGGAAGGCACACGAAGAAGGGCTAATTCACTTCCACGATGCCGACTACTTTGCTCAAAGAATGCATAACTGCGACCTTGTAAATCTTGAAGATATGCTTCAAAATGGCACAGTTATATCAAACACACTCATTGAAAAACCACACTCTTTTTCAACCGCTTGCAATATTGCAACGCAGATTGTTGCACAGGTTGCATCAAGCCAATATGGCGGACAGAGCATAAGCCTTGCTCACCTTGCGCCATTTGTTGATGTATCGCGTCAAAAGATAAAGAAGGACGTTGAAAACGAGCTTATCGAAGCTTGCGGTAAGGCAGACCCTGAGATGGTTGACAAGATTACCGAAAAGAGAGTTCGCGCCGAAATCAATCGTGGTGTGCAAACTATACAATATCAAGTTATCACCCTTATGACAACAAACGGACAAGCACCTTTTGTGACTGAATTCTTGTATCTTGGCGAGGCTAAGAACGAGCGTGAGAGAGAGGACCTTGCACTTATCATTGAAGAGACCCTTAAACAACGCTATGACGGCGTTAAGAATGAAAAAGGCGTTGCAATTACTCCTGCTTTCCCTAAAATCATATACGTGCTTGAAGAGAGCAACATTCACCCTGAAAGCAAATACTATTATTTGACCGAGCTTGCCGCTAAGTGTACTGCAAAGAGGCTTGTTCCTGACTATATCTCTGAAAAGAAGATGAAGGAGCTTAAAGAAGGCAACTGCTTCCCTGTTATGGGTTGCCGTAGTGCGCTTTCACCTTGGAAGGACGAGAATGGCAACTACAAATTCTATGGCAGATTTAATCAAGGCGTTGTAACTATCAACCTTGTTGACGTTGCACTCTCTAGCGGTGGCGATATGAAGAAATTCTGGAAGATACTTGACGAGAGGCTTGAACTTTGCTATGAGGCCCTTATGTGCAGACATAACAGACTTAAAGGCACCTTGTCAGATGCCGCACCAATCCTTTGGCAACACGGCGCAATCGCAAGACTTAAGCCAGGCGAGAAGATTGATAAACTTCTCTATGGCGGTTATTCTACTATTTCTCTTGGATATGCTGGACTATATGAATGCACAAAATATATGACAGGAAAATCTCATACCGATAGCGAGGCAACTCCATTCGCGCTTGACGTTATGAAACATATGAATGATGCCTGCAATAAATGGAAAGCTGAAACCAATATTGGCTTTAGCATATATGGCACACCACTTGAAAGCACAACTTACAAGTTTGCTAAGTGCCTTCAAAAACGTTTCGGCATCATCCCTAGCATTACTGACAAGAACTACATTACAAACAGCTATCACGTGCACGTAACTGAGCATATAAATGCCTTTGATAAGCTTAAGTTTGAAAGTCAATTTCAAGCACTTTCTACAGGTGGCGCTATAAGTTATGTAGAAGTTCCTAATATGCAAGATAATATTGAGGCAGTGCTTCAAGTCATCAAATTTATTTATGACAATATTATGTATGCCGAGCTTAATACCAAGTCAGATTACTGCCAAGTTTGTGGCTATGATGGCGAAATACAAATCATTGAGGACGATGATGGCAAACTCGTTTGGGAATGTCCTAACTGCCACAACCGCGACCAAACAAAGATGAATGTTGCGCGTCGAACTTGCGGGTATATTGGAAGCCAATTCTGGAACCAAGGCAGAACACAAGAAATCAAAGATAGAGTACTGCACCTATAATTTCTAATCTTAATAAAAATAAAAAAATGCTTTTATAAAAAATGAAGCCCTTTTTAAACAAAAATTTCAAACAATTAACAATGGGAGGAGTTATGCACTACGGAAACATAAAATATTACGACATAGCAAATGGTGAAGGAGTGCGCACCTCCCTTTTTGTTAGCGGTTGCACGCACCACTGTAAAGGTTGTTTTAATCCTGAGACCTGGGACTTTGCCTATGGCAAACCCTACACACAAGAAGTTGAGGATGAGATAGTAAAATCTCTTGATAATGACTTTATAAATGGTTTGACACTGCTTGGTGGCGAACCTATGGAGCCTGCCAATCAAAAGGCTCTTATACCACTTGTAAAGAGAATAAAAGAGCTTTATCCAAATAAAAACATATGGTGCTATAGTGGTTATCTGCTTGACCGCGAACTTCTTACACCTAGCAGAGCTTGTGCGCCTTGGACTAGAGAGTTTTTGTCTTGCATTGATATACTTGTGGACGGCGAATTTAAAGAGGAGCTTAAGGACATCACACTCAGATTTAAGGGCTCTAGCAATCAGCGTGTCATAGATGTCCAAAAAAGTTTAAAAGAAGGAAAAGTTATTCTTAGCCCATTAAACGAAAAGAAAAATAAAGGCAATATCTATAACAATTGATTTTAATAAAACATCAAATAAAAACGTTGCATCAATAAGTGTATAACTGTTAATAGTTTTTAAAATGCAACTTTTAAATTATTTTATTATTTTGTTTGTAATATAAAAAATAACTGCTACTAAAAATACTTAACATAAAAGCGAGGACCATCCTCGCTTTTTTCAATTTTTAGAACAAATTAATAAATTTTTAAATAAATTAATAGGTTATTTAATTTTCAACTTTAACGTCCTTAAGTAAATCTAATACTTCTTTTATTTTATCTGACGCCTCATCAATCAAATCTTTGGTGTGGTTTGCTGTATAGCTTGTTCTTAAAAGGCTTTGTCCGACAGGTGTTGCCGGAGAAACAACTGGATTTACATACACGCCTCTCTCAAGCAATAACTTGCAAGCAAGGAAGGTCTTATAATCTTCATATGTATAGATTGGAATAATAGGCGTTTTGCTTTCAATGATGTTAACGCCCTTCTCTTTGAGTTTCTTGCGCATATATGAGCTTATCTCATTAAGTCTATCAACTCGCTCTGGCTCGGCTTTTAAAATTTCAAGCGCTTGAAGGGCGCAGGCAACACTTGCCGGAGTCATACTAGCGCTAAAGATATATGGCCTTGAGGTGTGCTTTACATACTCTACAACATCCTTTGACGCCGCCATATATCCACCAAGACTTGCTAGTGACTTTGAGAAGGTTCCCATATAGATATCAACCTCATCTTCAAGGTCAAAATAGCTTGCAGTGCCTCGACCGCCCTTACCTATAACTCCAAGGCCGTGCGCATCATCCACCATCACCCTTGCCTCATATTTTTTGGCAAGCTCTACAATTTTAGGCAATTTGCAGATATCACCGCTCATACTGAACACGCCATCGGTTACAATCAAAATGCCACACTCTTTAGGAACTGACTGAAGTTTTCTTTCAAGGTCTTCCATATCGCTGTGATTGTATCGGAGCATCTTACCATAGCTCAGTTTGCACCCATCATAAATGCTAGCGTGATTTTCTTTGTCACATATAACATAGTCATTGCGTCCAACAATTGCACTGATAATGCCAAGATTACTTTGAAAGCCGGTGCTAAAGGTCATAACCTTCTCTTTGTTTAAAAACTCAGCCAAATTTTCTTCCAACTGAATATGTAAGTCAAGCGTGCCATTCAAAAAGCGTGAACCAGAGCATCCACTACCATATTTTTCAAGTGCCTCCACACCCGCTTTGATAACTTTTGGATGATTTGTAAGTGCCAAGTAGTTGTTAGAGCCAAGCATAATTGTTCGCCTGCCTTCCATATTGACAACTACGTCCTGTCCAGACAGCAGTTTATGAAAGTAAGGATAAACACCCTTTTCTTGAACGACCTCGTACATCTGTTTCTTTGCAATTTTATTAAAAATATCCATAATAATCCCTCACTATAGTTTTATTAATATCATATATCTTTAATAAAAATCAAGCATTTTTGCAATTTTTTTTAGTTTTTCATAAAAAATATATTGCAAATGCGCTAGGGCTTTATTTATATACTCTACAGCAATTTTATTGCTTAAAATTTGGATTTTGCATTATCAAAATACAGACAATAAAAAATCGCTATAAGCCTTATAAATAAAGGGATATAGCGATTTCAAACCTAAATTTTAAAAAATTAAAATTTTTTGAATTTTTTGTAGTTTTGTAAGTTACACCTCTTAATTGCTGTAAACCGCATATTTACTTGTCTATAGCAAATTAAGTGGTTATTTTAAAAATGCAAGGCTTGCTCTGTAAAGACTATATAGGTCAGCTTTAGAGATAAGTTCATATGGCGAGTGCATAGAAATTACCGGCACACCAAGGTCCACCGTGTCAATATTAAGCTGAGATATAAACTTGGCAACTGTACCGCCACCGCCTATGTCAACCTTTCCAAGTTCGGCAGTTTGCCAAACGATATTATTGTCGCTAAATATCTTTCTAACCTTACCGACAGTTTCAGCCGAAGCGTCAGAGGAGCCACTCTTTCCGCGCGAGCCAGTAAACTTGTTCATACAAGCCCCGCAAGACACAATGGAAGAGTTACGTTTTTCAAACACGTTTGAAAAGTTCGGGTCATAGCCAGCGGTTACATCACAAGATAGGCACATTGACCTTCCTCTAACTTGCCTTGGATTGACATTGAGCGCGTAGCAAATCTCGTCAATCAAATCCTCATACACCTTTGACTTCATACCGGTGTTGCCTTCGCTCCCAATCTCCTCTTTATCTACAAGGATGCAAATCGATGTGTTTTCGTTATCAACATCAAAGATTGCTTGCGCGCAAGGATAGGCGCAGCTTCGATCATCCTGTCCGTAGCCACCGATAAACGCCCTATCAAAGCCAACATCTCTCGCCTTCATTGCAGGTGTTGCACTAAGCTCTGCACTTATGAAATCGGTCTCGCTTATGCCATACATCTCTTTAAGCATTCTAAGCGTATTAATTTTAATTTTATCGTTCTTGGCATCTATTTGTGGAATACCACCAACTATGACATTTAACTGCTCGCCACTAATCAAATCGCTTGCCTTACCACTCATTTGATTTGCACCAAGATGTGGCAGAAGGTCGCTTATATAAAATACTGGGTCATCCTCTTTGTCACCAATTCTTATATTAACTTTGCTACCGTCCTTTAAAACTACTACGCCGTGAAGAGATAGTGGAATTGTTGTCCATTGATACTTTTTAATGCCACCATAATAATGGGTTTTCAAATAACAAAAGCCATCACTTTCATAAACTGGTATCTGTTTTATATCAAGTCTTGGCGCGTCAATGTGGGCAACAACAATTCTCAGTCCTTCGCTCTCAAGCGGACGCGAGCCTATTTTAAAGAAAGTAACGCCCTTATCTCTATTGACAAAATATCTCTTGTCGCCCTTTTTTAGTTTGTCACCAAAATGGTATTCTTTAAAGCCCTTTTCTTTCGCCTCGGCAATTGCAAATGAAGAGCATTCTCTTTCAGTCTTGCACTCATCAATAAAAGCTTTATAGCCCTCAGCAAAATCAAATATCTTTTTCTTCTCTTCTTGACTTGCAACCTCATAATAATTGACCTTATTATATACTAAATCTTGATATTTATCTTTTTTGTCTTGCATAAATTCCTCCCAAAAATTATTTTATAACAACAAAAGTTAAAAGTCAAATAAATGGCTTTTATTGCAGATTAGTATCTCCGATAAAATACCATTTATACAACTCTTGCGGGCAATTGCATAATTATTACTTGACTTTTTAGTGTGATTTTTGGTACTCTTATTATGTGGTTTTAATATAACACTTAAAGAGGGAACTATGGATTATGATGTAATCATTGTTGGCGCTGGACCTGCTGGGCTATTTAGCGCCTATGAACTTATTGAAAAAAATAAAGATTTAAAAATATGCCTTATCGACCAAGGCAGGCTTGCAAAAAACAGAGTTTGCCCTATGAAAAAGACAGGCAAATGTGTTAATTGTCAACCTTGCAACATACTTTCTGGGTTTGGTGGCGCTGGCACTTTTAGTGACGGCAAGCTCAACTTTATACCAAAACTTGGCAAAAGTGACCTTTTTAAATATATGTCAGAAAGTGAAGCATACAAGAATATTGACGACACTGAGCAAATCTTTAACAAATTCGGAATGGACTCTGAAGTCTATCCTAAAAACACCGAAAAAAGTGAAGAAATAAGAAGAGATGTCACTGTTAAAGGTGCAAGACTACTTTTAATAAAGCAAAAGCATCTTGGCTCTGATATGCTACCTAAATATATTGATGATTTTACCAATTATCTAAAGAATAATGGTGTCGATATAATTGAAAGCGGACGCGTTGATGATATTGACAGTGACGACAGCCAAAGTACTCTCACCTATTATAAGGATGGTGAAAAGCATACACTGCAATCCAAATATGTCATAGTTGCACCCGGACGAACGGGCGCAGGCTGGCTTCAAGAGCTACTTGATAGGCATAAAATACCTTACTTTAGCCAAAGCATTGAGATTGGTGTGAGAGTTGAAGTGAGAAAGGAAGTTTTGCAAAGTATAACCGATGTAATTTATGACCCTACGATATTTATAAAAACCAAGACCTATGGTGATGAGATAAGAACTTTTTGTACAAACCCTGGCGGTTATGTTGCCAAAGAAAATTATTATGGATACATATGTGTAAATGGTCACGCACTTAAAAATCAAAAATCAAACAACTCTAACTTCGCCTTCATTAGCAAAGTTACCCTCACCCAGCCAGTGACCAACACCCGTGAGTATGGCGAGTCCATCGCGCGTATTGCAAACGTGCTTGGAGATAACAAGCCTATCATACAAACTCTAAAAGATTTGCGTAGCGGAAGGCGTAGTGAGTGGCATAGAATTAACAAGGGTTTCATTGAACCTACGCTAAAAGACTGTGTCGCTGGCGATTTGGCACTTGTACTTCCTTATAGAATTATTACAAATATTTTGGAGGGCTTAGAGCAACTCGATAAAATCATTCCTGGTGTCAACAATGGCGAAACGCTTCTATACGGACCTGAAATTAAATTCTTCTCAAACGAGATAGAAACCGACAATAACTTTAAAATCAAAGATAAAAACCTTTACTTCATAGGCGATGGTGCAGGCAAGGCAGGAAATATTGTAGTTGCTGCTGCAACAGGGCTCATCTCAGCGCGAGATATATTGAGTAAGTTATCAAAATAAAAAATTAACAATAATTTTAAGAAATTTTATTAATTTGACGTTAAAAACAATAAAAAATTTGATTTTTATTAAAAAAATGCAATATTTTCGCTAAATATTGCATTTTTTATTTAATTTAAGTTAAATAATGTGTCAGCTTCTATGAAAATTCGATTTATTCAAAAGACAATAACCTGTAGAAAAGTGTAACAATGTTTAAATCTCAACTTAAAAAATTTTTGAAAAATAAAATTTTTAATACAGCATAATAAAATTTCAAATTCAAGCAAG